>CAXBSB010000026.1:0-48786 GCA_963977965.1 uncultured Schlesneria sp.
ACGCCGCAGCAAAGTCACAGCGCCTTCCACCGGAATCTTGTCCGGTCCTGCCGCCAACTCAATCGCTCGACCTGCATCCCGATGAGCTTCCGACAGCGCCGCCTGATGCCCGCGATCATTTGCGTCTTCATAAAATGCCAGCACTGTAAGTGCCACGACACCCACCGCCAGCAACCACATGAATGCTTTGTTCAGCAGATGTCCAAACTGCCCCAGCAGACGCTCTGTTAATGGCATCACGGCAATGATTCCCATGATGATTCCCGGAACGATGATCGCGCCGAAAGTCAGCCCCAGAGCCTCTACTGCATGAAACCGCAGAAACCGAAACAGGAACAGGAAATACCACTCCGGACGAGCCGCATCAAACTTGACCGCAGGATCAGCCGGTGCACTCAACTCGGCCGGACGCAGCACCGCCAGCAACAGCACCGTCGCCAGCACCGCCAGACACGCCACCGCATCCTTCAGCACCTGATCCGGCCAGAAAGTGGTATCCGGAGCATGCTTCGGATCATGCACCGTCAGACCATGCCGCCGAAACACATAGATGTGCAGCGCCAGAAAACCCACCAGCAAAGCCGGCAACATACCAGCGTGCATCGCAAAGAAACGCGTCAGCGTCAGATGACCATAGTCACGACCGCCCTGTGCCAGAATCTGCACTTCCGCACCCACCACCGGAGTCGCACTCATGATGTTGGTGGTGACCTGTGTCGCATAGTAACCCTTCTGATCCCACGGCAGCAGATAGCCGGTGAACGACAAGAGGAGTGTCAAAACAAGCAGTAGCACCCCGATCACCCAGTTGAATTCGCGGGGCGGCTTGTAACTTCCCGTCAGGAACACGCGATACATATGCAACCAGACCGTGATCACCATCGCATGTGCACCCCAACGATGCACCTCACGCATGATCCCCAGCGTCGTGACGTCGCGCAGAGCGAGAATGTCGTTGAAAGCGAACTGCAGGGTCGGCCGGTAGTAGAACATCAGCAGAACGCCGGTGATTGTTTCTACCAGAAACAGAAAGAACGTGATCCCGCCCATGCACCACGTGTACGACAGCGCAATCCCCTGCTGCTTGATCGACACCGGATGCAGATGCAGAAAGAAGTTCGTCAGCATCACGACGATGCGGTTACGACGATCCACCGGAGCGGGATGCCGAAAAATACTCTTCCAAATCTGCGAGCCGCGGATGTAATCACCAACAGACATCGATTCGCCCTTATCCCGCCAACCCAACCTTGAAAACAACGCCGCAACTTATCCGGCGATCGAACCTCAGGAAACCGAAACGAAGGAAGCAGGATCAACCCACTGCCCCATTTCTTCCTGGAACTTCATACTCTTGTCGACCTCAAGCATCCCTTCGGCAATCCTCAACCCCATACGTTCCAGCGGACGCGGAGCAGGACCTTCAAAGTTCACGCCTGTGATGTAGAAACCAGAACCATGGCATGGACACTTGAACTTCTGCTCACCATCCAGCCAGCTTGGCGTACAACCCAGGTGCGTACAGACCGAAGCGAGTGCGAAAATCAGATTCTGACCTTCATACTGATCCGTATGAACAATCCAGACACCGAACTGATCTTTCCACTTGTTTGAAACCGTATTCAGCGGGTAATCCGAGATCGGACCAACCTTGAACTTTGAAGGAGGTTCAACCAGCACATTCGGCATCATGAAACGCGCTGTATGCAGCGTGCCAAGAGAAGCAACCTCAACGAGCGAAGCCCAGGCCGCCATGAATGGGGTCATCAGAAACGACCAGACCAGCATCCCCGCAGCGAACAACGCCACACTGCCCGTCAGCGCCGAACCAATGAAACACGCCAGACTAGCTACAGCAACCAGCAGAATGCAGGCGAGACTTCGTCGCTGCGGAGCTGGCGCCTTCTTGGAAGCAGCCGAAACGGGCTTCGCAGGCATCGGCGGAGCAGTTACTGTCGGCTTGGGAGCCCCCGGTGCGGCAGCAGCAGGAGCAGCCGCCCCCTTCCCTTCGCGCACCGCCTTCAGCATGTCCTGAACAGAAGGACGTGGCCCAGCAGCCGCCGCGGGCTTGGCCGCTGCCGCTGGAGCGGGCGACGCAGCAGCAGGTGCTGGCTCGGCAGCCGCGGCGGCAGGAGCAGGAGCCCCGGCACCTTTGGCTCGGATTGCAGCCAGAATATCCTTGGTTGACCCCGGTTTTGCAGCCGGCGCAGCGGGTTTTGGATTCGCTGGTGCTGGTGCCGCCGAAGCTTCAGGAGCCGGCGCCGGTTCGGGCGCGGGTGTCTCTGCTGGTGGTGGCGACGCCGCCCCCGCTGCAGCAGCTTTCTGCGCACGAATTTTTGCTAAAATATCAGATGTGGAAGGCTTTTTCTCGTCCATCTCGACTCACTTCCCGCGCGGAATGGCAGCGGATCGACTCTGTCGACACACTCTGCCCGCCCTATGAACGGACGGATTCTGTCAACATCCATTCGGACTGACAACCAATGAACCTGAATCGTTGAATAATTTCTCAGAAGCAAGAAACGATAATCACTTGTTTTCGATGGGAATTCCTGTTTTCGAGTGGATAAACTGCAGCCCGCCGACTCCATGACGAAATAGATATTTTTCAACCGCAGATTCTGCCGAGCAATTCCCCAAATCATTCTCGATTTTGGCCATCGCTTTCGTTTTGTCTTCACTTCTTTTCCCCCTTCAGGCCCAGACGAACTCGCGTGATCAATCAGGCCACCATTGACGAAGTCGATCGCATGATACGGCGCGACCCTGCGCGACGTGGCCTGATCGCAACGGAGGAAACGCGAGGCCCACTCTGCCCCGGGCAACTCGCCCTGGCAGCAGGCGATCTGTCCCGGCGAGGTCAATTCGTGGTGATTGTCACCGGCTTTTTTATCCCCGCAGCCAATCCCCCTTCCGCCGAAACGGATGGCCCCCCTGGAGCAGCCATGCTGGCCGCAGCGCTGATCCACTGCGGGATGACCATCCGAATCGTGACGGACACATTCTGCTTCGGCGCCACAAAAGTCGCCGCCAGAGAAATGCAACTCCCTGCTAACACTGTTGTTACACCAGGTGATGGCGAGCAGGAAATTGAGAATTGGTTCCGGGCAACAGCGACTGAACAAGGCTCACAATGGACTCACTTGATCGCGATTGAACGAGTCGGCCCGTCTCACACCACTCAATCCGTCGCACAACAAATCAACACTAACCGATTGATTGATGCCGCTGAGTTCCAGTCACTGGTCCCCGGCGACGAGCAAGACCACTGCTACAACATGCGAGGGATCTGCATTGACTCCTTCACCCCTCCGCTGCATCGCCTGTTCGAACTCGCCCACGAAGCACCAAATCTCAAAACGATTGGAATCGGAGATGGTGGCAACGAAATTGGCATGGGCAGCATTCCCTGGCAGGAACTGCGACTCCGCTTGAACAATGAGTCCGCCCCACGAACCCCATGCCGGATTGCCACCGACTGGACGATTGTCGCCGGAATCAGCAATTGGGGAGGGATGGCTCTGGCAGCTTCCGTCCTTTGGCTGAAGAACCAGGCCAGCATCACGGAAACATGGCCTGCAAAGCAGCAACTTCATTTACTTGAGCGAATGGTCGCAGAAGGCCCCGCAGTCGACGGTGTGACCCGATTGGCGGAACCGACTGTCGACGGACTGCCATTCCTGACATACATCCAGGCTTGGGAAGGAATCCAGCGAGCGGTCCACCCCGAACGTACGTAGCCGCTCACGATCGCTCCGTTCGCTTCTCGTTCTATGGGCACCGGTGCCGCTGCTTGAGACGAATCCTCCAGAGAATTCCGCTTCAAGAGCCGACCCGGCAGCCGACGATTTGCTGCGATGACTCGCGTACTGCCTGACACAGACAGGAAACAATCGCTTGCCGGCCGGACTGACCCTCCCAAGCAAAATCATGCTTGTCGAGCCGCACCGCAGCGTTATCGTCCACTTCGCAATGGTCACCAGACAATCGGCGATCTCGGGATAATTGTGATATCCACGATGGTGCCATCGCGGATATTCTCAGGTGCTATCGTGGATATTACCGGACTGGACGGAATATCCACGATCAATATCGAATAATACTTAGTTCTGCGATTAATGACATATGGACTACGACGCATTTTACTCCACACTGTTTGAACCACTGGAGTCTACACTCTGATCCATAGATGCGAATACAATCGTCGCTATCATTGGATTTGATGTTGGTGGGCCGCTTAATTTCTGCACCATAGATTATGATAATGCCCACCCGATAAAAACCTACGTCTCCTGCGAAATGGCGGTGCGCGATGAGCAACGTCCAAGTGAGACCGGTCGTTACGAGCTGCTCGTGTCGTGCGACGATGAACACTGAGTTCGGTCCGTCATTACTGACATCGCGCGAATGTCATGCGACGTATCGTTCGGAGATGGACACTCACTTGACATCGGACCTTGGGTCGGCGACGTCGCTCGTTTGCAAGGTGTCGTGTTTGAGAGAATCTGCGAATCGTCGATTGATGGAACAGCATACTGTATACTACGAGTTGTTGGCGTCACTCGCAGGGAGTTGCAGTTTGCTCGCGACACCGGTGTTGACTCGCTTATCAGTAAACTAAAGGCTTGTGGTGTTTATCCCAATACACTAATCGACCGCGAATCCGTAATATGATTCGCAGAACAAAGCCATGCACGGCTGGGTGGCACTGTCGAGAGCGACGATTAATGAAAAACTGTCAACGTCAAATGGTCGGTTTTGGGTGCCACTGGCGATTGCCTTGGATCGCCAGTGCCAATGTGCCTGCGACAATCGCTGGATGTGATGTGGGGAAAACTCACGCGTCAATGAACGAGTTACGGTGAATTGAAAAAGCTCCAAGGCAGACAGTGAATCATTCGTAGATCGGGATCAACCGTTGAGCGAGCTTTCGATGCCCCGCCATATCTTCGACCCTGATTTCAGAATTTGCCGATTTGTGGTAGAAATCTCAAACGAACGACGGATCAAGACCCACGCGTACGAATGTTAATTAATGACATTGACGTAACCAGCCAGGTTCATGGCGACCGCAGCGTCACTGGCGGCGAAACCGGCCGCCAGTGGCACCCAAGAGCCGGTCGCCTGACGTATGATTCTGTGAGTACATCGAAGAATTGACAGTGCCACCCGTCCGGGTGAAGCTTGAAAAGCAAATTGAGTGATTCGAATGTGCCGTCGAAGACAATCGTTGAAGGCTCTGGCATTGTTTTGCCCTCGGCAACGCTGACATTAAGGATTGACACTCCAGTGTCGTCGGTCTTGACCTCGCAACCACTCGATGAATGCACCGATCGCCAGTGGATCTCTGATCAAAAGGTAGTCGTACCGTGAATTCCACTGATCAACAAGAAAGTCATCGACTCGAATAATCTCGCAGGTTGGACATAAACCTCGTAACCGCTTTTGCCATTCCTCGACAGCCTTCATCAAGGCTGGATCAGGTCGGTCTTGAAGTAAGAATGAGTATGGAAAGGGCAGTTTGCAGAGTGTCCAAAATCCGGTGAGATCGACAAGAAATCCAGTGTCATTGTTCGGCACGAGTCCCTCCCACAGATTGGACTCATGCTGGTTTATCATTTCATCAATCTGGGAAGCAGGTGCTTGATGGGATGGTCTCATCAACCAATTGAAATCAGTGCCTCGGATGTTGATCAGGTAGCAAATTGAGTAGCCCATGATCTTTAAGCCGCTTTGCGTTCAAGGTAACGCCAGACCAGTCGCAGGTTGGTACCCTCGCCTGGGTAATTTCGGGGGCCGATAATGACTCCAAAATGACGATTGGAATCTCCGCCGGAATGAAAACGAAGAGGAGAGTAGAAAGTAGACCGCAGTGGAGGTCAATCGTCAATTTGGGCTGTTATTGTCCTTCTACTCTCTACTTTCTCGTCGCCACTGCTCGATTTTTTTTGCCGCGGAACGGCGAAAAAATGGAGGCGGGGGGCTTGATTTGCGATGTCATAGATGGCATCGAAAAGCCTGAAATACAGGGGATTCGATGGATACTTGATTTGCTTCCGATCCATCAAATCAACATCTGACAACAGCAATTTCAACAAAACTGGGTTGGTTCAAATGATCATCGCTATACTGAGTTTGCGGATTCCGGCCATGCAACTGTTTGAGCTTCTTTGCCTGTCGAGATTCCCTCAACGTGGGATCTGGACCAAGATTGACTTTGAAAGAATTACGCATGGATGACCATCAAATCTCCAATATCGTCAATCGAGAGATACAAGCATTTGTTTCGAGCGCCACGATTGACCCCTGTTGGCGAAAACTTGTGTCGGACCTACAAGCATTGCCCCTCCTTTACGCACCGATTTGCGTGTTGCTCCGACCAAGCGGAGAGTTCGTCTCTTTCGTTTTCGAAGCGTGGAAAGGAGGCGTTCCAGTTGTTCGACTCGAAGATGACGATGCGGTTCGGACTGAAGCACTATTCTATGGAATTACGGAGAACCCCTCTCTAGGAATTCTGTGCCCGTCAATTCCGCCAAATGCGATGGTGTGTTGGCAGTGTCGTGGATCTGGCAGGTCAGATGCAGCGAATGGCCCATGCACTTGTCGTGGATTGGGTTGGTTGCCTCCGAACCGGCACCTTGATCCAAAGTCGCTCATCACCGCATGTTCGGAACCGGCGATGATTCGTGATGCGACAAACGATGTGAGGAGGCAGTTATCTCCCGAATTCAGAGTGCGTCTCGCCAAGGTCGAACGTCAGTTCATCTCATTCGAATTGAATGGTTTTGATCTGGAGGGTCTCCACCGGAAAATGAACAACCGTTCTGTTGCAGAAATCCTTGCTGAAAACGATCTTGAACCTGACCCAACACCGATTGCTTCCGGCCAGATCGGTAAAGTTCGGTATGAATTGTTTGATTCGCCTGACTCACGGAGCAAATCATAAAGTTTCAGGTCTAGTAGGCCGCTTTGAACGCCAGATCGTTCTCGGCAATGTTCGCTGCGATCGAAAGTGACGCTCGGTTGATTTGATCGACAAGAAAGCCATATCCACGCGGGAATGATTCCGTCAATTGGCAGATGGAATCTGCGAAGTCGACGGATTTCTGGTAGACGAGCAGCTTTTCGAAGGCGAACGCCATCTAATCGACCATTGAGAAGAAAAGCGAATACGAGAAAGTAGTGAGTAGAAAGTAGAACGCGGCGGATCAAACTTGGCCAGAGCCAAACTGCATTTGTCTGTCTACTCTCTACTTACTCCTCACTACTTTCTCGCCGCTTCATTTTTGGGCCGTTCAGACCCAAAAAATGGAGGCGGGGGGAATCGAACCCCCGTCCTGTATCCCTCAGAGAAGGCCTCTACGTGTGTAGTTCGCTGATTAATCTCGTCGCTGCAGGCTCAACGAACGAAGCCTGCTGGCGACCAGTGTCCTACGAGTCTCGCCATGCACGTAGGTCACGTTGATGCATGGCCAGCCGGTATTTACAGGCGACAGTCAGACTCCAACGGCAAGGATTCCTCAGTCGCGGTCACCCAGGTTTAACTAGGCGGCCAGGGTCAACGGCCGATTGGCAGTTGTTGTTTGATCAGCTTTTTACGTGGCCAACTGATCAACCACGACACGCCACCCAATCCTATGGTAATCCAGTCGAAACCGATCGCCCCCTGAATTGGACAGTCCCGCACCACAAAGTGCTGGTCCCCTCAATCCTAACGGCTTCATCCGCTCCGTCAAATGCAGTCGGAGAATTCAATTGGAAATGACTGAAATCGTCGAGGGGTCAGACTGGATTTGAATGGCCTGCACAGATGCTTTTTTCAAAATCTGGGTGACACGGTTTTGGACTTCCTCGACACGGCCATGTTGAATCAGTCTCGGGGACTTCGCGAGGATGCTATGGTGCTGGGCCGTCCACAAGCCCCCACCAGTTGCCCAACCCCTTCGCTGGGTGAAACTATGAAGAACTGGGGTCGCGTCAAAAAGAGCGGGGCCGACCCCGCCCAAAACCAGCGACCGCAGGCCTCGTCTTTTTAAGAGCCATACTCAATCTATCTACCACCGTGCCGTGATTGAATCGAGATTTCTCATCCATTCACACGCATGTGCCGCTCGCCAATACAATTCCGACCGGGCAGGACGATGGTGGGCAGAATGATCGAAGCGATTGGCGTCGTAATTCTTCATCGTTCTGCCCCCCATCATTCTGCCCAATTGCCTTGCCCTCAGTCGCACTGATCTTCGGTGATGTGAAGCCAGTTCGCTTGGCAGTTTGACGATCTCCTAATAGCATGGTGCGGTTACTGTTTTGCAACTGCAGGCACAAAGCGGCGATTGTTTGACTGTCATCGCTGCATGCCATTCACGTTCGTGACTTCGAACGGCGAAATCCCACGAATATGACGCGGGTAACATTCCGTTTCCCGCATGAAACTGATCCGACAGAAAAGACGAAAGTACACTCGACCATGGCCAAGAAGACGATTGCCGATGTCAATGTTTCGGGGTTGGCAGTGCTGATGCGCTGCGATTTCAATGTCCCGCTGGATGATCGGCAGCAGATTACCGACGACCGACGTATCACCGAAGCCCTCCCTTCGATCAAGTCCGTTCTCGATCGCGGCGGGCGAGTCATCCTGATGAGTCACCTCGGCCGCCCCGAAGGGAAAGACCCTGCCGAAGACGCCAAGTACAGCCTGAAGCCAGTTGCTGTCCGTCTGCAGGAACTGCTGGGCTGCCCGGTCCACTTCGCAGCCGATACCGTCGGTGACGATGCCAAGGCCAAGTCGGCGGCTCTGAAGAATGGCGAAGTCCTGGTGCTGGAGAACGTCCGATTCAACAAGGGCGAAAAGAAGGGTGATGCCGAGTACGCTGCTGTCCTGGCCGCGATGGGCGATGTCTATTGCAACGACGCATTTGGAACCTGCCACCGGACTGAAGGTTCGATGGTTGCCGTCCCGAATGGCATGGGAGCCAAACCGAAGGTCTGCGGTTTCCTGGTCGAAAAGGAAATCCGGTTCCTGTCCGACGCCATTGCCAATCCACAGCGACCATTCGTCGCAATCGTGGGTGGAGCCAAGGTTTCGGACAAGATCAACGTCATCCAGAACCTGCTGAACATCTGCGACAAGGTTTTGATCGGTGGCGCCATGGCCTATACGTTCTCTCTCGCCAAGGGGGGATCGGTCGGCAGAAGTCGCGTCGAGAAAGACAAGGTCGACCTCGCCAAGGAATTGATGGCCGCTGGTGGTGACCGGTTGCTGCTGCCACTCGACACGCACTGTGGTGACGACTTCAAGGGAAGCTGCAACAAGCAGGTTGTCAAAGCAGGCGAGATCCCGAACGAAGGAAACTGGGAAGGCTTCGACATCGGCCCTGCGACAATCGCTTTCTACTCGGATGTCATCAAGTCGGCCAAGACCGTCGTCTGGAACGGCCCGATGGGTGTCTTCGAAATGCCTCCGTTTGATGCGGGAACTCGAGCCGTTGCGGAAGCGATCGTTGCCAGCGGTGCTACCAGCATCATCGGTGGTGGCGACAGCGCTGCCGCGATCCAGATCTTCGGCCTGGCTGACCAGGTGACTCACGTCAGCACGGGCGGAGGCGCCAGCCTCGAAATGCTCGAAGGCAAGAAGTTCGTCGCTGTCGAATTGCTCGACGATAAGTAGCCGTAACGTTGGCCAGAAGCCTGAAGTCACGGCATGGTCCGACAGAGCTGTGCCGTGGCAGTTCAGACTTACCTCATAAGGACCGGAATCTCAGCCTCACTATGCTCGCAACTGGAGAGATTGTCATGCAGCGGATCGATCGCGAACAAGCTCGTAAGTATGCCTTCGACTTCCGCGACGAACCGCTGCTGAAGGTCCAGCAGGGTGAGAGCTTTGAAATTGAGACTTACGACGCCAGCACTGGCTTCTTCAAATCGGCTGCCGATCTGGCAATCCCGGGCAAGCGGCCCGGCTTCGACAGAACGCCTGCCCTGGCGAACCCCATTGCGGGTCCGATCTTTGTCGAAGGAGCGGAAAAGGGAGACACGCTCGTCGTTACTGTCGAAGATATCCTCGTCGACAGCTATTCGTGGGTCGCCACTGGGCCTCGCCGCGGCCCCCTGGGCGAATCCACTCGCTGGCCGGAACTCTCTGGCGAATACACGACCAAGATCTTTCAGCACACACCCGGTCCCAGCGGAACGACCCGCGACGGGACTCTGCACTTCAGCGACAAGATTCAATGGCCGATCACTCCGTTTATTGGAACTCTCGGTGTCTGTCCCGACCGCGAAGTGACGACCAGCCTGGATGGACAGGGTGAATGGGGCGGGAACCTTGATATCCGCGATGTGGCACCCGGCAACCGGATTCTGCTGCCCGTCTTCCATCCGGGAGCACTCTTCTGCATGGGAGATGTCCATGCCAGCCAGGGTGACACCGAATTCACAGGGACGGCCGCCGAAACCAAGGCGACGACACGGATCAAGCTGGAAGTGATCAAGGGTCGCAAGACCCCGTGGATGAGAATCGACAAGCCCGATTCGATCGTGGCGGTCCATGCCTCACGCCCGCTGGAAGTTGCCGTGGAAACGGCCACCATCATGTTGATGGACTGGCTGATTACGGACTACGGGTTCACCCCAACCGACGCTTATTGTCTGGTCAGTACCTGCCCGGACTTCCGCATCAATGTCTACCAGATGTGCAAGATCCGCAAACTGGAACATGTGGCAGGCGCCGAAATCCCCAAGCGGTATCTTCCTGCGGCCTATTGATCCGCAGTATTCAGTAGAACAAGAAGCTCGCCAATCGTCCTGTGCGATTCAATAGGATGCCGCAGGGATTGGTCGGCTCGAATACTGTACTGGTTCCGGCGACCGACCTTTTCTCGTTCGATGATCTGCCCCGCTTCGAGGTCGGCGATAATCCGCTGAACGGCACGCTCGGTAATGCCAACCTGTAACGCGACTTCGCGGAGCACAATCGTTGGATTACGGGCCAGCAGCACCAGCACATGCGAATGATTCGTCAGGAATGTCCATTGCTGACCAGGCAACTCTTTCGCTGGTTGAGGTGCTGGAAGAACTGCAACACGCGACGCAGCGGCTTTGGCGCTCTTTCGAGCGGGTTTTCTGGAATTTGCAGAACTCTTGGGGGCGGCTTTCATAACAACTTTCGGTGGCTCGCAGAATCCTGACGTGCGATTCGATGAGGCATGAGCGTAGCGTCGGTAACGCGATATGAAAACAGCGAATTCGGATACGTGATCTGCAATTCACTGAAAGATTAAGGATTTGCAAGAAAAACGCCGATTAAACACGCAACACAATTGACGACACAAAAGTCGTGTATTACAATTCGTGTCATGAAGATTACGAGCAACCACACGACGCAAAGGAGATTTCGATGAATTGGCTGCCCCCCGGCTTACTTGCCGCTCCCGCGGTAATACTGATTGGACTCGGCCTGGTTCCGAGAGGCCGCTCGAATGATGCCGCAGGAATGTTTGGTCGCCTGGCGACGCTGCTCTGCGGAGCCATGTTTCTGATGTCTGTCTCTACTGCCGTCCTGATAACGATGTACGGCGCGATGGACTACACCTTCGCCCGGTGGAATCTGCCGATTCCCGTCTGTCTGGGGATCCATGTGGATGCTGTCGCGGTAGTCATGATGAGTCTGATCAGTTTTATCGGGCTGATCATCGCCCGGTTCTCATCGACGTATCTGCTTGGCGACAGACAGCAGGAGCGATTCTTCCGGTGGATGTCTGTCACCATCGGGGCTTCGTTGCTGCTGGTCATGTCCTGCAACCTGGTGATGTTCGCGGCCGCCTGGATGTTCACGAGCTACGGGTTACATCAACTGCTGACACTCTATCCCGAACGGACTTGGGCGATCTGGGCCGCTCGCAAGAAGTTCCTCATCAGCCGGCTGGGGGACGTGATGCTGATCACGGCGCTGATCCTGACCTTCCGTTGCTTCGGATCAACGGAGTACACCGAGATCTTCGCTGCCGCGGAAGCGATTCATAATGGCGAGGCCGCAGGCAGCCTCGCGACCTCCCTGATCGGCTTGCTGTTCGTGCTGGGGGCCATGACCAAGTCGGCTCAGTTCCCCTTCCACAGTTGGCTGCCTGACACAATGGAGACTCCAACCCCGGTTTCGGCCCTGATGCATGCCGGGGTGATCAATGCCGGCGGGTTCCTGGTGATTCGACTGAGTCCTCTGGTCTCGCTGTCTCCGATTGCCCTGGATCTTCTCGCACTGATCGGAGCCATCACAGCACTGCTCGGCAGCGTCGTGATGCTGACGCAGACCAGTATCAAGCGGTCTCTGGCTTACTCGACCATCGCTCAGATGGGATTCATGATGCTGCAGTGCGGGTTAGGAGCGTTCTCTGCAGCCCTGCTGCACATCGTGGCTCACTCGGCCTACAAGGCTTATGCCTTCCTGAGCTGCGGAAGTGTTCTGGATACAGCGGCACGAATGAAGTTTCCTGCGAAGCCCCTGTATCCAGCGGGTCGAATTGCCACTGCCGTACTGGTCGCAGTCCCTCTCGCTTTCGGTCTGGTCTACACATCGTTCCAGTTGGTCGGAGTCGACATCAGCAACAAGCCGGGAGGTCTCGTCCTGACTCTGATCATGACGCTGGCCATGGCGCACCTGATCTGGAACGGACTGGCTGTCGGCCATGCAGGCTTGTGTCTTAGAAGCCTATTCCAGGCGGTACTCGTCGTCGTGGTGTACTCCGTCGCTTACCTGGGAATTGACCGACTGGTCGCCAGTTCCACGTCACATCACACGGTCACACCGTCTGCACTGGATGTTGCCGTATTCGCGGTGGTGGCGGTCGGATTTGCTGGCGTCTTCATTCTGCAGATTCTGTCGGGGTCACTAACGAAGCCTCAATGGGTGAAACGCCTCTATGTCCATGCCATGAACGGGTTCTACTTCGATATCCCCGCTCGGCGGTTGACCGCGTGGTTCTACCGCCAGGCTGCACCGGTTCAATAGCAGTGCATGGTTTAACGAGTCTTCTGGTTTCGATTCCGCCATCAATCTCAGAATCTGGAGAAAAATAATGTCCACGACTTCAAAAGCGATTCAACCTCTTAAAAAAGGTGCTGTGATGAACGAAGCGGCGCTCGTCAGCGAGACTAGCGAAATGTTACTGACTCAGGCCCTGAAGGAAGTCCATGCGATCGTTCCTCCTTTGTGGCCTCTCGCCGATTACGTCGCCGTGAACCCCTGCGTCGGGCTGATCGATCGGAAGTTTCTCGGTGCGTATCAGATGCTGAGTAACGTCCGAAACTGCGATCTGCTGATGCCTCGTGAATACTTCCAGTCGCTGGTTGCGGCCGGACGACTCACGACACAGGACCTCGAAGCCGCATATGCTCAGTGCACCACGGAATATCCTGAGTGGTATGCCAGCATGAGCCTGTCCGAATTGACAGAATGGCTGTCTGAGTCAGGGCAAAGCTTATCAGCAATGGAAGTTCGCTTCCGAACGGTTGCCGAAGCAGTGGATCAACGACAGGGAAGCTCCTGGTCGAGTCACATTGTGAACGACATCACTCGACATTGTGCCGCTCACTACGACGAAGGCCAGGCTGCGTGGAGCAGTCCATGGAAGGAATCAACGCTGTACACAGCCTGGCACGAAGCCGCACAATTGAGTCGACGAATGGACATGCTGGGACTGAAGGGCTTCCGTGAGTTTGTTGCTTCGTTGCCTGCAGATCCACATCAGGCCGTACAAGAACTGCTGGCCGCACTCGCAGTGCCACCGTCACATTGGCGACAGTTTCTGCTCTGCGAATCCTTCTCGGTCGCCGGATGGGCCTCGTACGTCCGATATCAAGTCCGGGAAGCCGAAGTTAAAGGACAGAAGAATGACGACCTGATCGGGCTGATCGCGATTCGGCTGGCATACGATGTTGCCGTATCAAGAATTTCAGATGGCCCCTGGCCGCTGCCGTTGTGGCCTGCCGATGCAGACCTCGACCATGGAATTGCTGTCCCACCCGTACCCGCAACA
The DNA here is from genome assembly GCA_963977965.1 of uncultured Schlesneria sp. Taxonomy (GTDB): domain Bacteria; phylum Planctomycetota; class Planctomycetia; order Planctomycetales; family Planctomycetaceae; genus Schlesneria. The sequence continues at coordinate 14,031 of CAXBSB010000026.1, forward strand.
GATGTCCTGGCACGATACGTCCTTCAGGTCGCAACCGAACACCTCTATCGGCGGAATCTGTTGAATCAACTTGGTGCGTGCCCTGCCTCACCACAAACCGCAACACGCAAAAGCTTGCAGATGGTCTTCTGCATCGATGTTCGATCCGAAGTCATGCGGCGAAATCTGGAAGCGGTGAACGAATCGATCGAAACGTTCGGGTTCGCCGGATTCTTCGGGATGCCGATGGAATACGTGCCGCTGGGTTGCTCAAAGGGAACTCCACAGCTTCCAGTGCTGTTGCAGCCAAGCTTCCATGTCCATGAAAAGCTGCGAGGAATCGATGATTCTGTAGAGAGTGCTGCTGCGGAGAAGCGAGTGACCGTCCGGAAAGGTCGCAAGCTGTGGAAGTCGTTCCAGGGTTCAGCGACCTCGTGCTTCTCGTTCGTCGAATCGCTGGGTTTGCCATACCTCGGCAAACTCCTGACGGACTCCCTGCACTGGACGAAGCCAGCCGGTACTGCCGATGCGGATGGCCTGACAGAGAACCAGATCCCGCACCTGGGGCCGGACATTCACGCCTCCGAAAACTGTGGTCTGGATGCCAAGCGACGGATCGATCTGGCAGAAGGGATGCTTCGCAACCTGGGTCTTGTGAATGGATACGCTCGAATCGTGGTCCTCTGCGGTCACGCATCCGATGTCACCAACAATCCCTATCGAGCGGCTCTGGACTGTGGAGCCTGCGGAGGACATTCAGGCGAGCCCAATGCTCGAGTGGCTGCCGCGCTGCTGAACGATGTGGATGTACGGATCGGCCTGGCATCTCGAGGGATCGACATTCCCAACGATACCTGGTTCCTTGCCGCCGTCCACAATACGACAACCGATGAAATTGATCTCTGCGATCATCATCTGGTCCCCGATTCACATCGTACAGAGTTGAGCCAGATTCGGCAGTGGCTTGAGATCGCGGGGCGGTTGAGTCGAGCCGAACGAAGCGAACGACTTGGCTCGCCTGATGACGAGGACGTTGTTCGAAGGAGTCGTGACTGGGCTGAGGTACGACCAGAATGGGGACTCGCCGGAAATGCGGCATTCCTTGTCGCCCCCCGGTCACGGACCACGGGCCTGAAGCTCGACGGCCGGACGTTCATGCACAGTTACGACAATCGGCTGGACCCCGAATTGAAGGTCCTCGAACTGATCATGACCGCACCGATGGTCGTTACGAACTGGATCAATATGCAGTACTACGTCTCGTCGGTTGACCCGGTCGCTTTCGGCAGTGGAAACAAGGTGATCCACAACGTGGTCGGTCAGTTTGGCGTGCTGCAAGGTAACGGAGGCGACCTGATGACCGGCCTGCCGTGGCAGTGTGTGCATGACGGCCATAAGCTTCAGCACGAACCGCTGCGACTGCTCGTCGTGATAGACGCACCCCGGTCATCGATTCAGAAGATCATCGAGCGACATCCAATGGTTCGAAACCTCGTCACAAACGGCTGGATCACACTCGTTGCTTGGGAAGGGACTGAGTTCTACCACTGGACCGCCCGGCAGACATGGGAACCCGGGCGTCTGTAGTCACGGGATCTGTGTGGCAAAGCAGCAGATTACGCAGGGTTAACCCTGTAGGTCAGGCTGTGCCTGACACGATTGTTTATTGCGCCATCCTTGTCATTGCCAGCAACGAGTCAGGCACAGCCTGATCTACGGCACTGGAGCGGTTCAGCGAGTGATTTAAATTCTGAATTGATGAGGAGGCAAGGATGCCGGACCTGACATTCAGCGCTAGATCGACCAGTAGGTCAGGCTGTGCCTGACACGATTGTTCATGGCCCAACATTTTCATCGCCAGCAAAGAGTCAGGCACAGCCTGACCTACAGGAATGCCCTCTTCCCTGGTTACCAGTCATCGCAGATTGCGATTCATTTGATCGACGCCTATTCTGGACATTGCACGCGATTGTCATAGCGTTTGCTCGATGCGTGACTGAAGAGGTTGTTTCCGGAAGACCAGATGTCTGATCAAATTCTCATTAGAGTGTACTGGGCGGTGGTGCTGTGCACCGTGGGGCTGATGGGCTTTTCTGTGGCGTCGCCAGGACTGGCGGCAGACGCGTTCGATACCCGAACCGGCGCATGGCGGATGACGGGTGTGATGGCAGCTCCTGAGGCAGTTCAGGCTGCTGCTGCCAACGGCCCATTTGTTTATGCGATCTCCAGTACACATGTTGCCAAATATGACCGTCAGTCGGGTCAACGGATTGCAGTCAGTCAGGGTGAGGCTCGGCACTTAAACAGCGGGTTCTTCTGGAAAGAGCGATTGTACTGCGCCCATTCGAACTATCCGAAGCAGCCGGAACAGAGCCAGGTGAAAGTGTTGGATGTCGAGTCGATGCAGCTGACGACGTTTCATGACTTCCATGACTTCGGGGGCAGCCTGACATGGGTCATCCGGTTGGGGGATCATTGGTGGTGTAATTTCGCTCATTACGGCGACGCAAACCACAAAACGTTCCTCGTCAAATTCGATAACGACTTGCGGGAACTCGCACGCTGGACCTATCCAGATTCGATTATCCGGCAGCTGGGCCGCTACAGCCTGTCGGGTGGGATCTGGCATGATGGAGAATTGCTGGTTACTGGTCACGATGACCCTGCGTTGCTGCGGGTGGCACTGCCCGAGCAGGGAAGCGTGCTGGTCGACAAGGGGCGGCAACCCGCTCCATTCACGGGTCAGGGGATTGCAGATGATCCAGTGACCGGGGGCCTGGTAGGGATCAACCGCGCTAAGCAGCAGGTCGTCTTCGCGGCTGATCCGAAGTGGCGACTGCGGTTGCTGACGTACAATATCCATCACGGCGAAGGGGTCGATGGCAAGCTGGACCTGGAACGAATTGCCAGTGTCATACGATCGGTAGAACCAGACGTGGTTGCGCTGCAGGAAGTTGATCGCAAAGTGAAACGTACGAAATCCGTGGACCAGCCCGAGGAGTTATCTCGACTGACAAAGATGCACGTTGTTTTTGGTGACAACATCCCACTTCAAGGTGGCCACTATGGAAATGCGGTGCTGTCTCGATTTCCAATCCGCGCCAGCCGGAATCATCGCTTGCCGCGTTTAGACGAAGGCGAACAGCGCGGCGTCCTTGAGGTCGAACTGGATTGGCCTGCATCGTCTCCAGACCGGTCCAACGTACGAGTTTTGGCCACACACCTGGATCATCGCCCCGACGATCGTGAACGAGTGGCTTCAGTCCGAGTGATGAACGATTTGATTCAGGCCAATCCCTCGCAACCCGCGTTGCTGATGGGAGACCTGAACGCTGTCCCTGACAGCAGTCCGCTGAAGGAGTTGCAGTCGCACTGGACTCGCGCAAATGACCAGCCCGTGCCGACCATCCCCGTGGAAAAGCCAAAGCACCAGATTGACTACATCCTGCTCCGACCGACAAACCGTTGGAAAGTGGTGGAAACCAGAGCCCTCGACGAAGCGGTTGCTTCAGACCACCGCGCCTTCCTGACGGTGGTTGAATTCGTGGGTGTCGACAACGCCAGATAATCAGCCAGAACGTCCGGTTCAGATGGTCGACGCGTTAAACACGTCGGATGGAACCAGCGCAGGATCGGGTGTACGCTTTGAAGAGTAATGGACCATCAGCCGGTACGAAGAGGAGTTCACGCAAAGACGGGAAGACGCAAAGGAAAGAAGTGGATTCAAACACGTTGTGTGGCGCATCGACGATCGAAACCGGACGCTAGCGCGTGTCGGCTGATGGCTGTACTTTCATCATCGGTTCACAACGACTCTTTGGGCAGAAGTACTTTTGATACTCAACAAGCTCAGTCTCCATTATCCGTGCTATCTGTGAAATCCGTGGTTGCAGAATCTGACCACGGATTTCACGGATGTCACGGATAATCAGAAGAACGAGCGATGCCAGCTGGCAGGAACCAGCGCAGGATCGGGTGTACGCTTTGAAGAGTAATGGACCATCAGCCGGTACGCGCTTAGCGTCCGGTTTCTTGAGACGTGAGCGACGCAATCGAAAAGAGAACCGGACGCTCGCGCGTTCCGGCTGATGGCTGTACTTTTATTATCGGTTCACAACGACTCGTTGGGCAGAAGTACTTTTGATACTCAACAAGCTCAGTCTCCATGATCCGTGTCATCCGTGAAATCCGTGGTTGTAAAATCTGACCACGGATTTCACGGATAATCAGAAGAACGAGCGATGCCAGCTAGAAGGAACCGGCGCAGGATCGGCTATACGCTTTGAAAAGTAATGGACCATCAGCCGGTACGCGCTAGCGTCCGGTTTCTTGAGACAGTGAGCGGCGCAATCGAAAAGAGAACCGGACGCTAGCTAGCGCGTACCGGCTGATGGCTGTGCTTTCGTTATCGGTTCATAACGACTCTTTGGGCGGAAGTACTTTCGATCGTCGACATTCGTTGCATGGCTTCGGTGGACACATCACGGATAATATGGACTATCCACTCTTGCCGGATTCACTGCTGGTCGATCCTGGCGACGTGCAGGTTGTACCGTGACAGGGGTTCGTCGAATGGAAGCCTGCCCCTCCTGATAAGTGTAGAACGGGCTTTCGATATTACTTCCAGAGCCGATCGTGGGAGTACTGCCGGGACGTGTCACCGGTACTTGATAGACCGGACGAGCGGTCCCCACGGGCTGCGAGTCTCCGTTCCACATGCCATACCCATACTGATAGGTTGGCGACCACGATGTTGTCGGCATCGGCAATGGGCGTTGAGTGCAGGTGCCGGACGCACAACTCCCTTCATAAGGATAGGGAGTGGCCCACGATGGGGGAGCGGGTGACATGAATCCCCAGCCTCGAAAGATCTGGGCCGAGGCACTGGTTGGTGCAGCCAAACCACTCAAGGCCAGGCATGTGGTTGCCACCCAGATCCGTTTCGACAAGATTCTGCTGAAGAGTGTTCGTGTCTGCATGATTCGAATCCTTTCCTTTCTTGATGACTGACGTCGTCCCCGACTATGTCAGAAACACAATCGCTGGAGGGCTTACACTGAGTCCCTCAGGCTGCGATTGGGATCTCGTTGAGGAAACCCATTACGCAAGGACTGTGCCGCACGCTGAGAACTTGAGATTGACATCGCTTTCGGCCTGCAATTCAGGCTGGTTTATCACTCAACTGGCAAACTTTGCCGATCATCGATACCCGGAACGGCCTTGAGGTCGTACGTCTCTTAAAACGGTCCACCAAGTGTCGAGTAAACTTTGCAGATTGGCACTTTTGCAAAAGTGACTCTTACAATTTGCGAGAAGTTTCCGGCCAGATTTCCCGTGTTTTTGAGGCGAAATTGCGTGAAACGCGCGTTCCACGGGCTGTTTGATGGCCTCCCGATAAAAATGATCTTGACAGAAAACTTCTGGCACGCCGGGTGCTTCATGGAGTTCCCTCATGTGGCCGTCACACGACCGACAGTCACATCAAAGGAATGAAATGGTCGACTGGTCAACAACAAGGGAGTACTCGGATGTTGATCCTCACACGGAAGCGAAATGAGTCAATTCGAATTGGTGAACAGATCGTGGTGCGAGTCATGCACACATCGAAGGGGAGCGTGAAAATCGGGATTGAAGCTCCAGCTTCTGTCCGGATCGTTCGCGGCGAACTGCAGGAGTTCCAGGAACTGGTAGGGGCCGTCTGCGACGGACCGACTCACGAAGTCTGCGATGCTGATTCGTTGATGCTTCAGCATTGATACCTCACCGGATGCCTCTGCCATGGTCACGCTGCAACTCAAAGACCTGTTCATATTCGTTACTCACATTACTGGAAGGATCCAATCATGCCTCGCCTCGTTCATTCACCTCTGAAATTCGGGCTGTTTGCCCTGACGCTGTGGTATGCGTCATTGACTGCGATTGCCGGCGATCGGCCATCATCAGCCAAACATGGGGACTTCGGTCCTTCGCCCGACGACTTTGAAATTGCGAATCAGCAGGCCGGTACCGAAATCGGCACTCTGACTCCAACTCCCAGCGGAACCATGTCGCTGCGAGATCGACTGACTCGCGAAGGAATTCTCGAAGAAGAGACCTTTGCCGGAACTCGTCCTCCGCTAAAGATTCGACCTCGGCAACCTCAAGTCGAAGCGTTGCCTGCCCCGCGTCGTGCTGCTCCTGTCGAACCGACTCCGACACGTAAACCCGCTGTCGACGAATCGGATCGTCGTCCTGTTCATCAGCCGACCGTAGCCGAAAAGATTCAGCATCGATATGCCGATCCTCGTAACGCTCGCCTGATGGAACGACTCACACCGCAGTCGGCTGTCATGCTGTACGTTGAAGTGGCTCAGATGATCGACAGTCGGCACATCAAGCCATCAACATATGCTCAACGCGTTGATGCTGCGTTTGAACACCTTGATATCGCTTTGAATACACCGTCGTTCCAGCAGGTGGCTCAGTTACGCGGCGATGACCAGGCAATCAGCCGGTTGCGTGATGCACTGGCTCAAATGCGTGAACGGACGTCGGCACGATCGATCGACGATTGCGTTGCGACGATGAATCGGGTTCAGGATCTGGTCGACAAGCATGTCGGACTGCTTCCCGGTGCTGTCGGACTGGAATTCATTCACGCAGAGTTGGATACGCTGGATCAGTTTTCGTCACTGATTCCACCGGAAAAGAGTGGTGGACCGAGTGTCGGCCTGAAAGACAACGTGGTCGGGATTGGTGTTGAAGTGGAACCACATTCGGACGGACTGAAAGTTCTGAAGGTACTGCCAGGCGGGCCCGCAGCGGAGGCTCAGTTGCGACGTGGCGACGTGCTGACGGTTGTTGATCAACAGCAGTTAAAAGGCCTCGGACTGAATCAGGCCGTTGACTATATCCTCGGACAACCGGGAACCCAGATGAAAATGGAACTGTTGCGAGGCGAACGTCGGGGATCTGTGACCCTGACCCGCCGACGGATCGCAATCCATGCTGTTGCCAGCTGGATGCTCGATGAATCGGGCAAAGTCGGATACATCAAGCTCGAATCGTTCACCGAAGCATCTGTCAAAGAAATGGACGACGCCCTGATGTCGCTCCATCAGGACGGGATGAAATCGCTGGTCCTGGACCTGCGAGGTAATCCGGGCGGACTGTTGACTGCTGCGATCTCGATTTCGGATCGATTCCTGCCTGAAGGAACAATCGTTTCAACCAAGGGACGTAACCCGGGTGATAACTCCAAAGAAGTAGCCAATTACGGCCAGACCTGGAAGGTGCCGATGGTGGTACTGATCGACCGCAACAGTGCCAGTGCCAGCGAAATCCTTGCGGCTGCGATTCAGGAAAACGGACGAGGTGTCATCGTGGGTGAACGCTCATACGGAAAAGGAACGGTTCAGACCTTGTTCCCGCTGCAATCTGCACCTGCAGGTCTGCGACTGACGACTGCTAAGTTCTACAGTCCTGATGGTCGCGAAATGGCGGGCGCCGGAGTCACTCCTGATCTGAAGGTTGATCCCACGATCGGTGACGATGCCCAGAACGATGCCGCGATCGCTGCCGCGTTGAAATTGACGAGTGATCGCCGATTGAAAGACATGGCCTCACGGTTTAACCGCACCAGTGATGCTCCTCGTGTTTTCCGAGTGACGATCTGATCGAGTCATTGATGATTCTTAGTAGTGCATGTCGCACTTCCGTGTCGCGTCGAAGCGTGGGTTAGACACTGCAGTTTGATGCCCGCGGGACGCCACACTGAAACGGAATACGCTGTAGATCGCAAAGATATCGCATTTCTTCGCCAGGGAATGTGCTGCCACTTGTTCGATAAGAACGGCCCGAGATACGGGGAAGGCGGCATACGGCGAAGGCGATCTTGCTCGAGATCGAGCTGACGTTTCCAGAGAAACAGTCGCCGAATACCTCGCAGATCAAATCTTCATCCGGTTACTGAGTGATCCGGAGACGCCAAAGTGAATGCGAACGAATTCACGTTCGCGACACAATCAACGATTCATCGTTTCAGAAGTTCAGGAAACGTCACATCCTGCCCCACGGGTGGTGGTGTCCACGGAACGTAGTGCCCGTTCCGAAACTGAATCCACCGCAGTGACTCATCTTCCAATGGTGTCTGGAACCGGAATTCGACCGTCTTGGGACGATTGTCTTCAACAGACAACACCGTCGCGGTCATTCTCGCGAGTCGCACCTGATCGCCGACCTTCAATGGAAATTGTTCGTTTCGGAGAATGGAGTCTGGAAAAGTGATGTAGCCCTTGCGCGGCGAGACTTCGATTGTCCGATCACTCGTACGACGTAAGGAGACTCCATCGATTCCCGACGAGAGAGCCCGCACTGCTCGAGGTGCCGGAAACTCTTCATGGTCAAAATAGAGCTGGCAATAACCCGCCAGCCAGGCAATCGGCGGATTGATGACGATCAGATCCTGTTGCTGAATCGTCTCGTCAAAATGAGTTCGAGGGAACGTCGCCTCTGCCATGACTCGTGGACCCCACGGTGCTGCGACTCGCAGCATTAGCAGTATCGGTGCGGCGATGATGTGAATCGCTACGAACAGGACGGCAACCGGGACCGCAACCTTATGCCAACGGCTGAACTTCTGACGTCGCTCCTCAACGAAGACTTCGTTCCAGAATCTGACCATCAGGCCGAACGCTCCCAGCCCGGTGAACATCAGCAGCCGATCCATGGGAAACGTTGCACAGACAGGAACGACTGCCAGCAGCATTCCCGTGGCAAAGAACCGCGCAAGCCGGTCCTGTTTCAGCACAGGCCAGAACACCAGTCCGAGAAAGCTGACGTAACTGATGGCGATCCACCAGAACGTTGAGCCAAACAACACGGCAAGCTCTGACAAGCCAGCCCATTGGCCGAACAACAGAATCGGATACCTGATCAGGAAGTCTGTAAAGAATCGGCCGGCATCTGTGAACGGGTCGGCGTAATAACCGATATGGGCGACACCGAATCCCATGGCATCCCGGACAACTCGCCACACGATCAAGACCACACCGTATGGCACAAGTGTCAGGATACGATGCTTGAGTGGCGATTTGTCCAGCCACATGGCGTACGCAAACAGATAGGCACAGGTGGCAATCCCTTCCTCTTTCGAACAAAGACTTGTTCCCCAGAGTATGAGTGCCAGCCAGAGCGCCCAGGCTTTTCCTTCACGTCGCCAGAGATCATGAGCCATCAGACAACTGATTCCAAAGCAGGCAGCAATCATACTGTTGCGGTTACAGATCCAGCCCGCGGGTAATGCGTGAGCATCCTCGATTGCAAACAGAAGTGCAGCGGCACCCGCCATCCAGCATGGGCCGAGGATTTGTCGATAGAACTTCGCAGCGAGAAAGACGAGCAACCCCAGCCATACGAGACTGTGAACGTGCATCAGTTCCGGACGATCAGGCCACAGGCAGTAATCGAAGATATGTGTCTGCGTCGGGACGAACTGAAAGAACTCAGCCTTGATCAACGGATCCGTCCACCAGGGGACCCACCCGATATCCATCCAGGCCTGCGTATGTGCCGCATCACCCGTCACAAACCGGAACATTCCCTGCGGAGGTGGCAACAATTCGCCATACCGTTTCGAGCCGTTTAACACCGCTCGATGAAAATAATCGTCCGCAAACAGTCCGTTGGAAACAGAGCGGAAGGTCAGCAAAAGAGCGATGCCAACGGCAACCAGTGGAAACCATCGCGAAACAAAGACATCTCTGATGGCATCGAGCCATCCGTGTCGCGAATCAGGAGGTTGTAAAGGAGTGTCCATGGCAACGATCCTAAGGAATCGCCATAGGAATGCCTACGAATTCCACCCTGAAAATGCGAACGACGGGCATGTGAGCGATCACTGCCCGTCGTCCTATGCATCAAGGCCATCTTCCAAGACTACAACGTCACCGATTCGATCTCGGTGACGAAGCGATCAGTGTCATTCTTCAAGAATGCGTTGATCACCTCGAACACGGCATCACTGAAGCCGCCGATGTTCAGGATGTCGCTGCGCTCCGGGGCCTGGGTCGTCTGAGACGGCTGCAAGTCGATGCAGATCAGCTTTGGTCCTTCGTAGTTGCCTCCGTGTAACCTCACCTGATTCTGCACGAACTGCTGCCATTCCGTCATGACACCCGTCGAGCCATTGGTACCATAGAAGTACGGTCGCCCCTGATAGACCCAGCTCTCGTTATCGCTGACCAGCACAACACCCGCAAACTTGCGATTGGCGTAACCTGCGCTCGCCTTGCGGATCGGCAACGAGCAATCCGTTCCACCGCCACCGAACTTTGCCAATCGTTCCGCCAGACTCAAGACTGAGTCCGACGGATCGATCTTCACGTCAAAGGCCCGCGTGTCGAACGGAATGACGACGCTGTCTGGATTACGCCGCAGGAATGCCGCTGCCACCAGGGCTGCGACATCCACACACCGCATCTTCGTTGTACTTCCTCGACCTCGAGTTCCCGTCACGGGGGATTGCATCGAACCCGAAACGTCCAGGCCGATCACGAGCGGACCGGGCAATTCCGGCACGTTACCGCAAGCGATCTCTGCCGCCTGATGCAAGGCCGCTTTGATCGCATGAGGAACGTCATTCGATATATTCAAGTATGCAGCGAAGAACTGATACGGAAACTGGCACGACCGGCGGATTTCATCGGCATCTGCCAACCGGTCAGCGACCTCCCGAACCATCGCCACATCCTCAAACACACCATGTCGCTGCAGCGTGTTCAGGTTCATACGCAGTGCCTGAGGACCCATCCTTCGTGCAATCGCTCTCCAGACTTCTGTCCCTTTCGCCGTATCCGCCAAATGGTCCCATCGAGCTCGCAGTGCCGGACGTTCGCCCGACGTGCCCTGCAGCAGCGCGATCTGCTGTTCCGCTGTCTCCGCCATTCGGAATTCGACGAGTAACCGAACCTGCTCAGGCAGATCGATGGCTGTCGCCGGCGCCCACTTCGACTGCTCCTTATCTGTCAGCCAGCCAAACAGAGCGCGCCGGCTGTTATCCAACGGGGTTGGACGAGCCATCCGCAGGATGTCGCGCAGACTTGGATCGTGGCCAATCGAAGCCGACAGCAACTTGTCGGGCGAAGCCTCGTTCAGCCAGCGCTGAAATGCTCGCTGCAACGAACTCGACAGGCTCTTCTTGCCGAACTGGCCCGAACGAATCATCTGGAATAACGTCCGCAGTACACGGCCGTTATCGATAACTCGATCGAACACCTGATGAAACAGGACTGTGTCACGCGACGCCAGTGTCGCGACAAGTGCCGCAGGCATGTCCATCAGGTACGCACGCTCACGGCTATAGACTGCCAGCTTTGCCAGGAAAACGTTGTCGTCAACCTGAGCAGTCAGTTCCTTCAGCCGTTCCAGTTGCTTTTCCGCATCGACGTAAAAGGTTCCATGAAAGCAGCCTGTCGCAGCAAACTGCGCCAAGGCCTGCTTTGGCGAAAATGCATAGGCAACACCACCCGCATCGTTTCGTGCGGTGGCCATTGGTACCAGTGACTTTAAACTTGAGAATAGCGACTTGTTCGCCATGGTTGTCTCCTTGGAAATCATACGCCCGGAGTGAGGGGCTGATCCCGTCCACTGCGGGCTGTCAGGCTTCAATGTTTCGTCATCAGTTCAGTAATCGGCGGAGTTGCGGATTCGAACCACGGTGCGGGACAGCAGCGACCTGATGCTGGTCGACGTAAACAATCCGACCGGGACAATCACACGTAATCATCTCCACGTCGATATCCAGGTTTTTCAGCCCCCACGCCAGTTCCCACATCCGGTCAACGTGCTCAACGGAACTACCCCAGAACCAGAACACGGCTCTTCACCCGTGAGTCTCCAATGTCGGCACGGTCAGCGAACCATTGAACCAGTCGTAGATTCCTTCGAGATAGCAGCGAAGTTCGTCGCTCAGTTCTGTGACCTGCTCGATCGCATCCCATGCCTGGAACAAACCCAGTCGTCGCCCTGTATGCGGGCACCGCAACCGGGTTTGAAATCGAATGAACGCGGCTTTACCCATGGCGCTGCCCTTTTTGTAAATGATGGATCGACGAAGTGATGGCCAGAGAGTTACGTGCTCTACCACTGAGCTACGGCGCGACATCGGCGATTAGCGCCGGTGGGACTCGAACCCACGTCCACGAGGTTATGATCCTGTACTCCGAACCGGCAGTCGATCCAGTTTCCTGGTTGATGACATCCCATGCGACGACGAAGGGTTGGCCAGAGGCTTTTCCGTACGGGAACTGAACCCGTCAGCCATTGCTGGCCGCCAGCGATTCTGGACGGAGCGGAAGGACTCCAGCCGGCAGTCGTCTATTCAAAAAACACAATCCAACGAAGATGAGTTGAGAGTTGCTGTTTGGCGTTACGGCCGTCCGTATCAGTGACAAACGCCACTGACCGTTGACCGACCCCTTTGACTCAACGAGGTTCTTTCGAAAACTCGTTGAGACTCCGGCGTCATTCACTAGCCGGTCACCCGACATCGCTACCTTAGGACCGTCATATGGACTCCCACCAGGCAGTTGGATTGCAAGCTGATCTATTGACCTCGACGAAGTTGTGCCGAGACATCGTGCCTTACGGCACTCGGTGACAACGAATGATGGAATCCCGACAGGCAGTCGAGGCTTTTCATGGACACAGTCTGTGGGCGGAAGGTTCGGATAATTCACAATTCTGGTACATTCTTTTTCGAATCCCTGTACTGTCAGGGTCAACAATCTTCATTGCCATTGATCACGATCCAAAGAAGTCCACGACATGAAATTGATCATCTCCAGTCTGTTAATCCTGAATCTGCTGGTTAGTGCCGCCGTGGCGGCCGAACCCGTCACATTAAAACTATGGCCAGGCGGACCACCATCAGCGATGGTTCCGAAATCTGAAGCGACGATCAAACTGATCCAGTCATACGGCGGGGTCGGCCCCAATCGCATCAGTGACGTCACCGATCCGACGATCACCGTGTATCGACCAGAGAATCCGAACGGCACATCTGTGATCGTCGCCCCCGGTGGTGGCTTTATGTTTTTATCGTATGCACACGAGGGGACTGAGGTCTGCGAATGGCTGAACTCGCTCGGGGTGACGGCCATACTGCTGAAGTATCGGACACCGACCCGCGACGAGAAGGAAATGTACGAACTTCCTGTTCAGGATGCTGAACGAGCCCTTGGCCTCGTCAGGAACCACGCAGCCGAATGGAAGCTCGATCCCAAACGTGTCGGCCTGCTCGGTTTCTCCGCGGGAGCCAACCTTGCCGGACACGCGGCATGGGATCGCGGAAACCGGACCTATCCCCAGAATCTTGAACTCGACGACCCTCGCGGCCCCGACTTCCTGATCTTCATCTACGGCGGCGGATTCCTCGACAAGGACGACAAGTCAAAACTTCGACCGGGATTCAGCATTCCGGCTGATGCACCTCCTGTCTTTCTGCTGGTCGCTCACGACGACAAAGCGAACCCCGTAGAAGCGGCCATGCTGTATCTGGAATACAAAAAGCAAGAGCTTTCGGCTGAGCTGCATATCTGTGCTCAAGGGGGCCATGGATTCGGTATGCGAAAGAATGGCAAACCGATCAACGATTGGCCGCAGCGCTGTGCCGAATGGATGAAAAGCCTTAGCCTTCTGGAACGAAAATAATCCGGGGATGAGTTCACAAAAGACGCACCGGCAACTTACATCATCAAGGTCTGGCTACTCTTTGGATTTCACGGCCGGCAGGCTGTTCTCCGGCTTTTTCGCAGGTGAAAGGCTGACCGGCTTCGCGGGCGGAAGATTTGGGACCAGGCTGGCGTCGTACTTTGAACCCGCCGAAACCTGGATCACCGTCATACGGACCCTGGTGGGAAAGAATTTTTCATGGTCCTGTCGCTTATGCGCGTGACCGCTGCCGCCACTGTTGTCCTTGATGACCAGATGCATCTCCTTTATCCCCTGCTCCCAGACAATCGAATCATTCTGCCAGAACTTTGTCATGGGGATGTCCAGTTCATGGACGCCAGCATCCTTGTAGACCGGCGTGTTGAAACAGCCATACCCTTTGTCCCTGCCTTTATTGGGGATGTAACAGACGGACCACGTCGTTGCCTCACCCCCCGCAGGTTTCTCCAGTACTTCCAGTCGCACGTGAGCGGTTCCGTTGCGGTAGTCGACGGGATGCGTCCAGTCCGTGGGGCGATCCGCATTCATCAGTTTGTCGCGAACGTAATAGTGCGAGGGACTCGGTTTGGAATTGTCCGCATCCATTTTTGTAAACGTGAAAGTGGCATCGAAAAGGACAAACTGATCCGCCTGAGCGGACGCCGTCCCGAGACAAATCAACGCAAGGCAACTCCAGATCGCGTTCTTTCGAGAGACGTTCAGGTAGCAGGTTCCAGGCATTATTGACATCCAATCTGCAAGGGTGACGAATTGGTACAGAAGACGACGACGGTGAAGTTAATTCGCGGCCTTCGCTTTCGGCCAGGGGAATGCGACTTTGGTTCCAAACGGAATCGGAGGAAGTGGTGCTTTGGACGGGGGAGTGGGTGGGGATTCCAGTAGCTTGAGATCCTGAAACGAGTTTTCCTCTTCCGTGACCTTGGTGAATCCGCCGCCATTCCAATATGGGTTCGGAGCACCGGCCGCATTCACCCAGTGAATCTTGTTACCACGAACGATCACATCACCGCCGTCCTGCTTGGACTGATTCCAGACATACAGACCAACATTCGACACGTCGGACTTGGAACCGATGATGGTATTGTCGGTGACCGTAATCGTTCCGCCTCCTGCCACACCGATTCCCACCTGTCCGGGCGCCAGCAACACATTCTTCCGGCAGATGATGTGCTTCCCTCCTTTGCCATCCCCCAGCATGATCCCGCTACCGCTCTTGCTCTTGCCGTCGCTGCCAACCTTGGGATCGCCAGATAGAAAATTATCCTCAATCAGAATCGGCGAATCCTCGGTACCACTCGATTCGTAGATACTGATCATATCTTCGGGACGGCTTTGGTCGTTTGAGTTCGAAGCCTGGTTACCTCGGATCACATTCTGTTTGCCGGTGACTTTGTCAAACTGCACCATCTGCCCGCGCGGCATCGGCCCCATGACGTTTTCCACATAGTTTCCGATCACCTGCACGCCGATGGATTGATGTGCATAAACCCCGGATGCCACTCTCTCGATCCTGCAACCCTGCACGATGACATCTTCGCAGCCATCCAGGTGAATCGCAGGTGCCTTACTGTCGTGGATCCAGCAGTTATAAATCCGGATCTTCTTGCAACTGGAAAGTTTGATCGACTTCAGATCACAGGCCGTAATGGTCACATCAACGGCTTGAACGAGATCAATGGAGGGATCGGCATCGATCTTGACCTGGTTGAGCTTTTGCCCTTTCACCCCTTGAGCGGCAATGGCAGTTCGTTTCTTGGGAACGACCGCCGAATATTCATACTCGGCCGTAGAGGCCTGAGGACTAATGGTTGTCAGGAACACCACCAGGGAAAGAAATCGAATCAACATTCAGCAGCCCATCGCTTTCAAGGAACACGGCAATCCAACAATCGTGTTCGGGTAGAATACCAACACGGGAAGCGGTCTCGAAAGTTTGAAGCAGGTGCAGAAGGGTTGCGAAGGCATACTCCTACCTTTGCGTCTTCGCGTCTTTGCGTGGACTCTTCGAAGATGATCCCTACACGAATCACGTCGCGAGACCATCCTTCATCGCTCACAACTGACTGCTGAGCACCGGTCGTGATTCTTCATCGTTCTGCTCCACATCGTTCTGCCAACGGTCTTGCTTGAATTGAAGTGAACCGCTTCGACGACGTCTGGAGACCCTTGCCGAACGAGTTCAACTTGAGGATCCGTACCGACGTATCTCAGGAAATCTTGTCGACATGCTTGCGATGCGCTCGGTTTGCCGAACAGAATGGAGGTTCGCCCCTGGATCGACGCAAGTCGAGACGGGCGAATTGGTTTTCGTGGTCCGGGATTACTTCTGATCGAAGATACGATCCAGAAGTCAGTGCCGCTGTTCGAGCTGAAAACGAGCAGCAGTTCAATGGGAGCGTGACTGAGATGCGTCGAGTTCACTGGTGGGGAATTCCGCTGCTGATGGCAGTGGTGTTGGCGACCTTCGAAAATTCATCCGTTGCGGCCGAACCGCTCGAATTGAAGGATAAAGATCGCGTCGTGATGCTGGGGGCGACGTTCATTGAGCGAGAAGGGCAATTCGGATATCTCGAAACGGCACTGACCACGGCCTGGCCCGATCGAAAGATCACGTTCCGTAACCTAGGGTGGAGCGGTGATACCGTCTGGGCTGAATCGCGAGGGATCTTTGATGCCCCGCAGGTTGGCTACCAGCGGATGATCGCTCTCGTGAAAGAACTGAAGCCGACGGTCATCATCTTCGGTTATGGCCTGAATGAATCCTATGCGGGTGACGCCGGCCTGGAACCGTTCGTCAAACAGTTTGAAAAGCTGTGCGACGATGTGAAGCCAACGGGGGCTCGATTTGTGTTTGTCACTCCAACGCGTCTGGAAAAACCACGCGCGCCGCTGCCAGACGCCAGCAAGCAAAACGCTATGCTCGAAAAGTATGCGGCGGCCATTCGACAACTCGCTTCTCGACGCGAGGCACCTGTTATCGATCTGTTTGCACTGGAACCGGCGGCTCGCAACCTGACTGAAAACGGAATGCACTTCGGGCCCAGTGGCTATGCCGCAATCGCACAAGCCGTGCGTCAGCAGCAGAAACTGGCAGGACGTGGTCTGACATCGGTTCAGGAAGAGCAGATTCGTCAGCGAATCGTCGAAAAAAACATGCTGTTTTTCCATCGCTGGAGACCACAGAACATCACCTACCTCACCGGATTCCGGAAGCACGAGCAGGGGAATAACGCCGTCGAAATCGCTCAGTTTGACCCGCTTGTCGAACAGATCGAAGCGAAGATCGACGAACTCAAGCAGCAAAAGTAAGTCCCTCTGTAAGTCTCTCGCCACAACTTGAACGCGAACCGCGATCAGGAAGCGAGAAACCTCACTCGTCGACCGAAACTGACAATCCATCACTCCCTTGTCCCGGGATGCTTCTTCAATGACTCGATTCACTCAATTTTTTGCCCTGGCTGGATTACTGCTGTCGGGAACCGTTTACGCACAGCGAGAACTCAAAGACATTCCAATTCCTGATCCTGAAGAGGAACGTAAGACGTTTGTGCTTCCTGAAGGATTTGAAGTCAATCTGTTCGCCGCAGATCCCAAGCTGCACAAGCCGATCCAGATCAACTTTGACCCTCGCGGCCGACTGTGGGTGGCAGCGTCTGAGGTCTATCCGCAGATTGCCCCCGGACAAAAGGCAACGGACAAGATCCTGATCCTCGAAGATACCGATGGTGATGGAACCGCTGACAAGACGACCGTCTTTGCCGATGGGCTCTTGATCCCGACCGGCGTTGAACCTGGGGATGGCGGAGCCTATGTCGCCAACAGCACCGAAGTCGTTCATTTCAAGGATACCAACGGTGATGACAAGGCTGATGAATCGCGGATTGTGCTGAGTGGTTTTGGAACGGAAGATACTCACCACATCCTGCATACGTTCCGCTGGGGCATGGACGGCATGCTGTACATGAACCAGTCGATCTACATTCACAGTCACGTCGAAACTCCCCATGGTGTTCGACGGCTGAATGCCGGGGGGATCTGGCAGTTCCGTCCCGAGACGATGAAGCTGGAAGTTTTTGCCCGCGGCTGGGTGAATACCTGGGGTCATGCATTTGATCGCTGGGGGCAATCGTTTGCGACGGATGGTGCCGGGGGTGAAGGGATCAACTACGTTGTGCCGGGGGCATCGTACCCGGCCGTCGCAGGGGTTCCGCGAATTCTGCATGGATTGAATCCCGGCAGCCCGAAGTATTGCGGACTGGAAATTGTGGATGGCCGACATCTGCCTGACGACTGGCAGGGGAATTTGATCACTCACGACTTCCGTGGACATCGCGTCTGCCGGTTTGTTGTCAGTGATGACGGTTCTGGATTCGCAGCACGGCAGCAGCCTGACCTGATCAGTTCCAAGCACGTTGCCTTCCGTCCGATTGACGTCAAGCAGGGACCGGACGGAGCGATCTACATCGCCGACTGGTACAACCCGATCATTCAACATGGTGAAGTCGATTTTCGTGATCCACGCCGCGATCACACTCACGGTCGCATCTGGCGTATTACCGCCAAAGGCCGCAAGCCGCTGGCTCGACCGAAGCTGGTTGGCAGCGACGTTTCGTCATTGCTGAATTCGCTCAAGTCGCCGGAAAGTTTCGAGCGACAGCATGCCAAGCGAGTCCTCAAGGAACTTGGTGCTGACAAGGTTCGTCCAGCCCTTGAGGGATGGGTCCGCAGCCTCGATCCTCAGGACCCTCAATTTGAGCATCATCGCCTGGAAGGGCTTTGGATGTATCAATCGATCGATGTTGCCAATCCAGGCTTGCTCGAAGCCGTGTTGAAGTCCAAGTCGCCTCAGGCACGAGCGGCTGGTGTTCGCGTGATTCCTCATTGGAAGAACGAATTGCCAGCGGCTCTGACATGGCTGGAAGCTGCCATCGCAGATGCGAATCCACGAGTTCAGATGGAAGCCATTCGTGCTCTGTCAGAATTCCCGGATCTCAAGGCGGCCGCACTGGCCTTGCGAGCTGCCGACAAGCCGCTGGATCAGTTTGCGGACTATGCTCTGTGGCAGACCAGCCGCGAACTCGCTCACGTCTGGCTCCCCGCTGTGATCGCGGGTTCATTCGACTTTGACGGGAATCCTCAGCGACTTCTGTTTGCTGTGAAGTCTGCGGACGCTGGTGCTGCTGTACCCGCTCTGATTCGAACGCTGAAAGACAAGACGTCGCCCGAGTTGCGTGAAAAGCTGCTGGAGTCTGTCGCAGCGCTCGGCAATGGCGAACAATTGAAGCTGGTGTTTGACTTGGCTCTGGCCGCAGAAACGGCACCTGAGAACGCCGCCACGCTGCTGCGAACGCTGGCAAATGCCAAGCGAACGCGGAATGTCCAACCGGCAGGCGATCTGGCTGCGTTAGGTGGTTTGCTCAAGTCGAAAGACGTGGCGCTGCGACAGGCCGCCGTCGACTGCGTTGGAGTGTGGAAGCTGGAATCGTTGCGTCCCGCGATCAGTGGCATCGTTCAGGATTCACAACTGGACCAGGCGGCTCGTATCGCAGCCTTGCAGGCGATTGCTCAATTGGGTGGCCCTGCCAGCAGCGAACTGCTCACATCGATCACCACCTCGAAAGAGAATGAATCCGTTCGCGGAACGGCATTGTCACTGCTGGTCCCCATCAACACCGGATCTGCGGCTCAACTGGCGGTCGGGTTCATGAATTCGTCCGAAGATCACGGAACCCAGGCTCAGGTAATCTCAGCCTTCCTGCAGCATAAGGGAGGCTCAGACGTCCTGGCGAAGGTTCTGAGCGATAAGAAACTGCCGGAAGACGCCGCGAAGATTGCCTTGCGAACTGTGACTGGTTCCGGCCGACAGGAAGCCAAGCTGATCGAAGCACTCAGTAAAGCGGGCAACATCGTCAGCCAGCCGAAGATCTTGTCGGCGGACGAGATGGCAGCGTTGGTGTCACAGATCAAGGAGACCGGGAATCCGGCTCGCGGTGAAGAGATTTTCCGTCGGGCGGAACTGAATTGCCAGAAGTGTCACGCAGTGGGTGGAGCCGGTGGAAAAGTCGGTCCCGACCTGGTCAGTATCGGTTCCAGTGCTCAAGTAGATTACCTCGTCGATTCGATCCTGCAGCCGAATAAGGCGGTCAAGGAGGGATACCATTCGGTCGTTGTCGCAACGGATGACGGGAAAGTTCTGACGGGTGTGAAGGTCCGTCAGACCGATACCGACCTGTTGATTCGCGACGTTGAAGATCGCGAGATAACGATTCCGCTGAAAAAGATCGAAGAGCAGACACCGGGGACATCCTTGATGCCCGTCGGGCTGGTGGACAAATTGACGCGAGCCGAATTGATTGACCTGGTTCGATTCCTGTCAGAGCTTGGTAAGCCGGGACCATACGCGGCTGTCACAGCACGAATCGTTCGCCGGTGGGAGACACTTCAGCCAACGAACGAAACGTACACCCGCATGTATCGAACGAGTGATACTCAGGTGATTTCAGACGATCGCGGTCTGGTCTGGGTTCCCGCTTACAGTGCAGTGGCAGGCTCGCTGCCAGTACGAGATATCCTCGACTTCACCATGAAAGAACGCCTGGGTGAAGCCGCTCGAAAGGTCGGTTTCCTGCGTTGCCGTGTCAACGTCACAACCGCCGGAGCAGTGGGGCTTGCAGTGGGAGATGTCGGCGGATTGCAAATCTGGGTCGACAGCAAACCCGTCGATGTCCGTGATCGTCAGGAGTTGAATCTGCCCGTCGGAGAACACGTGATTACAGTTTCGGTCAACTTGTTGACTCGCAAGACCCCAATCCGATTGGAGCTATACGACGTCGCAGGATCTGCAGCCCAGGCGCAGTTCCAGTCTGGGAAGTAGTCGAGGTTTTTCGAAGCCACGCCAAGTCACAGAAATGCCGGGAATGAAGACGGATCTTGGTCTTTCTGTGACTTGTCGTGGCCCTGTCAATTAAGTCGTCGGATGAAAATCCCGCCTGTTGAGCAGGTTCGGCCGATGAAATCCACCGGAAAAGAAGGATTCCGTCTAACAATGGTTATCTGCCAATCTCATGACATTCCAAGCGACAGAGTCATTTCCGTTCGGTGACGTTGCAATGTCGTGCGTTTCGTCACCGATTCTTGGCAATGCACTCCATGTGCAACGGGTTGCATTTCAGCCGACGCTCCCAGTTGGCATGGCCGTTGATGTTGTTGCCGCTTACCGAATCTCATTCTGCGTGCCATTCCCTGTTCATGTTTTCTCATTCGACTTCACACTCCTCCGATGTGTAGCGAACGGTTGCTCAAATTCGGGTGAAGCCCTCGACGCTCAATCGTGGACGATCGGCGATGGACTCTTGATGTTCGGAACTGAAGATGGTGAAACGCTACGCGCACGAATGCCATGGCTCGAAATTGATGGGAATGACTGTCCTATTGAATATTTACGTCACGGATTCCGTGTTGCCATACCTTATGTTGCTCCCAACACGACCGTTGGATTCCATTTTGTACTGGCATACAATCAAGTTGATGCAGGAACCGATTCCGAATGGTTCGCGGTTGATGTTCCGTACCGCGCCTTAATGGAATTTCCGGTAGTCAAACAAATTGCAGGCGAAAACGCGGGATAGTTCCGTGGAACCACAGATCCCGTCATTAGCAGTTCAATGTGCTGGCGTGTTGAGTGGAAGCCCGCCACTCATCGCGGGCCAGTGGAACAAATGAATGACGATCGAAAATCGTATTCGCGACGTGATGGCAGAATTGTCCCTGGTTTTGAACTCGCTGACCCCTCCTGTTTGCCCGCAATTCCGACCGCCGGCAAGCGCAGGCGAAGTACGGCAGGCTGAAGAGAAGCTGGGCCTGTGTTTCCCAGAGGAATTGAAGGCCTTGTTGTCATGTCACGATGGACAACTGTCCTACACTGCGGAAGCGTACGCGGATCCAGTGATCCCGTCACTCAGGCATCCAACGGGTGTGTATTCCTATTATTGGCTGGCTGGAATCGAAGAAATCGTCGAGAACACCCTTCATCTGCGAACTGAGTACGCGGAATGCTGGAAAGACGAAGATTTCACGGTATTTGGTCCTGTTCGAAACCATGACAGGTTTGTCGTTTTTACCGTCACTGAAAATGCCGACTGGTTAGTCCTCGACATGGATCCAGATACCGGTGGCACAGTTGGCCAGGTTGTCATGCAGTGCACCCAGCCATGCGAGTTGATTGTGGTTGCTGATGGTGTTGCTTCGTTTCTGCAACAGTTGGTTGAAGGGTACAAATCTGGGAAATTCAGAATTCAATCAGACCGACACTTTGTATTTTACGGAGATGACTAAAAGAACATCCTGGTAACCTGAGAGAAGCGACGAAAAGATTACCCCGATCAACGAAGTGACAATCGAGACCACCCAAGGTTTCGCCAGAAATCAGAGAAACACGCCCAATGTCGATGATCGGAAACTACCGCCGCGTCAGTCAGACGACACTTTCGACCGTTTGCAGCAACCCTCAGGCGATAAGAGACTTTCTGTACTCGGGCGGCAGCGGCGGTTCAGACGATCTGGATATTGATAAGACCTGGCACGCAATACATTTCTTACTGAACGGTTCAAAATGGAAAGGGACATATCCGCTGATTTGTGTCGTGTTGGGTGGTGAATGCATCGGTGAGCAGGACGTTGGATATGGCCCGGCCCGTTACCTGACCGCACAAGAGGTCAAGGACGTCGCAATCGCAATTGAGGCGATTCCTGGATCGACGTTGCTCGAAAGGTACGATGCTGACCGAATGAACCAGGCGGAGATTTATCCTCGGGGATGGAGCGATTCTCAGGGGGATCGCACCTACATCGAGCAGCATTACTCGTCGCTCGTGAAATTCTTCCGGAGTGCTGCAGACGCAGGGGATGCGATGATTATTTACCTCAATTAGACAAGATGCGTCGTTGAAAAACGCATTTCACCAAATCTGCGGGCCGCGAGGTTGTTCGAATCAAGGTGAGTTGATCGCGGCAACAGAAAGCCAAAATCTCAAATGACACCTGATCATGAATCGGAAATTGAGACGTGTCTGGCCTACGAAGTGCTGCGTGATCCCGACAACTGGATTGGTGGCCCATCGACCTTATGGCTGGACGCATTCCTGCACGGCGCATCCTTCCGTCGGGATTTTGCGGGGCCATCGATTCCCGACAGTCTGATATCTGGAGTACTCAACGAACCTGCATTCTTTCAACAATTCATCGATGCCACCGGGGATCCGACACTGACAATCAGATGGGCAACAGCGATTGCCATGACAGATCTCTCACTCGCCGCAGGATTCGCCAAGCTAAAGGCGGCTGCGATTGACTGGCATGGTAAGTACGGAGTTACGGCCACCACAGTTTCGAATTCTTTGCCCCATCAAGACCGAGACAATTTCTGGCAGAGGTTTGCAGAACGCCCAGCGATGTACATGGGGGACAGCAACGGCTGGACGCTGTATTGTTTTCTCAACGGAATGAAAAGAGGTGGCGACTGGCTTCATCTGAACGAAATGCCTCGACTTGATGAAGTATTTGGTGGCATCCAGCTGCAATCTGAGCGTGCGTACGGGTCGCCATTTGCCGCCTTTCGCGTCTACGATGCCAGGAGATTGCTTGAGTGGGTTGGTCTACCAGATCGCACAAGCACCTGCTAACAGCCTGTGGTAAAAGGGGCATGCCCTCTCCGGGCATACGATTCCTGAGGTTGGGTAATCGCAGCCATTCATCGCTTGGAAAGATTGGTATCGCAAATGGAATACGAGCGAGCAAAGGCTGAGTTGTCTCGACACGCAGGCGTTGCCGAGGATTACTACGACGAAGGATTCATTGGATGCCTGCGCCCGTATTCGGGGATCAGGGCAGAGAGTTTTCACTCGGTTATTGAAGCACTGCTTTCCGTCGGGAGTGTCTTTTCAGCGACGAATACTCTCGAACGGTCGATAGCGGAGTCGGTAATTACAATCACTGTGACTGCTCGCCGCTGGGGAGTTGAAGTGGATGGCATGCTGGTCCGCAATAACCTCATATCGCCCGATGATCGCATGCAGTTGAAGCGTTGGATTGAAATCATCGAAAGGATGACGCTGGATCTGCTAAACGGTCAAAAACCTCACGAGACGATACACGGATACTGCAAATACGTGACTGAATTCGGCTGGGGTGGGAATGCGACGTTTTTTATCCCTCTACTGGGCTCGGCAATCGAAACGGATGAATTTGGTGATCGGCTTGAGGGACACTGTAGTGCCGTCGTTCGACTGGGTGCCACTGCGATTACGATTTCCGAATCACTGCTTCTCGCACGAAGACGTAAATGGACATGGTACGAACCCCATGATCGATGTGCTGCCGAGATGCTTGGCTACATTGACGAGGCACTTGCTGCGATCGGTACTCCCCTGAAATAATACGCATCGAACGAAGACATGCATCCGCTAACAGCCCGTGGCAAAAGGGTCAGACCTTGAACGCAGGAGTTAGTCACGATGAGGAACTTGCAGTCATGGGGCTTTTGACCTTCAGTATCAATGTTACCCTTGATGGTTGCATCGACCACCGAGAGGGGATCGCCGATGACGAGACGCATTCATTCTTCACCCGCCTCATGGATGAACGTGGGGCAATGCTGTGGGGTCGCGTCACCTATGAGATGATAGAGAGCTACTGGCCAGCAGTTGCCCAAGGCGACGTTGAGGCACCGCCAGCGATCCACGAGTGGGCAGTCAAGCTGGAGACGAAGCCGAAGTATGTGGTTTCGGCGACGCGAAAGGAGTTTCGGTGGAACAATACCCACCACATTGCTGGCGACCTTCGTACGGAAATACAGAACCTGAAGAACAGGACTCCGGCCGGTGTACTCCTTGGAAGCGGCAAGCTGGCAACTGAACTGGATCGACTGGACCTGATTGACGAGTACATATTCCTCGTCCACCCCAGAATCACCGGCCACGGCCCGACGCTGTACCAGAATGGGCTGCCAGGTACACGACGACTCGAATTGATCTCCGCGAAGCCGCTTTGCAATGGTGCAATTGCCATGCACTACCGGCGTGAGCACGGTTGACATTTTGTCTGGGCAGATGTTTCGGTTCGCAACATTTTCAAGCGTTCGGAAAGTATCAGCCAATTGAGCGGGCACGGACGCACTCGCGTTTTGGCTCAAGGACATGCAAAGGTGTCCCCCTGGTCCAGGGCTTTGCGTTCTTGATCGAAAGAAGCGCGGAGTCTATCCTGTTTCATCGAGTCAATTTCAGATTGAGCGATTCTGATGGGGTGTTTCATTCATAGTGGCCATGCTGGCGTGAGCCATTTGATGGCCAGGTACAATTCAAAACCACTGCCGTCTGGCGATCTATGAAACCGACATGGCTGATTGAGGCGAACGTCGATGGCTTGCCATCCGAAGCATTACAAGCCGCTGTCCGTCGCCACGGCATGCCGGTTCATGTCGTTAAGCCGTTTCTGCACGCAAAGTTTCCGCGTGATGTTCTCGGTGCTGAAGCAATTCCAATTCATGCATGCACCATATTTACAGGAACACTGTCGCTGATGCGATACATCCAGCGACACAGGCGGTGGTTACCTGGTGGTTGGTGCAACTTCGAAAACCTCGCGTGCTCCTGCTACTATTCATTTTTCGGACCATTTCTTCTCAACCGCAATTACGCCATGCTTCCAATCATCGAGGCGATTCGGCTGAAAAAGCAAATCTTTTCCCATTACTCGCGTGCGGGTTCTGTATTTGTTCGTCCCGATTCTGTCGACAAGAGTTTCGGTGGAAAGGTCGTGGTTGCTGATTCATTCGAATCATTCCTGTTACAGAATGCGACAGACCCAACAATGATGGTTCTTGTTGCCGAACCTCAAGACATTTCGCACGAATGGCGTTTGTTCGTCGCCCACAGTGACGTAGTTACAGGAAGCCAATACAGACTTAATGGAGAAACGGCTGTCGCACCTGGATTGCCCAAAGATGTCACTGAATTTGCAGGTAAGGTGTTGGCACAAGTACAGTGGCGACCGGATCCGCTTTTCGTGATGGATGTGTGTGAATCAATGGATGGATTCCGAGTCGTCGAACTGAACAGCTTCAGTTGTTCAGGGCATTGTGCGAGCGATCTTGATGCTTACGTATCGGTAGCAAGTCGATTCGCCGCACTTCAATCGTGACGTTGCGATACACTGAATCAATTAACAGTGGGAACGAAAAATCACGCGAACTTTCAGCGATCGCGGTTGCATCAACTTCAGCAACAGTTTTCGGTCGGTAAATGGACTCCAACCGTTGTTGCGCTGTGATTAACCCTCGTGCTCTTCGTGACTGACGAAGATCGTTGGCAGCAATGAGCGAGTCGTTTATACCGACGGGCGCCGCTTTGGAATTGCTATCCAAAGCAGAGGCAACATGCAAAAGCGAGGTTCTTGAAATCGTTGATGGGCTTTGAAAGCCGCTCGACTGTCCTTGTTGCGGTGCTCGACTCAAGACAGACCGCTGGCGGTATCAACTTGACGAGGCAACAATGAAACGAGCGTATCACGAGTATGGCCAGGTGATTGAACGTCAAAAGAAATCGCGATCCCAGTCATGAATGTCGATTTGCCACTATCCTCACAATCTTTCCGTGACTGGCTGGACTCCAGAGGCGATCCGCCTGAGCTGAAGATGATCGCGGTTCGCGCCATTGACGCCTTCGAATCGATCAACCACGACCCAAATGATACCGAACAGCCATTAAACCACCTCTATGCTGCAGCTTCTCACCCAAGGTTTGTTGTGTGGGACGTCGGATTGCCATTGCTGTCGCAAATTGCAGAGAAATTCGAAGATGCGCGTGCAAAGATTCTGAAACTTGCGAGTGAACGCAAGGCCGAGAATCGCAGGCGATCCGTTCAATACTTGTCGGATGGTTTTCCACGATCCTTTTGTGTCGCAATCCTCGCGGAATTGCTCAAGGACAAAAGTGCAAGAGTCCGGGGATTTGCGGTTGGACGAAGTTGCAGCCTGGCACTGAACGAACTAATGCCATCGATTTCGATGGCACGTGCAATCGAAAAAGACCGCACTGCACAGGTTGAACTCGATATCGCATTTCATTTGATGCGAGACAACGTCTACGAATACGAAGATAGCAACGGCTACCATATTGTGCTTTATTACCCTGAGGATTATCCTGCACGTCATATATGGTACACGCAGGTCACCAGAGAAATGGTGGCGAACGAGGGTCTCGAATCGATTCGAAGTCGCGTGAAATCCGAGAATGCCTCTCTCGAAATTCAGCGTCGGCCTCGGTATTGGAATGCCGAATAAAACGTCAAACCCGAATCACCGTAGATAGGATCGTGATATTGCAGCTTGCGTGTGAATGAGCAGTTTGAATGGCGTTGTGGGGGTTCAACTCATGCCAGTGACATCCGGTGAAACTCGCAAATTGCTTTGTCGTCACGGTGAATGCGCGAAGCAGAAAGCTTCCGACTGGGCCGGCCCGTTTGAGTTGCCAGAACCACTGCGAGTCTTCTATTCCGAAGTTGGTCCGGTCGATATCTGGATCGAAGGATTCGGCAATCCAACGACGATCTATTCATTGTCTGACTTGTGGAATCGGCAGGCAGGGTATCGTTGGAATGGACTCACCAATGAACCGGTCGATGACTGGCAGCCAAATTGGATCGTTGTTGCCGATGAAGGTGCCGACCCGTACATTTATGACATGGAAACGAGTCGAATCCTGTTTGCTCTGCATGGGCAGGGTGAGTGGGATGCGGAGGAAATCTATCCTGATATCAACACCATGGCCGCTTGCATCGCGATCCTCGGGAGTGTGATCCTGGATTCACCCGATTTCGCGGATGACGATTGCAACGTCAATCCAGACTGTAGAGCGAAAGCGGTTAAGCAACTGACGAAGATCCTTGGCAGCAAATCCGAGGCTGAGTCAATCGTCGAAATGGCGGGCTGGGGCTGACGTTCTTATTGCTATTCGGGTTCTTCGTGGTACTTCACGTTTCTGAGTGTCTATTCGCAAAGATTGGTTGACCACGAAGTACGCGAAGCTCACGAAGGGGATGAATCCGTTGGTGTCATATTGACGATGATCGGAACCGAAACTCATCCCGGTTTTATGAACTTCCGTAACAGTTTTCGGTCGGAAAATGCGCTCCAACCCTTGTTGCGTGTCTGTGATTAATCTTCGTGCCTCTTCGTGCCCTTCGCGTTCGTCGTGGTACATCACTCTTCTGAAAGTACCATTCGCAATGATGGTTGGATGTCGATGGAGATCGAGATCCCGGTCATGAATGACGATTTGTCACTATCCTTGCAACCGTAACTGGTTTGAAGTTGCTCGACCCGCTGAGTCTGGCGAGTTCACCGATGACGCTGTTAAATGTTACGGAACACCCAGGTGATGTCCTGAGATCCTCGAGAGTCATGATATGGTACTGCTCCGTTTATTGGCCGTTGTGATTGCATTTGCTATCCCGGGAAGTCTGATTGCAGCAGAGCCCGCGCGTCCTGCTCCGGTCGAAACCGACTGGCCGCAATTTCGTGGACCAAGAGGTGATGGAACCTGGCATGGGCCGGCGCTTCCTGAAAAATGGCCTTCCAGCGGCTTGAAACAGGTCTGGAAAAAGTCGATCGGCGGGGGCTATGCCGGGGTGAGTGTTGCCAGTGGTCGCGTTTTCACAATGGATCGTCAGACAAACCCGGAAGTGGAACGAGTCCTCTGCTTCGACGCAGCCACGGGTGAATCGCTCTGGGATCACACTTATCCTGTAACCTACGGAAAGCTGGATTACGGAAATGGACCTCGAGCGGCACCGACGATTGATGCGGGTCACGTGTTTACTGTCGGTGCGATGGGAGATCTTCGCTGCCTTGATGCCAAAACCGGCAAAGCGATCTGGAGCAAGAACTATCTGACAGACTTCGGCGGACGGCTTCCAAACTGGGGGTTTGCAGCGTCACCTCTGATCTATGGTGATTGGGTAATCCTGCAGCCGGGCGGTGAAAAGTCGAGTGTCGTCGCAATCGAACGGGGAACAGGGCGGGAAGTCTGGCGGAGCCTGAGTGATGAAGCAGGCTACTGCACACCACTGATTCATCGTGCTCATGATCAGGATGAACTCGTCTGCTGGACGCCCAGTCACATCCGTTCACTGGAAGCTCGCACAGGCAAGCCGCTGTGGTCGTTCCCGTACGAAATCACTTATGGCGTTTCGATTGCCAAGCCCATCCTGCAGGAAAACATGGTGTTTGTCGCAGGCTACTGGCACGGCTCCAAAGCCATTCAGCTTGGTGATTCACCAACGAACGCAACAATGGCATGGGAAGAAAACAAATTCCTGCGAGGACTGATGTCGCAACCTCTGTATCGTCACAAACATGTCTACCTGCTGGACAAGCAATATGGCCTGACCTGTTTTGAACTTCGTACCGGAAAGAAACTGTGGGACGACAAGAATCAGATGACTCCGCGAGGTCGAAACCCGCACGCGTCACTGGTCTGGCTTGGCAATACCGATCGCGCCATCATCCTGAACGAAGAGGGAGAATTGATCCTCGCTCGGTTGAATCCAGAGGGATATCACGAGCAGAGCCGAACGAAGATCACGGAATTCACCTGGGCTCATCCCGCCTTTGCCGGAACGCATGTCTACGCGCGAACCGACAAGGACCTCGTCTGCGTCTCTCTGGTCGATCCGAAATAGCGGATCGTCCTGAAATGCATGAACGACCAGGCTCCAACATTCACGCGCTGACAGCCGAAGCTCCGGGGGTCATCGCTGTCGGCAGGTCGATGTGTTGCAGGCCTGGAACGACCTCTTTAGTCAATGCGACCATGTGAGGGTGACAGGTGAAGAACAGGATCTGAACCGACTTGGCAACTTCGGCCAGCGTGGCCACGGTCTGGCGAACTCGACCATCGTCAAAGTTGACCAGCACATCGTCCATCACGATCGGCAACGGCTCGTTCTGACGACAATAGTGCAGCACGTAGGCCAGGCGAATCGCCAGGTAAAGTTGCTCGCGCGTCCCCGAACTCAACTGATCCGGTGTCCGCTCGACTCCATCGAACCGTCGCACGAGAATTCCTTGCGTCGTCCCTGTGGTACGATCGAATTCCGTGTATTTTCCCGCTGTCATTTGCGACATCAGCCGCGAAACGGTCGCGACCATTTCCGGTTGATTTTCGCGTTCAAAACGGCGAACAGCTTCGCTCAGCAAATGCTTCGCGAACACGAGCGGAACGTATCTGTCGACATCTGCGGCCAGATGAGACCGCTTGCGGGACAATTCATCCGTCAGAATTGCCGCGTCGCCCGAACCATCGAGACGGGCGAGTTCACTCCGCTTCACCGCAGCCGCTCCGTCTGCTTCGCGCTTCTGTTGTTCGATGAGATTCAATTTCTCGGCCAGATCCCGACGCTGCCCTTCCAGGATGTCTGGCTGCAATTGATTCAACATCCGCTCAAACTCTTCGCGGTCTTCGCCCGCCCGGATCAAATCGATTTCGTGCGTCCGCTGTTCCAGATCGGTATCGAGTTGACTGATCTTCTCTGCCCGCACAACCACTTCAAAAAACTCAGCCTCCGAACTGACTTCGGCAGCCGAGAACAGATCCGTTCGTTCCGTAATCAATTGAGTCCGGCGTTCTTCGATCAACATCCGTTGGTCACGCGACGCGTCACGCTGTTTACAAAGCTGGTCGTACTGCTTCTGCGCTTCGGACGCATGCTCCAGTTGGTCTGACAATTTTTCGGCAGCGAGTTCGGGCGGGTCACGGAGCAAATCCGCCGCAAGTGCTTCGCACAGCGGGGTAACACGTGCAGCGAACTCATCCAGACGAGCCTGCATCGCCGCCAGGCGTTCTTCTTCCTGCGGAAGGCTGTCGAGTTTGACTCGAGTTGCCAGAAGTCGACCAATCACTGTTCGCGTCAGTTCCGTATCCAGATCGGCTGGCAGTCGCAACTGACTCAGAACACCCTTCCACGCTTCCTGCCAGACCGAGAGGCGCCCCGACAGTGCCAGCAGTTCCGCATCACATTCTGCGATCTGCGGTTCCAGTCGCTTGATGTCTCGCTTCAGTTCGCGACTGCGACTTTGCTGTTCTTTCGCTTCATCAACCGCCTCGTGCGCAGTCACCAGCAGCACGGGGATTTCTGCTGACGAATCACACGCAGAACGCAGTCGAGTTTCGAACGTCTGGATTTGTTGTCGCAGCAGATCCGATTCCACAATGATTTCTTCGCGTTTGGCAACCGTCTCACAGACGGTTTCATGATCGCTGACCCACGGGCGCATGGCGTCAGGATCGAGTGGAACAAACCCGCAGGCCTGCCAGACACCAACCCACCGAGACTGCAGATCGGCCTGCTGCTGAGTCAGCAGAGCTGCTCGTTCCTGCTTTTGAGTGATGCGGGCGATCAGTAGATCTCGCTGACGTCCCAACTCTTCGCGACGCACGACCGCATCAGCGTTGGCATAGATCCGGTCTGCGATTTCGTCGGCTTCGCGGACCGCCTGCTCATACGATTTTCCGAGTGCTCCTGAATCGACTCCGAACCACGACGTTTCGTGCTCTTCAATCAGACGTCGTCGGATCTTGCTCCAGGTAGCATCACGCCGCTGACGGGCCGCATCCCGCTCGCTCAAGCTGGGAACGACACCGCGTGCGACCACTTCATCCAGTTTTTCCTGCACGTCGCGAAGTTCGTTGTCGTCCTGCAAGAGGGAATCTCGCAACGATCGCAGCTGTTCCTGCAGGTCTGCAAAATCAGTTTCGAACTGCTTGATCGTCCCGATGCGGGGAACGGGCAGTTCATGAGGATTCTGAAAACCGGCGGGCATCGGCGGAGACAGCTTCTTCAATTGTGTGGCAAGCTGCCGTTCGATGCGAGTCGCTTCAATGGTCCGTTTCTCAAGCACTTTGCGGTCGCTGCTGTAACTCGATTCGTCGGCCAGGACAGCAACCAGCGGCGCAACGTCGCGCAGTTCACCCAGGGCTTCGACGTCTGCGCGTGCTTGTCTGAGTTGTGCTGACAACTGCTCTCGCTTCGCTCGCAGTTCCGCCAGCGTTGTTTCGCGAAGACGGTCTTCGTCACTCAGGCGATCAATCTCGGCACGTGTCGCGACATCCACCACGAATGTGCGCAAGTCATCATGCGTCCAGCCCGGGCGCAACTCCGCCAGTTCGCGATCAATCTGTTGTCGCGCGGCGGCGTGTTCAGCCTTCAGCTTGGGAAGGTCTGCTTTAGCCTCGAGGTACGATTGCTTCAGTTCCAGGCAGGCCCGGATTTCTGCCCGGAAGGAAACCGCTCGTGGATTCAGCTTCAACTGAGACAGGTCGCGTTCCATGTTCGCGATGGTATTCGCCAGTCGCGACGATTCTTCATCACATGTCTGGATCTTCTCAGACAGTGCTGCATAGCGTGCTCGTGCGTCGACCGGGAGAGATCTTGGAACTGACAAAGGCTTGCGATCACTGAGGCATTGTTGAAGCTCAGTCCACTTCTGCCAGGCACGGCAGAGCTTTTCCAGACGGCCATGTTCGCGTCGCAACTGATCAACAGTCTGATGCAGTTCAGCCGCCCGCGATTCTTCTTCCGCGGCTTCGCGTCGACACTTCAGGTAGTCGTCGGACCGCAGGCTTTTCGCTTTGATCTGTGCGGACAAATCCTTCAGTGTACCGAGCAGCAGATTGATGGATGGCTTGCGTGCGGTTGGACTGAACAGTTCCCCGGCCTGCTGTTCCAGATCTGCCAGAATTCGCTCGGGACTGACAGCACTGCCCAGCCCACCACCGAACAGAGCCGACTGCAGGCTTTCGTGTTTCAGACTCTCTTCACCCTGACTCAACTGATCCAGGCCGAAGGCAAAAATCGATTCGAACAGGCTGCGGTTGGCATGCCCGATCAGGCGTTGAAAACCTGCCTCATCCAGACCAGACTCCTGACCGTCGATCTTCACGCTGATCTTGTTCTTGGTCCCCTTGCGACGACGCAGTTCGACAGTTCGACCATCGGATAACTGCAAGGTACCAACCCCGGCGATTTCGGATCCCGCCTTGAAGTCGTACGGCGTACGTGAAGGGAAGTCGAACAACCATCCACGCAGGAATTGCAGCAACGTCGTCTTACCAGCTTCATTCGGTCCGTAGATCACCTGCAATCCGTCAGACGGCAGTGCGAGTTCGCATTCGGTGAAATGCCCAAACTGGTTGATATGGATCTGACGCAGTTTCACGGTGTCTCCTCAGCCAGATGACTCAGGAGCAACTCTTCCGCTTCGCGCAACCAGAAGACAAGACGTTGGGGATCGTCCAGATTGACGGTTTCTGAATTGTCTTCGCGCGGGGCCAGATCCGCACCCGCCTTTGCGGAGAGCGGTTTCAACAAATCAGTTAATGACTGCAGTCGGGCAGGATCGTGAGCAATCGTGGAGATCTCACGCAGCAGGTCACCAACAAGATCCTGACGCAATCGCATCGCTTCGATGTCGAGTGGCGATTGAGTCCGGAATTGAACTCGTTCAATCCAGACGTCATCACCGAAATCGCCCGCCAAACCTCGCAGGTTGGCGACGATCTGCTGCCGGGCGGCATCCCGAGACAACTGTTGATGAACGGCGCAGCGTCCTTCAAACACCAGTCGCACAGCAGCCAGCCTTCCATCGGCAGACTGCGTCACCTGACGCAATGCACGCCGGGTTCGATCCAGAAGAGCGTCTTCATCGTCGTCCGGTTCCAGCACGATTGTTTCGCGGTACCAGCGCATGACGTCCGTTTCGCGAAACTCGACCGAGACCACTTCGTTCTGGTCCACCGTAACGACCAGGCATCCCTTTTGACCGAGTTCCTTCGCGTGCCGACCCTGGCTGGTTCCGGAATAGACAATATGCGGCCGTTCATTCAGCACTTCAAAGTCGTGGACGTGTCCCAGCGCCCAATAGTCGTACCCTTTCGCTGCCATTTCTTCGACAGAAGAAGGAGCATAGGCATCGTGGTTGGGATTCCCGCCAGCGTTCGTGTGCAATACTCCAATGTTGAAGCAATCGGGCACCGGTTGCGGATAATCAGGAACCAGGTTTTCGGTCACTTCACGCTTGGGGTAGCTCATTCCATGGATGGCGACGGGAAGATTGGGATGTCGAACTGTGTGTGGCCGCTTGTGATCAAACAAAACGACGTTGTCGGGCCAGGGAACCTGTCGAGCCATTTCATCACGAGAATCGTGATTTCCCAGGATCAGATAGACAGGAATATTGGCCTGATTCAGCTTTTGCATCTGGGAAGCCGCGGACAATGCCGAGTTGAAATCGCGACAGGCGGTATCAAACAGATCACCTGCGATGATCAGGAAGTCGACCTGCTCGTTCAGACAGATCTGGACGATGTTGTCCATCGCGCGGCGAGTTGCCAGGCGAAGCCGCTCAACGGGTGCGCCTGCGTACTCTTCCAGCCCTCGCATGGGACTGTCGAGATGAACGTCAGCGGCATGTACAAACTTCATGGTCGTGTAATCGTCATCCAAAACAACAGGGCGGTCCATCTTCCGCACAATCAAGATCTCTGCGACCGTGACGGCTCGCGAGGTCAATTCAATATCGTACGCAACATCCGCCGCAGACAACAGAGAGAAGGGTCGCGACGACAAGGTGATCGGCTTTTTGAAGCTGGGCAGGAAATAGGCGATTTTCCCTACACAGGAATCACGGCATCGGTTCACCATCACAACCGTAGCAGAAGTCGTGAGACTTCTGGCTGATCGATGTCCCAGAATCCGAACTCTCACGAGTTCGGCTACTTCTTTGTCGGCTTTTTTCTGCAGGCCCCTTCCCCTCTGGTCCACCCTCAGAAGGCATCAAAAGCTGCTCATGAGCCTTCGTGCGCGGCCTCAAACATGCTCTGGTCATGAACTCAACGGTGTCCGCTGGCGAGTGAACCCTTGTCCCGGCTATAATCGTCCGTACCAAATGGAACGGATGGGGAAATGACCCCTACCGAAAATATTGTGTCCCCCAGAACAGAGGCTGCAGGATTTA
>CAXBSB010000027.1:0-47684 GCA_963977965.1 uncultured Schlesneria sp.
GCTGAACGATCACAGTCGGTGCGCCTTGAGTTCCCGAACTTGTATTTCTCCAAACAGAATGCATTGAGAATACTTTGCAGCCAAAAGATGTCAAATCCTTTCTGGTCTTGGAGTTGATGTTGTTTTTGACGCGCGAATTGACCGAGCAAATCTTGCGCGGCAGAATTTGCGGGCATGAAGCTGCTAAATGAATATGAAGCAGCCTGCAAGGTGCGGCGATTGGCCGTGCGCACCATCCAGACCGATCGCCGGTGGGTTGAGGGATTCTTACGTTTTCTCCGCGACAGTTTTGGTCTGTGGATTCATCCGAAAGACCTGGGAACGCCGGAGGTCGATGCATGTCTGACTAATCTGGCCGTGAATCGACGACTCGCTGAGAGCACGCAAAGAAATCACCCGATTTCAAAAGCTCCGTGATTCTCGATGAATGAGGTCAAAAGACCAAGACTGGGGACAAATCTCAAAGTGTCCCTGGAATTCCATCGCAGCCTGGAACCCTGCGAAAACGCGATACGCGGTGTGTGGCACGTTGACCCACGCAGCCGACAAAGTAGAATGTGTGGCAGTTAGACGCACGCGTTTTCACTTCTGCGAAGGCGGAAATCATGGCTCCGGTGACTCGCAACGATGCACCGTTCGACTCCCTAGCGAACGGGAAGCCCGGCAGGTACTTCAGGACGCCCAGATCACACGGCTGTCAAATCGTGATCGTGACGACTTTTTGAAGGCTCTCAACTCCATCGACGCCAAACCGAACGCGGCCCTCAAAGCGGCCGCTCGCCGTTACGGAAAACTCCGTGGCTGATTCTCCAACCTGGGTCATTGAACCGTTCGACCGGCTCCGGCACGATCGGTCCGGTTTCGATTGCGGTCTTATCTCTCTAGAGCGCATCCCATTTAAGTGTGGCGTCCCGTGGGTATTATACTGCAGCGCCTGACCAGGGCGATCACTCGTCCTTCGCAAGAATCTGTTGACCACGAAGCACACGGAGAAGCACGAAGGGGGGAGTGCAGCGCTGGATGCGTGCCAACGCCTGACCCCTTCACCCGAGAAGAAGTAGAAACGCGGAGGACGCGGAGAGCGCTGAGAGAAGACAGAAGAAGGAATTGGGTCGGGTCGAAAACCGGGATTGTCCGGGGTTTCTCTCTTTCTTCCTCGGCGTCCTCAGCGCTCTCTGCGTTTCAAACTCTGTGCATTACCAATTGACGCCCCCTTCACGGAGACAACTATCTATCTGGATCGCATCGCATTTTACTGCAGCAATAAGCTGAGAAAGATAGTCGATTCATGGAATCCAGAAGCCACTTTAGCCACTGTGGGTACCGCTACACTTAACTGAGATGCGATCTAACCGCATCGCAGTTCAGTGTGGCGTCCTGCGGGCATCAAACGGCAGCGTCTGAACCATGTGTCGACGCGACACTGAAGTGCGACACAAAAAAAATCGGGGTCGATATGACCCCGAAAATCTGACTTCAACTTCAAACGCGTTTCAACGAGTTCAGTTTTGCAGTCCTGGCAACTTCAGCCCGGGCGGCAAACCAGGGAACTGTGAGGCACCCTCGGCGGGATTCGCTTGAGCAGTCTTGTCCTTCACAAGCGTCTTTCGTCCCTGGCGCAGGTTCTCGAAACTGTTTCCCGAGACGACATAGTACCATTCAGCAAACCGGGCGTTCAGCTCTTTGACAAGCTTCTCACCATCCTTGATTTTTGTCTGGAAGGCCTTGAGGTCCGACTCATACTTCTTCTTGTCGTCTTCATACTTCGCCAGAGCTGCAGCGTGAACGGCCTTGGGATCGGGAGCTGTATTCGTGGGTGCCGCAGCATCGGCTGGATCATCTTCCCCTGGAACAACTTCTGCTGCTTCTTCAGGCTTTTTCGGTTCCGTCGGTTTTGGCCCCAGTCCGTCTGCATCGAAGTAGACCGTAACCATCAAATAACGGCTTTTCTGGGAAGACTTCGGCTCTTCCTTCTTTTCTTCCTTATCTTTCTTATCGTCCTTCCCTTCTTCCTTCGCCGCGAAGCCGACTTCAACTTCCTCGTCTGTTCCGCTGAAAATCTCACCGAACTTCAGCTCATAAGCAACTCCCTGATCGGTCACCGCGACGACGTTGCCGTCCTTGGGAACCAAACGGACACCACCGGGCTTGCGAGTCGGTTGCGGATAAAAACCCTTTGTCTGCAGATCAAGCTGAGTGATCTGATCGAGTTGTCCCTTGATCAACGCGGCAGGCTTGCGGCGAACACCAACAATCTTCAATTCGTCGAGAGACGAAACGAGCTTTCGGATTTCGTCCTGATTCAACTCTTCTTTGGTGTCATCGATCCCAGGCAGAGACCAGTTGTCGGTCGACGATTTACGAGTCAACTGATTTGTTTCCCCTTCAATCAGGGCTCCCTGATTCAGGTCGACAGTATCAGTGTTGATGGTAATTGAGTTCAGACGAGGAGCATCAATCTTCAGCAGATCCGCTTCAATCCAGTCCGCAAATTTCGTCGAAACAGGAATATCAAGCTTGGCGATATAAGTCTTCTTGTCATCAGGACGCCGGATGTAGTGCATCCCGGTTCGCCCCTTCACTTCTTTTCCGATGATGTAGTCCGCCAGGACTTTTCCATCGCCATCCTTCAGGGTGATTCGATTACCGATCCCCTTCAGATCTGCAGCACTGTCGGACTTGGGATCAAGCACCCCAAAGTCCGCATGCTCCGACTCGCGACTCCCTGCATACGTTTCCTTCTTGATGCCGATCATCGCAGTCGCAGTCTTGGCCAGTCGTTCCTTGCCATCGGCAGGGTAATTGTGAGCGTATGGAATTCGCCACAGCCCGGACTTATCCTGAACGATCGCGAACGGACGGACCGAGGCGGTGTCTGGATTGTAGTTCACGACTTCCATCGACTTCGCAGCGTCGGCATCCTTGAAGTCTGGATAGAACAGTTCCCCGACCCCCACAATTTCTGTGTTTGGCTTGGGGGCGGATGGACCGGCGAACCAGGCCAGGACTCCTGAAACCAGTGCCACACCGACAAAAATTAAAGTTCGCTGGGATTCGCTCATGACGAAGTTCCTGCGTGATAAATGAGTAAGCGGTTAATTCAAAACAGCGAGATCAGTTTCAATTACGACGACGATTCGGCGAGATCGTGGAGTTTTCGTTGATCAGTCGCATGATCAGGATGACGACCCCCAGAGCCACAGCCGGAATCGGCGAACCAAACACGGCCCAGGCAAAACAACGCCCTTCGACAAGTCGAACCTTTCGATCAGACTCAACCTTACTGCGTTCAATGCTTTGCTCTTTCCGCTGGTTGATAACAGTCTCTTCAACCTCGATTCGACGTCGCTCTTCCTGCTGAGCAATCGCCAACTGAATCATCTTTGTCTGATCATCCATCGCCTGATCGTTCTTGATCTTGTCAACTTTTTCAGCAAACCGCTTCTGGGCATCAGCCAGCGACTTCTTCGCCTCATCCGACGCCTGCTGCCGGTCTTTTGCGGATTGTTCGACGTACTTGGCGGTCTGCTCTTCGATCTTTTCCAGTGTGCGATGCTTAGCACGTCGCTTTCGCAATTCGATGTAGGACGTGTCACCCGCCAAGTGATCGACGGCATTCAAGACGAAAGTGACGTTATCCAGATTCAGGTGGAACTGCTTGCGTTCGCGAACGAAGAAGAACCAGTCGGCAATGATGTCCGAGTCCGCCACGTAGATGACGTTGATCTTGTCTGCCGCATCCTTGGGTGACACGATTTCCGCAGCAACCACGTGGAAATCTTCGTCAATCGTGCGAACGGGATCTTCATCAACCTGCATTCCGCCCATGAAGTTACTCTTCACGAGGTCACTCCACTGAAGAAGCCCCGAGCGTCTGCCTGTCAAAAGCAGTGGCGTGAATTCGAGCTTGCTTCCTTCCCGCGGGCGGATTGTTCCCGAGAAGAACAGGAACATTTCCTGCAGGCCTGAGGTCACTTCACTCTTCGGGTTAAACGCAGCATCAACGCCGCTCTTTCGACTGATCGAAACAATTTCGGGACGCAGCATTTCGCCCCATTCCGGATGCAGCGTCATCGCGGTGTAATCAAAAACAATCTGATCATAAATCCACTGAATCCCGAGTGCATTCACCAGGGAAGTCGCCTTGCCGCCGTCTGCTTTCGGCTCATTCGTCTGCCCCATCTGCATCATGGGATTGCCACCAGCCCGCGGCTTCGGTTGGCGGGGAGCCAACTGAGGATTGGAAGTGAATGGAAGAGGATCGTCAAAAACGAGAACCGGCTTCCCTTTTTTGACGTAGTCAACAAAGTTCTTCATCTCGTTTTGACCGAGGGACGAAGGCATCACAGCGAGGACCACATCGTACTTCGACTCATCAATCGGCCCCGCAGGGGAAACGTTTTCGACGTTATACTGCTTCTTCAGTTCGCTGATGATCCGCCATTCCGGGTTGGTGCGGAATGAAGCCATGTCAAAACCACCGTTGATCTTGGCGTCGGTTTCGAGCACCCCGACTGTACGTCGCTTTTCACCTGCAACAGTCCATACGGAACGGGTTAGTTCGTATTCAACAGGCAGACCGACATCGAAGAACGGAATAACGACTTCATTGGCTCCGCAGTTGATCACCGCCCCCAGATAAACTTCGTCCACCCGAACAGCACCTGCCCGGTCCGACTGAACCTTGCGGCCTTCAATCCCGAATTTCTTGGCTTCATCGGCCTGAACACTGGCAGGGTCGACGGTCACAATGCGGACAGTCACGTTGCGTTTGCTGGCCTGTTCGTATTGTCCCAGCAGCCCCAGCAGCGTTGTTTTCACCTGAACGTAATCACGGGGAACGTCACGACTGATGAAGGCCTGAATCGTAACAGGGCGTTTTTCAGACAGCTTACCGAGCAGACCACTCGTCGTGGGAGTGACGCTAAACACGCGTTCGGCCGTCAAATCCAGCGGACGATTAAAGTTAGCGGCCAGCACATTCACGCTGATCAGGATAACGCCAAGGGAAACCGCCCGGACGCAATATTGCAGCCCCATGGCTGTACCGCGCGATCCACCACGCCAATGCCGCTGACCAATCAGCACCAGGTTCACATACAGCATCAAAAAGACAATTGAGAGGAAATACAGCACGCTTCGTGGCGCGATCAGGCCGATCCCCATCGGCTCAAACTGGCGAGCCACACTGAGCTGTTCGAAAAATTGAAGCGGAATCTGTCCGATTACCACTGGAACCATGCAGATTACTGAACCGAGGATGAAGGCGACAGTGGCGTTGTTGGTCATATAAGACGCCATCATGCCAGCACTCAACAGAGCACATCCCGACAGCCAGTAACCTAAATACGTTGTTACCAGAACTCCGGGATCCGGATGCCCGATAACACGCAGGACAATGGCATGTGTCAGCGAAAACATCAGAGCGACCGAGTAAACAGAAATCACTGCCAGGTACTTACCGATCATGACTTCCAGATCAGAGACCGGCAAAGTGAAGAGCAGTTCTTCCGTCCCCAGTTTTCGCTCCTCAGACCAGACACTCATCGTGATGGCGGGAATAATAAACAGCAGTAACGTGGGGAACCATTCGTTGAGCTGGTCCAGGCTGGCGACGTTGTTCACGAAGAACTTCGGCTGGAAAGCGGCGAACGCCCCCAGGAATACGAAGACCACAATGAACAGATAACCAATCACCCCGGAGAAGTAGCTCCAGAAGTTCCGCTTAAAGACGGCAAATACGACGTGACTTCGCATCTTGCAGGAAACCTCGAAGAAATCTCGGAAACAACAAACCACCACTCGGTCAGCTAACTCAGACACCCGACTGCATTCCGTTTCATCTTCCCTCCAGGAAGTTAGAAACATGCAGCGGGAACACTATTCAATGGACCAATTCCGACTGCGCTGTCGGATGGCCGTATTGGAAGTCTTCTGCAAACTACCGGCCAGCACCGGTCAGTTCGCGGAATTTGCCTTCCATTCCATGGCTCCCCTGATCCAGATCGTCGACCGTCCCATCCAGAACGAGACGACCTTCGTTGATCAGAATGACACGGGAACAGACCGCTCGCACCTCCGTCAGGATGTGCGTCGACAAAAGGATTGTCTTGGTCTTCGCCAGACTGAGAATCAACTCGCGAACATCATGCGTCTGATTCGGATCCAGACCG
Source organism: uncultured Schlesneria sp. (assembly GCA_963977965.1). Taxonomy (GTDB): domain Bacteria; phylum Planctomycetota; class Planctomycetia; order Planctomycetales; family Planctomycetaceae; genus Schlesneria. The sequence continues at coordinate 6,174 of CAXBSB010000027.1, forward strand.
CTGGTCGGTTCGTCCAGAATCAAAATCTGCGGATCATGCAGCAGCGCCTGAGCCATTCCGACGCGTTGACGATACCCCTTGGAAAGTTTCGCGATCGGCTTGCTCCAGACACCCTTGAGCGAACATTTCGTTGCAACGAATTCCAATCGTTCATCAAGGCGACCACCCGACAGGCCTCGGGCTGCACCCAGGAACTTCAGGATTTCCGAAGGGGTCATTTCCAGGTAAAGCGGGCCATTTTCAGGAAGATAGCCCAGGATCTCAGCCGCCTTGATCCTGTCGGTCGAAACGTCGTAGCCACCGAGTTTTGCAACCCCTTCACTCGGGGCCAGAAAACCGGTCAACAACTTCATCGTTGTCGATTTGCCAGCGCCGTTCGGCCCCAGAAATGCCGCTACCTGTCCCCGGGGAATAGAAAAACTGATGTTTTGGGTCGCGGCAAATGGTCCGTAAAACTTACTCAGACCGATTGCTTCAATCATCGCACCCGACGAGTCACTCATGGAGTCGCATCTCACGAAAGCAGGTCAGGAAAATGGAAAGTCACACCAACGTGCAAGAGAATACGGAATTCTGATGCTCGATGTTGGATCTTGCAAGCAACAGGGGTCAGAACGACAGCGTCGTCAGGAATTTCCCCGACGGACCACATCAGGCCGACGCCCTAACCTGCGGCGCCAGCACATGATGTGAACACATTCGCAATTCGACACAAATCACTCTTCGTCAGACTTGCCAGCCGAATCGGCGACCGTCCAGGTGATTGCAAATCGCTTTTCGAAGCTCTGACGCCAGCGGCCATCCAGGAAGTTCTGGATTTCCGCAGTCAGGAAGTCGTAAGCCGTCGGGAAGCTGAACCCTTGCTTTGGAGCTTCAGCAGTCGCTCGCTCCTTCATGAATTGATCCTGGAGTCGTTGCAGAGCAACTCCGCCGTCTGGTCCAGAACCGTCCCGGTCGTGAACTCGCACGACGTAGAAGACCGTCTTGGGCTGGTTCAAGCCAACCCCGACATCACCTTCACCCAGTTGTTCAAAAATCAGTTTCATGAATTCTGAACCGGCGTGCTCGACGTTGTCGATTTCCGACTCTTCTGGACGAGGCAGCCCCATCGACGGGACACTTTGCGATGTGCGCATCCATGAAAACTTCGACGACTCTCGCACGGTCACGACTGGGGACTCTTTTGTTCCATTGATCGTTTGCCCGGAGAGTGCCGCCGGAATGTCTGTCGGCATTTTCTTGACGAGTTCGGCGAGTTCCTTGGCTCGAACTTCCGCAAGTGCGCGAGCCTTTTCGAATTTCCAGGCATCCACCACAAGCTGGCGTGTCGCTTCATTCTTCAGGTCAGGAACCTTCGACGCGATATGTTCGATCGGCCAGTATGAGTACCGCATTTTGGGCGAATCGGCCCGCTGTGGTGAGTAAGTCGTGACTCGATAGGTTCGACCGGTCGTTTCTGATTCAAATACAATATCAGCGACACTCCGGACATTGCGCCGTCCGCTGGAAGCACTGACCGCTTCTGTCGCACTGCCAATCCGTTCATCGATCGAATTCCGCATCTCCAGATAGGTCATCGCCTTCGTTTCGATGTATTCCAGTCCCTTTTCTGAAGCGTACTTCTTGCACTTTTCGGCCAAACCTTCCGTCGCCTTCTCGCGTTCCTTCGGGTTGACAGGCAGCTTCAGGCTCAAGTCGATCATGAACTGGAAGGCAGCGTCCGCAGCAGCGGACATTTTTGCGAAAGCCTTGTCTCGCAAAAGCTTTTCGCGAATTTCCAGCTTCAGCTCATCATTCAGATCACGGTATTTAGGAGGAGCCATCGGACTGAAATTGCCCGGACCAAACACACTGGAAGGTGGTGTCAGCTTTGCCCCTTCTCCCTCAGAAGGGAGCGCCGGCGCTGGTGGCGTGACATCGCTCTTTTCGGCAGGCTTGGCCTCAGCGTCGGCCGGCTTCGCTTCTGGCTTTGCCTCAGGCTTAGATTCCCCGTCAGATGCGGGCTTAGCATCTGCATCCTTCTCTTCCTTCTTCGGCTCATCCTCAGCGCAAGGATTTACAGGGACCGCTTTTTCTTTCAGCTTTTCCTGTTTCTCGCCCTTTTGAGCTTCGGTTTTTTCCTGATTCTCAGGTGCTGGCTTGTCGTCTTTTGCTGGAGCATCACTACCTGGCTTTTCTGGAGCAGGTGCCGGAGTCTCGACGGGGGTATTTGCCGGGGCTGTTGCATCAACCGGATCGTCAGGACTGACGGACTCTGCCCCGCCCTTCAATGGTGGTGGAGAAGAATCCGGGAAGTCGGGAATCTCGCGAATCCGATATTCTTCGCGATGGGCGTTGTAGTAATCGACAACTTCCTGATCGGTCGCGTCCGACAGCCCTTTTTCGTAGAGGTTCAGGTCTGAAGCGACCAGATAACCCAGCCTGATCTTGGGTTGTTCCCGGAATCCTGGATTACCTCGATCATCCCCGTATCGTTCTTTTCGTTCGTCGAAATACTTCAGCAGTTCTGTGTCCGATGGCTCTGGAACCTGTTTCACGAATTCGCTGATGGGAATCGCAACAGCCGAAAGTTCCTGACGGACATTCAAACGGCGGAAGTTGTCCCAGGCCATTTCTGGCGAGAGCTGAGCAACTCTTCCCAACTGACCACTCGAAAAGAGTGACAGCATCCGATCTTCGGTCGCTGGAGGTGTCATCAACCGCCCGACGAGTTGGGCTTCCAGTTCATGACGAATCGAATCAAACAAGTCGGCTTCGCTGAATTCAGATTCTTTCAGCGCCGCAAAGTAATCTTTCTTGGACAGCTTTCCCTGGGTCGCATTCTTCAGAAACGCATTCACAGCCTCGTCGGAAACGGAGACTCCCATTCGGCGGGCCTCTTGACGGAGAATTGAGTGCGAAACCATCGCCACCTGTGTTGGATCTCCAAAATTGGGGATCTGACCTGGCGCCCCGATTTTTTCTCCGACGATTGCCAGAAATCGATGGATCTTCTGTCGCTGCTGCTGCATCCGCGCAATCTGTTCACCGGTCAGATTGCCGACACTGGTTCGAACGACGGGCTTCGGCCCCGCGAATGACGAACCGATTAACGCCGCGCCGCCAAAAACAACGAAGCCGATGGCACCAAACATCACGGTATGTCGACGTGAATATCCAATGATCGACATCGCTCCAGCACCCAGAACGGCGAAGAAGAGTGCCATGGAACTGGACGTCATATTGTTCGCACCGCGAACAACGTCATCAAACAAAAATGCGAAGATCGAGAGGATCGTAAGAACGACCATCCACTGCTTCTGATTGCGACGAACCGAAGCCAGAAACTGCATTGTCATGTAAGGCATCCTTTACCTGGACGTCGGTGGCGGCGAGCGTTTCCAACTGTGAGACGAATGTCCCCTCCTTTGACGGCAACGCTTGACAGACCGGCGCATAATCCCTTATTGGAATTCCCGCACAGTCGGTCGCATTGTAGCTTTGTCGACCGACCGCACAAGAGAAGCGGCGGGGGCTGGACAAGATTGATCCGGTAAAAATCGAGATCTTTTCGAGTCGTTCCCGACGCATTTCCGAAGCGATTTTGCTCGCAGTCGGGGTCCGGATTCCCACGGAGACCGGTCGCTCCCTTTACTATTCCGGATGCGACCGGCACCATTCAAGGTGACTTTCGGGCCGTTGATTGTCTTCTGTTTTTGGTTTTTGACTTTAGTTGGAACTTCATGGTGGCAGGCAAAACATCCAAGAAACTGGTCATCGTCGAATCCCCGGCCAAGGCACGAAAAATTGGCGGGTATCTCGGCTCGGACTATATAGTCATGGCCAGCATGGGACACGTTCGCGATCTGCCTGAAAGCGCCGCCGATATCCCCGCCGAAATCAAGGCCCAAAAGTCAAACCTCGCAAAATACGGGGTCGACATCGATAACAACTTCGAGCCCCTGTACATCGTCCCCAAGGAAAAGAAGAAGCTCGTCACCGAGTTGAAGACGGCCCTCAAGGGTGCCGACGAACTCATTCTGGCGACGGACGAGGACCGCGAAGGGGAAAGTATCGGCTGGCATTTGTCCGAACTCCTGAAGCCCAAAGTGCCCGTCAAGCGAATGGTGTTCTCGGAAATCACCAAAGAGGCCATCAAGGAAGCCATCAAGCAGACCCGCGACCTCGATACCAACCTCGTTGCCGCCCAGGAAACTCGCCGCGTTATCGATCGGCTCTATGGCTACCGTCTCAGCCCCCTGCTTTGGAAGAAAGTGGCACCAGGCCTGTCGGCCGGGCGAGTTCAGTCGGTGGCAGTTCGGATTCTCGTCCAGCGTGAACTGGAGCGACTGGCGTTTCGCTCGGGAACCTACTGGGACTTGAAGTCGACTCTCGGAACAAAATCGGGCGCAACCTTCGACGCGTGGTTGAGTTCCATTGACGGAAAACGGGTCGCCAGCGGCAAGGATTTCGATGAACATACGGGCCGCCTCAAGGCTGATGTCGAAGCGGTCCTGCTCGACGAAGCCACTGCTCGCAACCTTGAATCCCGCCTCAAGACGCAGCCGTGGAAAATCGCGGCTGTCGAAACGCGGATGCAGACGCGGAAACCGTATGCCCCCTTCACCACCAGTACGATGCAGCAGGAATCAAACCGCAAGCTGAATATGTCAGCCCGCGAAACGATGCAGACAGCTCAGCGGCTGTACGAAGACGGGTTGATCACCTACATGCGTACTGACAGCGTCAATCTGTCACAGGAAGCCATCAACGCAGCCCGCTCGTGCGTGAAAGATCGCTACGGCGATGAGTATCTCAGCCCTGAACCACGCCAGTACTCGACCAAGACGAAAAACGCTCAGGAAGCACACGAAGCAATCCGTCCTGCAGGGACGGAAATGAAGACAGCAGAAGAACATGGGCTGACCGGTCGCGAGGCAGCCCTGTATGCCATGATCTGGAAGCGAACAGTTGCCACCCAGATGGCGGAAGCCCAGTTGCGGTTCCAGACTGCAATTATTCACGTCGATAACGCCGAGTTCCGGGCAACCGGTCGTCACGTCGAATTCGCAGGCTTTTTCCGGGCTTATGTCGAAGGTGTCGATGATCCCGAAGCCGCTCTCGACGACACGGAAGCTGCTCTTCCCCCGCTGAGTGATGGGGAAAGCCTGGGATGCAACACCCTCGAATCCGTCGGACACGAAACCAAGCCACCAGCCCGATACACAGAAGCAACCCTGGTCAAAGCACTCGAAGCGGACGGGATCGGCCGCCCGAGTACCTACGCCTCAATTATCGGAACCGTCCAGGATCGCAAATACGTCGTGAAATCGGGTAATCAGCTCGTGCCCACATTCACCGCGTTTGCCGTCACCAAACTGTTGGAGAATTATTTTCCAAACCTGGTCGACCTGGGCTTCACCGCCAAGATGGAGCAGGATCTGGATGATATCGCCAACGGCGAAGGTCACCGCCAGCAGTACCTGAGCCAGTTCTACCTCGGGCAGTCCGGCCTGGACGAAATGGTCAAGACAAAAGAGGAATCGATCGACCCGCGAGTCGCCTGCACGCTGATCTTCGATGGACTCAATTCCAGAATTCGCGTCGGAAAGTTCGGCCCCTATCTCGAGTCAGAGCGAGATGGACAGCCGGTGACAGCGTCGATCCCCCCCGACATGGCACCAGCGGACATCACGAATGACGTGGCCGAGAAGTTAATCGATCTGAAACAACGAGGCCCACAATCACTCGGAACCCACCCGGAATCCGGGCTTCCGATCTTCCTGCTGGTTGGTCCGTTTGGCCCCTACCTGCAGTTGGGTGAAGCCGGAGAAGACGGAACCAAGCCCAAGCGAGTCTCCATCCCCAAGGGACGGGATCCTCAGACGGTCCAGTTCGAGGAGGCGATGGGCTATTTGAGCCTGCCACGGCAACTGGGAGTTCACCCGGAAACGGGACACGTCGTGAATGCAGGGATCGGCATGTACGGTCCGTATGTCAAGCACGAAAAGGTCTTTGCTTCACTTGGAAAGACTGATGACGTCTTGACGATTGAACTGCCGCGTGCACTGGAGTTGATCGCGGCAAAAAAAACCAAGGCCCCGGTTCTTCCACTGAAGGAACTGGGGAAACACCCTGACGACAACGAACCGGTCGCGGTGTACGAAGGCCGCTACGGAGCCTACATCAAGCACGGTAAAGTCAACGCGACAATCCCCAAAGAGCGAGATCCATTGCAGGTGACCCTGGAAGAAGCCCTCCCTTTGCTGGCAGAGCGAGCCGCTCGCGGACCTGCTACGAAGCGAGGTCGTGGAGGCCGGACGGCGAAAGGTGCAGGCGCCGCACCGGTCAAGAAAGTCGCCAAGAAGAAGGCTGCGAAAAAGGCTTCAAAGAAAAAGCCCGCCGAAGAGTAGTTGGTCGGTCGTGCGACCCTGAGATCTTGTGTGGCACGCCCAGAGGCTTGGCGATGGGCGTGGTCTCCCGACAGGTACTCACGCCAAGCAATTCATGAACAGCCGATCACGCCCGTCTACGCCCGGGACTTATAGCGACTTATAGCGAGCGACACGAAAGGCTCGTTACCCTTCAATGATCGTCGGAACCAGGAAGCACTTTCCGTCGGTCCGTGGAGCGTTCTGCAGAGCTGCTTCTCGAGGCAGCGATTCCCGCAAGACATCAGCTCGCAGCACATCGTGCAGTTCGACCGCGTGCACCATCGGCTGAATTCCGGTTGTGTCGACTTCGTTCAGGACATCAACATATTCGAGAATAGCCGACAGGTCGCCCAACAGCGAGTCGACGTCTGCGTCAGTCACCTTCAGTCGAGCGAGTGATGCAACTTTGCGAACATCAGCAGAGGTAAGATTCATGAAACCCCTCAATTCGACCGCATCCAATTGATGTGCGGCGTCGCACGGACGTCACTGCAGCGCTCATGTTCCGACTCGACACAGGCGTCGGAAAAGCACTGTCTGCGCAACAAACGACCCGGACGAGAAACTCGCCCGGGTAACGTAAAATCACAAGATGCCGAAACCAGCTCAGTTCTTGGCTTCGTCGATCGTGAACGGCTTACGGACGACTCGCTTAACGACCAGTCCGGATCGCACGCACTGAACGCAAACCCTAACCCGCTGCGAGGTTTCGCCAACCTGCATCCGCAAGGATTGCAGATTCGGACGGTACCAGCGCTTGGTAATCCCCGTGGTCTTGCGGCCGTTACCACCGAGGTACTTCGGCTTACCGCGTTCAACCTTCTGGTTTCCCTTGACCGGCTTCTTACCACAGATGGCACACTCGGCACCCATGTCACAACCCTTGCAATATCAAGAACTTCGGCTTACCGACATCGTTTCTGCCACCCCAGAGCGACGGGGGAGGCGGAATTCCGGAAAGAGGCAAGTATAACCGAGGTGACCGGGGATGCAAGCTGAGGCCCCAAAATCGGGCCAAAACGCGTTTTCAATGTGTCGAACTCGAAGTCTGAGCCAGTCTCGCTCGCTTCCCACAAACAGACAACGCCGATCGATCAACTGAACGGAGCTTCGTAATAACACCTGGGCGATTTGGACTTCACCACAACGCTGCTGGCGATCTTGAGTAGATCAATCGAAGATGGTGACGAAGACACCACCATGCCCGGAACTGCGACTCGGCCAAGATACAAACTAAAAGGCGTCACATTGGGATTCGTAAAGTTATAAGTTCCATCGGGCAGGATGATATTGGGAGGCGCGGAGAACAGCAGCGAGAAACATTCCTGACGAATCTTCTTGGGGCGTTTCCCCGCCCCGTTTGGATCGGATACGACGGAGACTGTTTCCAACACAAGTACTTGTCCTGGCTTTCCATATGAAAAGCTTTGGCCAGTAAACTTTTTGAAAAAGTCTGACGTCGCGGTCTTGATGTCGACGACGGCTTTGGCTGGCGTTCCAGCAAATGCTGGAGCTTGTGTTGCGACGATTGCTGCAGCAGTCAGAAACTGGCGTCGCCGAATGTTAAGCCCGTCCATGACATCTCCTGAAATCCAGAACTTGTGGAATATTTTCTCCTTATCGCCCGATCGAAACTTATGATTCCATCACAATGACATCAACAACCAGTTTTCAACAGAATTCTCAACAGGGATTCAGTTTACGGGAAATATACGTACCAGAAACAGGCACACGCACCACAGCACCGAAACGCAACGCTGGAGCAAATTGCACGATGACGCATAACTCATAGACACATTGATTCGAGGATTCGTGCGTGATTCACGCGAACTCAGCGCGCGTGCCAAGCGGCGCGGCGATTGCATCACGTCGCTTGTGATGTCTTTGCTTTCGTTAAATAGACATCGTGCTCCCAGTCTTTTTTCACTGGTTTTCAAGCATGCCGGAACCTGTGACCGACGATTCGTCGCTCAAACCTCATGTTTCCATCTGGCATCACGCAGCATCCGCTGCGTTGATCTTTGGATTCATCGCTCTCGGGGCGCTGCGTCTGAATGACTGCGATCTTTTTAATCCTGACAGCCCACGCTACTTGATCTATGCGCAATCACTGGCAGAGACATGCCAGTACCGCGCGATCGATACGCCAGGAGCCCCTCTGTACACATGGCGGCCCCCTGGCCTGCCAATCCTGCTGGCTCCTGTTCTTCGGTTCCTTCCATACGATGTTGTGGCCGCAAAGTGGGTCGTGCTGCTCTGTGGAGGATTGTTGCTTTGGACGGTTCACGCCTTGGTTTCAACGACTTCGGGGAGATGGCGAGGCCCGTTGATGGTCAGTGTCGTAGGTTCCAGCCCGGTGTTTCTATCCCTTGCCACGGAAGTACTGACCGAGGTTCCCTATGCACTCGGAACCCTCGCTGTCGTCTATGGACTCGGCCGATGGGATACTCAAACCGGAACTGCTCGCAAACGAGCCTATTTGTACGCGCTGCTGGCGGTTTCGTTCACGCCGATTATTCGAACGATCGGTGTCGCCATCGTCGCGGCCTCGGCAGGCTGGAGCTTGATCAGTCGTCGACGCTGGATGTTTCTGCCTGCGATCGCAGTCGCGATCTCTGGATTAGTCTGGCTGGCAATGCGCAGTCGACTCGCTCCCGGATCAAATTACGCGGGATCGCTGATACAGAACATCCGTGAACAGGGAGTAATGGCCGTCGCATCGGAAGCCATTGCGACTCTGGGATTCTATGCGAGCGCCCTTCCTGGCGTCGTTTTTCCGGGACTCACCAGTGGCCAGCCATTTTACGCACCGATGATTGTTGGTTCGTTCCCGCTTCTGGAGAACTTCAGCCTGGTATCCGGCATGTTGACGACGGTCTTCGTCTTCGTGGCGCTGCTGGGACTCTGGCGGCAACGTGCACACGGAGGGCTGATCGCTCTCTTATACTTACCGCTGTACATCGGCTGCCTGGCAATCTGGCCGTGGCGACACGAGCGGTTTCTCTGGCCACTGATTCCGCTCCTCTGGACCTTTTTTCCCGCTGGATGCGCTGTCATTGGAAGGGTCATGTCCAAGCGAACACAAGTCGCAGTCCGCAGCCTGATCGCTGCCGCGCTGGTCGCATTGTGTGGATGGCAGATCAACGGCGACATGTCACTCGTCTCCACCAATCAGCGTTTCCTCGCTGATCGTGATGCGTTCTTTCAGAATGAAGCACCCGGTTTCTACTTCAGCGACTGGCGTCTGGCCGGCCGCTGGATCAAGGACAACACACCCGCACATTCACGACTGCTTTCCTGGCAGGCCGCTGTCGGTGGAACGGCTCACCGGTTCCAGCGGCGAGTTCAGTTTGAAACTCTGGATCCCGCAAAAATTCGCAGCCAGATTTCCAGCTTTCCTGCACGATACCTGGTGATCTCCCATTGTCAGTTTGGACTCGGATTCGGCTGGCAGCAGGTATTCGCCGATCCCGAATTCAGCCTGACGCCAGTCTACAATGATCGCGGTGTCGTCATTCTGGAAGTGAGCCCAAACCTGACAGGAGCGATTGATTCGGCCTCATACAGTAAGTGGGTCGACAAGCAGCGACAGCAGCTCGATCAGGTTCTGTCACAGCATCCTGATCGAACCGACCTGATCATCCGTAAAGCTGATTTATTGCAGGAGCAAGGAGACAACTCGCAAGCCATCGATCTGTTGAAGGAATTAACTGAGCGCGGAGTCATCACCGTCAAAGTCTGCTCGTCACTCGGTTGGCTATATTTTTCGGAGGGCCAGTATGAACTCGCAATCCAGTTCCTCGACCACGCACGTCGCTTACCGAACGCGGAACCGATTGCCCAATCCCTGGCGGAAGGCATACAACTGGCACAGAAGCGGATGACTCAGACCAGCGATCCCTCACTTGAGGAAAAAAGCGATCGAGCGATCCGTCGCATTCAGAACCAGGTTTCGTCGTTACAGTTTGCGGCGGCCGAACGGGAAGTAGATCAAGTTCTCGAAAAATCGCCTGATCATGCGGCTGCGAATTACTGGCGCGGTTACCTGTGGCATCTGCACGGCGAACTGGAAAAAGCAGAAAGCGCGTATGATCGCGCCGCGACACTGGGCTTTAGCGAAGCCTCAACAAAGTTGCAATTACTGCGACTGGCGCGGACTGTCGCACAGGAATCAAATTCCACGTTTGCAGGAGATGATTCAGAAGGAGCAAAGAGCTTGCAGCGACATCTGGAACTGGCTCGAATGCTCGCCGAGCAGGGTTGGCCCGGGCGATCAATTTCCGTTCTTGAGAGTGCTCGTAAGCGGTTTGGTGATCGGCCAGAGATTCTGGTTCCGCTGGCTGAGCATTACTTGAAGTTCGCCCGCCCTGAACAGTCGCTCCCCCTTTTGAAAATCGCTCAGGAAGCCTGGCCCCATGAAAAGTCGGTGCGACAGGCATTAACGGTGGTCGAAGGGACCTTGCGTGAACCGCAATTCCCTTAGTGAAAAGCAGGAACGCATCACTGCTGTCGTAGCCCCGTCTTGAATTTGGGACTTCTCGCCTGATCCCTCGTCAGCCTCACCAGCGACTGTGTATCGTCACGTTGGAAAATCTTTCCAGGGAAAGGAACTACCATGACATTACCAGTTGAACATCGCGATTTTACTCGATCCCGCCTGCACGAGGATGAATTGGCTGCAGACCCATTCGTTCAATTCCAGAAATGGGTTGATGATGCTGTGGCCGCTCATATTTTTGACTGGGAAACGATCACCGTCGCCACAGCAACCAGCGACGGAGCACCATCCGCACGAACATTGTTTCTGCGCGGTGCGGATCAGCGTGGATTCGTGTTCTATACGAACTACGAAAGCCGCAAAGGGATGCAACTGGCAGAAAACCCACGAGCCGCCATGGTCATTCACTGGCGAGAACTGGAACGACAGATTTCTATCGAAGGCACCGTCGAAAAGATCTCCGCAGCCGAATCGGATGCGTACTTTGCCACTCGACCAGAACAAAGCCAGCTGGGAGCGTGGTCATCACGTCAAAGCCAACCACTCGATTCCGCAGAAACACTGTCTCAGCGCGTCGAAGAGAACCGCCAGCGATTTGCTGGCAGTCCTATTCCCCGCCCCCCGCATTGGGGTGGCTATCGAGTTGTTCCGACTCGCATCGAGTTCTGGCAGGGCGGCCCCGGCAGATTACACGACCGATTTGTTTACCTGCGACAAGGCGACACATGGACGTGGAGTCGACTCAACCCTTAGGTCGCACCCAACTGAAGTGTGGTGTTCCACGGGCATCACTAAGCGAGATGAATTCGAACGCCACGCCCAGCGATGGGTCAATCACACCCAGTCCAGGACAACTTTTCCGCAATCCCCTGACAGCATCGCGTCGAATCCCTTCTGGAATTCAGTAAAGTGGAATCGGTGAGTGATCACGGGCTTGATATGCAGGCCGCTTTGCAGCATCACGGTCATCTTGTACCAGGTTTCGTACATCTCACGACCGTAGATCCCCTTGATTGTGAGCATGTTGAAGACGACCACACTCCAGTCGATCGCGATCTCTTTCTCGGGGATCCCCAGCATGGCGATCTTGCCACCGTGTGCCATGTTGGCAATCAGGCTGTTGAAGGCGGAGGGATTCCCGGACATTTCCAGTCCGACATCGAAGCCTTCCCGCATGCCGAGTTCCTGTTGAACGGTTTCGAGTTTCGTTTCTCGAGGATCGACGGCTCGCGTCGCCCCCATTTTCATCGCCAGAGATCGTCGGTAAGGATTGGGGTCGGTAATCACGACGTGACGGGCTCCAGCGTGCCGAACGATGGCCGCAGCCATGACTCCGATCGGCCCGGCACCCGTGATCAGCACATCCTCACCAAGAACATCGAAGCTGAGAGCTGTGTGGACCGCATTACCAAACGGATCGAAGATCGCAGCCACTTCCTGATCAATGTCGTGAGCGTGGTGCCAGACATTCGTCATCGGCAGTGAAAGGTATTCCGCAAATGCTCCGGGCCGGTTGACCCCGACACCTTTCGTATGAGCACACAGATGCCGACGCCCTGCCAGACAGTTACGACATGTTCCGCAGACAACATGCCCTTCCCCGCTGACAATTTCGCCGGGATGAAAGTCGGTGACGTTAGAACCAACTTCGATCACTTCCCCGACAAATTCGTGGCCAACCGCCATCGGAACGGGAATCGTCCTTTGAGCCCAGGCATCCCATTTGTAAATGTGGACGTCCGTCCCGCAGATCCCCGTCTTCAGAATCTTGATCAAGACATCGTTGATACCGATCGTCGGTTCTGGAATGTCCTCAAGCCACAAGCCAACTGCCGATTCTCTCTTGACCAAAGCCTTCATTCGAATCTCCCGTCAGGCTGATTTTCAGAATACTCTCAGACAAGCTGCACAGGGTGGAAGTCTCTTCGCAGATCCGCTCCCGGACATTTCACGTTTCGGAATCGATTGGACTGGCACCAACCGCAAAATCCTTTATCCTGTATCGTTCGTGCGATATAGTAGACAACACTCGTTTTGTTTGCAAGACACAATTTCCATTATCTTGGACACTCGCAATGCCAGGCAAAAAGGTTGTCCGAAGCGACGAGCCTCAACCGGAATCTGTTGACCCTATCAGCGGGCAGATTTCGCAACGCGTCAAACTGATGAGGCAGCAACGGACCTGGTCTTTGGAACAACTCGCCACCGCCTCAGGGGTCAGTCGCTCCATGCTCAGCCAGATCGAACGCAATCAAGCTAATCCGACGCTGGCTGTCACATGTAAGATTGCCCAGGCATTCGGAATGTCGCTGGCCGAATTTGTCGAGATTCCAGCAGCCTCATCGTCGATCCATGTCATTCGTGGCGATGATCAGGAACATTTGTTTCGTTCGGATGAACACGTCGAAATTCGAACTCTTTCGCCACTGAATCTCGAAAAAGACGTTGAGTTCTACCAGGTTCGTCTGAAGACCGGCGGAGCGTTGCGCAGTGCGCCTCATTTTCAGGGAACTCGCGAGTTCCTCACCGTTGAACAGGGACGAGTCCGCGTGCAGTCAGCCGGCGATTCTGCCGAATTGAACAAAGGAGACTCAACCACGTACCGAGCCGATGTTTCACATTCGATCGAGAATCTCGGCAAAGGTGAAGCGACAGTTTTTCTGGTTGTGATCTACCAGTGATCAGATTGATTGTCGTACGCCAGATCGGACATTTCTGCTCTAACGGGCTTTGCATCGACCTGCAGGACAACGTAAGCTGACGCATTGTGTAAGACTTACTGAACTGGTTTCCATGATCAAAGACTGATTTCTGTGTCCCCGACGCGTGTCGTGCTGTTGATCCCGACTTTGGATCGGTCAGGTGCCGAAAAGCAATGTACGCTCCTGGCAACACGATTGCCGCGCGACCAGTTTGATGTCCATGTCATCGCTCTGACACGTAGCGGACCTTATGCAGACGTGCTCTCTGCGGCGGGTATTCCGTTAACGTTGATCGGCAAGCGAAGTCGTTTCGATCTTTCGTCATTCTGGCGATTGCAACGGGAACTTAAGCGGTTGCAACCCGACATCCTGCACACATGGCTATTTGCAGCAAACTCCTACGGACGGCTCTGCGCCGGTACTGTGCCAAAAGCCCGGATCGTTGTTTCCGAGCGTTGTGTCGACAGTTGGAAAGCGGGATGGCAGTTGTGGCTGGACCGGCAGTTGATCGCGAAAACAGATCGACTTGTTGGCAACTCAAATGGCGTGGTCGAATTCTATCGCGATCTCGGCGTCCCCGCTGACAAGCTCGTTTGTATCCCGAACGGCATTGATATTCCCGAATCTTCTGCCCTGGCCGACCGAACTGTATTACGGCACGAACTGAAACTCTCTTCCGATGCGTTTATCGCAGGCTTCATCGGACGGTTGGCAAAGCAGAAGCGTGTGGAAGATCTGATCTGGGCCGTCGAAACCTTGCGACAGATCCGGCCTCAGTTGCATCTGGTTCTGATCGGCGATGGTCCTGAACGAGAACGACTCGAAGAGTTCACTCGAAGCATTCACTGTAAAGAGCACGTCCATTTTCTGGGACATCGTGAGGACGCAATACGTTTTCTGCCTGCGATGGATGCCTTCTGCCTGGCCAGTAGTTTCGAAGGAATGTCGAACAGCATTATGGAAGCGATGTCATATGGACGCCCTGTGATCGCCAGCGATATTCCCCCGAATCGTGAACTGGTTATCCCGAATGTCACAGGATTCCTGTGCAAGCTGGCCGACACCGTTGGGTTCATGCAATATCTGCGTCGCATGATCGATGAGCCAGGACTGGGCGAACGCATGGGAAATGCGGGTCGTGAGCGAATACGGACCGAGTTTGGAATTCAGCAGATGGTCGATCGTTACGCGACTCTCTATCACCAGTTGACGGGACGGTGATCCATGTGCGGAATTGCCGGTGCCTGCTGGACTGCAGGCAGTGAACCATTGTCAGAAGTCATTCTCAAACGAATGACCGATGCGCTGGTTCATCGAGGCCCCGATGACGACGGCGTCTACTCATCGCTCAAGAAAACCTCGGGCGAAACAGAAAATGGCAGTGGTGCGGTCCTAGGCTTTCGGCGTCTGTCGATCATCGATCTGGCCGGTGGTCACCAGCCACTTTCCAACGAAGACGGAACTGTCTGGATCGCATTCAATGGCGAAGTTTATAACTATCGGGAACTGAAGCCGGAACTTGAGCGACTTGGCCATCGATTTCGCACATCAAGTGATACCGAATGCATCGTGCACGCCTACGAGCAATGGGGGCGCGACTGTGTCCAGCATCTGCGAGGCATGTTTGCGTTTGCGATCTGGGATGATCGACGTCGCGTTCTGTTTCTCGCTCGAGACCGGATGGGGCAAAAGCCATTAGTTTATCGACTGGCTGAGGGACGGCTGGTTTTTGCGAGCGAGTTAAAAGCCTTGCTGCAGATCCCCAATGCCCCGCGCGAAATCGAACCGCAGGCCGTTGCCGACTACGTCGCACTTCAGTACGTACCGCATCCCCGGTCCATTTTGCGAGGCTACCACAAGCTTCCTCCCGGTCATTGTGCAGAATTCAACGCAGTCACAGGTGACTTCAAGACCGAGCAGTATTGGCAGGCTCCCTATGCGCGTCCCCGGATGTCAGGCAGCACCACGGAAGTCATTCCAGCAAACTCTGCCGGATCGCTGCTGCGTGAACGATTGACCGAAGCGGTCCGACTGCGGATGCGGAGCGACGTCCCGTTTGGAGCGTTCCTGTCGGGCGGAGTGGACTCGACGATTATCACCGGGCTGATGCAGCAGCAGTCCGGCAATAAAGTGAAAACATTCTCGATCGGCTTTTCGGTGAAACAGTTCGACGAGCGAAGCTACGCTCGCGAGGCCGCACAAAAGCTGGGGACTGACCATCATGAGTTTGTTGTCGACCCTTCCGCTGTCGAAATGCTTCCACGTCTGACGTGGCACTACGACGAACCATTCGCCGACAGTTCGGCCATTCCCACGATGTATTTGTCTCAGTTAACCCGTCAACATGTCACGGTCGCACTGACCGGCGATGGCGGCGATGAACTGTTCGCGGGGTACGATCGATATCGAGCCGTGGAGTTGGCCAGGAAAATCGATCGTCTCCCCTGGCTGCTGCGAGTCCCGCTGACAAGTTCGATCTGGCAGAGATTTCCAGCCCCAGTCCGGCAGAAGTCGAAGTTGCGACAGATCAAGCGGTTCCTCGCGATGCTGGGACAGACACCCGAACGCCGATACACAAACTGGGTCAGCATCTTCGATGACACTCGACGACCATCACTGTTTTCAGATGATTTTCAGGCAACATTGAAGGGATACGACGGCGCGTCGTTTCTGATGGATGCTTACAGGAATTGCTCCGAAAACGACTTCGTCCAGAAGACGACATGCGTCGATGTGGAGTCATACCTGCCGTGTGACATCCTGACAAAAGTGGATATCGCATCGATGGCCTTCAGCCTGGAAGCACGCAGTCCATTCATGGACCATCATGTCGTGGAACTGGCAGCGAGGATTCCGATGGAGTTGAAACTGCAAGCCGGACGCGGCAAACGGATCCTGATTGACACTTTTCGAGACCTTCTTCCAGAATCCATTCAAACCCGTCCGAAGATGGGCTTTGGCGTCCCGCTCGATCATTGGTTCCGAAACGAACTGCGCGAAATGCTGACTGACGTACTGCTCGATTCACAAACACTGGGCCGCGGTTACTTCAACCCGGCGACTGTTCGAAAGCTGGTGAACGAACATACGTCGTCGCAATGGGATCACAGCGCCCGACTATGGTTGCTACTCGTGTTTGAACTATGGCATCGAAAGTTCTTGTAGGTCGGCCTGGCATCACGTGCAAGCAATCTACGGCTGAACAGCCGCATCCGGCTTTGTGTGCCGCAATGCACGCCCTGGCTTTGCACCAGTCAGCTTGCCTGCTGAAAGAGCTACTTCACCGTTGACGATCACGTGCGCAATTCCTTCTGCATACTGAAACGGCTCGGAATACGTCGAGTGATCGATGATTGTTGCCGGGTTAAAGACAACGACGTCAGCAAACTGCCCCGGACGCAACACGCCACGGTCCTGTATACCAATCTTGCTGGCATTGAGCGACGTCATTTTGCGGATCGCATCTTCCAGACGCAGCAACTTCAATTCTCTGACGTAGACACCAAGAACTCGAGGAAACGTCCCAAAGCTGCGAGGATGCGGATTGCCACGTCGTAACGGTCCCTCAACGGCAAACGCAGAACCATCCGATCCGATTGAACACCATGGCTGAACAAGAGCCAAAGTCATGTCTTCTTCTGTGTGGTGAGCATAGACGGTACTGACGCTGCCATTCTCGTCGCTCAGATAATCGAGGAAGACATCGAGTGGTTCTGGCGTGGGAGTCTTTCCTTTGCTCCGTTCCACGAGAACCCTGTCCATCGTCAACCCTTTCAGAGTCGTTTCCTTACTGATCTGCATTCGACTCCAGTCACCCCCCACTGCTGTATAGTGGTTGTACCAGCCGGGTAACCCATTGCGGATGTCATGCTTGATCCGCTCACGTGTTTCAGGATCTTTGATTCTCTGGCGAAGCTTGGATGCGCCACCTTCGTGCGCCCACGGCGGCACAATACTCGCCAGATCATTGTTCCCACGTGTATACGGGTAGACATGCGCCTGAACGTTGACTCCTTTCGCCCGCCCCGCTTCGATCAGCGAAATGATTTCGTTCATTCGACGCCAGTGCTGCTGATCGGCAATCTTGAGATGGATGATATCGACGGGGACTTTCGCTCGCTCGGCAATTTCAATCACTTCCTTGACCGCATCGAAAACGCCTGAGCCTTCATTGCGAATGTGGGTCGAATAGATTCCCCCCGACAGAGCGACTTCGCGGCACAGTTCGACAACATCATCGACCGTGGCGAGTGAACAAGGTGGCTGCGCCAGCATGCTGGACAAGCCCATCGCTCCGTCAGACATTGCCTGCCTGACAAGAACCCGCATTTGTGCGAGTTGTTCAGGGCGAGGGCGTTCAAACGAATCGCCCATCACGCAGCGCCAGACGGTGCCAAGTCCCACATACGACGCGACGTTGACTGCGATTCCTTCGCGATCCAGCGTATCGAAGTACTCACCGAGCGTCTTCCATTGCAGCGTTCGATCACCAACAACCTGCTTCCGAACGGGCAACTGCCCTAATGCCGGCCCGGCCGAATCCGCTTCGCCCAGGACTTCTGTGGTAACCCCCTGACGAATCTTGCTGTGAGCACTTCCATCTTCCAGCAGAAGCGTGTCCGAGTGCGAATGAATGTCAATGAATCCCGGCGAGACAACGAGACCCGTCGCATCGATGACTTGCTTCGATGGAGCATCTGCGGAAATCTGGCCGACCGCAACAATCCGTTTCCCCCGAATTGCAAGATCACCGTAAAACCAGGGATTGCCTGTTCCATCGACAATCCGTCCATTTCGAATCACCAGATCAAATGGTTCGGCGGCGGATAAAACGGAGCAGACAAACCCCATCAAAAACAGGCACGGTATCACGAGACGGCGAGTCATTCGAATCCTCCGAGGTCAACACAGCAATTCGCGCATCGATGCTGGAATCGTAGCGACTTCTACGCCAGTTCGTGACGTAAAGTCGAAACTTTTGTCGTGACATCCGGTCACAACATCTGGTTCAGACGATCGTCTCAGACCGCACCCCTCGCAGATCCATTTCGAACTCAATTTCCAGGATCGGTGGTGCGCTATAGTGCCATTTCACGCCATGGATCGCAGCGAGACCCGCACGCTTTAAGATGATCTCGGGAAGCAGCGGAGTCAGCGAGTGTGCCGTGTAGACATCGATCGTACTGACGTCAGCCCAGTCGGCCCCCAGTCCGTGCAGACGAGCTTCCATCAGATCCATCACGAATGTCGCCTTCCGGGTCATTCCCACAGCCGTCGTATCGCCAAGTGAAACAATCTCTGATCGCGACAAGACGCCCTCAGGAAGTTCGCCAGCACCCGCAACGACAAACGTGGCAGGAACGTCAGAACGACAGGGACGTGTGAATGAGAACCCATAGAGCGAAGGTTCAGCGGGAGCACCAATGATCGGAGCTACGTTCGTTCTGGCGACGGGATTTATTCCATCAACGAACAAGTCCCAGCTCTGCAGAATGGAAGCGTACTTCCCGTTGAATTCAGCGAAACCCGCAAATGTGAATGGTATCGGGGAACGAAGTTCGACAGCACACAGAGCCGCACGAGGACGACGTTCAGAGGCGAGATGCTTTGAAATGACGTCGAATCCGGCCTGATATGGAACCGGTTGCAGCAACGTGACGTGGACAATCTCAAAACCCGGGCTCGAAACGACTCCGCAGGAATAGGGGGCGATGCCTGGAAGAAATCGATAGTTTCCTGTCGGATGATCCCGTAATGGCATTTCGAATCCCGTCGCTTCTGTGAGAGAAACAAAAACAGCCCACGCGTTGAGTTCAACGTCGTGGGCTGAAGTTCAATTCCGGCAGACTCAGTTCGCCTTCGCCTGAGCGTTGTCAGCCGCTGGCTTTGGCGGTTCGAACTTAAACATTTCCTGAGCGTTCGTACCATTCCAGACTCGCAGAACGCCATCTTCACCACCGGCCACGACAACAGCTTCGTCACGCGTGCAGGCGACCGCATAGACGAAGTCTGGCATCCCTGCAAAGTTGCGAGTGTTCCCACCGTCATTGGCACGGTGCATCTTCACCGTCTTGTCACCCCCGGCACTGATGATATTGTCCGATGCACCAATAAAGTGGATCGCTGTGACCTGCTTCGTGTAGTTCTGAATTGTGCGATGCTGTTCGCCTGTTTCGACGTTCCAGATCTTGATCGCGTTGTCAGCCCCGGCACTCGCAATGCGGCTGCCGTCGCCCTTCCAACTGACGCCAAGCACGTGATGCGTGTGGCCTTCGTACGCGCGAACCAGTTTGCCCGTTTCCACTTCGAACTGCTTCACGAACTTGTCTGCGGCCCCCGACACCATGAACTTGCCATCTCGCGAGAATTCGATACTGAACACCGTATCGCTGTGAGCATCGACAAGATTGCGAACCAGCGCCTTCGTCTCAACGTTCCACAGGATCAGTTCTCCGCTGCGTGATGGATCTCCCCCGCCCGTTGCGAGCAATTTGCCATCCGGGCTGAAGGCCAGCGACAGCACACGGCTGACGAACTGAGACTTGGCCAGATCGAGGACGTTTTCTGCCGGAGGCCCCAACGTTGCGATCAACTTCCATCCGGGATTGGCATCCCAGGCGATGACGTTTTTGTCATCGCCTGCGGCAACCAGCAGATTGTTCGGACCAGCAGCCAGCAGCCCCACAGGAGCTTTATGGCCAACCAGCTCTTCCAGTCCCTTACCGTTCAAGCCGCTCCACATGCGGATCGTGCCGTCTTCCCCCGCCGTCGCGACCAGATTTCCAACGAATGTGGCAGTCTTGATCGGCTTGGCATCCAGAGGTGGAAGTTCGGCCTTGGCCTGGGTGAAGACCGCTTCGACGGCCTTCGCGGCAGCGGTTTCAGCGTCGAACAAAGTCTTGGCCTGTTTCTGCTGCTCATCGGCTGACTGCTGTCCTTTTTCCGACTGAGCAATCGTCTTGACCGAAGCATCAAACGCTTCCTGTGCCTTCTTTACGGCGTCTGTTTCTTTGGCGGCCGCTGCTTCGGCATCGGTAACCTTTTTCTTCAGCGCTGCATCATCGGGCTTCGCTTCCAGTTCTTTCTTGGCAGCAGCCACGGCGTCGAGCGCCGCCTTTTCCTTGGGCTTGGCTTCATTCAAAGCCTTTTCCATCGTCCCCTTCTGCTCGATGGCCTTCTTTGTCGCTTCTTCGCGTTCTTTGAAATTCTTTTCCGCAGCCTTGAAGCCTGCGTCTGCGAGCTGAACTCGAGACTTGGCGACAGCGTCATCGTCAGTGATCTTCAGAACCTTGCGCTGGGCACCAATGTTTCCCTTCAGTTCGCCAGCAGCGGTTCCATCGATCTTCCACAGCTTGGCCGATGGGCCACCTGCGGTGACGACAAACAGACCATCACCTCGAACAGACATGGCAGTAATGGGAGCGCCATGATTCTGGTTACGAACGGCATTGCCATTGGCAATTTCCCAGACTCGCCATGTCGCATCGGCACTGGCCGAAGCCAATTGTGTTCCTGCAGGAAGCACGAGAGACAGTGCTGAAACAGGCCCCGCATGCCCCTTCATTTCGACAACGGGCTTTACCGGCTCTGCTGGCTTGTCCCCTTCGGCTGGCTTCGGTGCTCCGAATGGAACGGCCCAGCCGCGAATGATGTGATCACCTGCATGTCCTGTGAAGATCTTGGTTCCGTCGAGTGCCAGAGCCACAGCGGTGACTTCCTGCGGAGTTTCCAGAATCCCCGCCTGCTGGCCATCGGCGACGTTCCACAAGCGGACGGATTTATCCTTGGCACCACTGAACAGCTTGGTGGAATCAGCCGAGAATTGAAGCCCTGCGACGGGACCACCATGTCCTGCCAAGACTTTCTTGGCATTAGGATCAGTCAGGCTTTGCAGCTTGATCGAGTTATCAGCACGGCCGATTGCCAGCCATTTTCCATCAGGAGAAACCGCCATCGCGGTAGCTGCAGCCTCTTCGGCATAAGCTCCGCGCTGCACGTTGCTTGGTCGCTGCCAGAGTTTGACTTCGCGATATCCTGACGACGCGAGCAGATCACCTTCTGGATTAAATGCCAGAGCATGGACGAAATCGCGGTGAGCGGCACCTTTCGGATAGAACGGCTTGTCCCCCTGCTTGATCGTCAGCAGAGCGGGGTCCTGCAATCGGGTGATGTATTCGCCGGTGGCAACATCATAAAGATCGATCTGGTTGGCTCGACCGCTCGCAGCCCAGCGCCCCCAGGTCGAAAGAGCCACGCTGTAAATGGAGCTCAGATTCGTGGGAACACTTTGCCAGGGAACAACGTTCGTTCCGCTTCCCATCCCCTGCACTGCCCCTTCTTCGATCCATTTGCGGAGCAGTCCGAGTTCCTGCGGAGTGAACGCCGCTGCTGAAACCTTGTTAGGCAGAGGTGGCATGACGGGATCAACGGCTCGTGCCGCCACCCGGTACATCAGGCTCTTCTCGGGATCCTTCGCGACGACCGACGGGCCTCGCTTTCCACCCTTGAGAATGGCTGGAACGTCTTCCAGAATCAGTTTGCTTTCCGCGATTGCCACGTTGTGACAGGCGACACACTTCTCATCGAGAATCGGTTGGATGTCCTTCTCGAATTCCACCGGCCGCCCCAGATTGACGGCAGCAGGTGTGATCTGCCCCTTTTTCAATTCCTGGGCCTGCGATGGCAGACTCGAGATACAAACCAGCCATGCCGATGCCGCTACGCAGAAAGAACGAATCATGTTGGTGTTCCACTGACTTGAACCAAATCGTCCATCGAATCGAAAACAAATCTCACGACGGCATTTTCGAACCAGTGTTCGAAAGCTGCCGAATTACTTGGCCACTTTCAAGGTGATTGGCTGATCAACCGCCGCTTCACCTTCCCACTGGGCTACTGCTCGTACAACCATGTTTGCAAGCTGTGCTTCGGGGGCGTCGCCTGCGGCTTCAATCACCAGTGTTCCCATCGACTGATCGGCAGGGATGACAACCGGTTCGGCTTTCACTCCTGTCACATTCGGCGGGAGCGGCAGCGTGAGAGTCACCGGGCCGGTGAACCCATTCTGCCGTTTCACTTCGCATTTCACTTCGTTCTTTGCACCGGGCTTGATGTTTCCACCATCTGCCGGAGTGGCCCCAACGGTGTACGGAGCCGCTTTGACCGTGACCACAATCGGGGTCGAGTGTGGGTTGTAAGCGATGTTTGCCGCCTTTGAATACGTGTCGGCGGCTTTGAATCTCGCGTCGGCTGCGGCCTTTTCGGCAATTGCCGCCTTGTTCTTGTCATCGGCGGCTTTGGCATCGGCTTCTGCCTTGACCTTCGCTTCTTCGGCCTGCTTTGAAGCAGCCTCGGCAGCAACTCGAGCCTTTTCTGCATTCGCCTGACCTTCTGTTGCAGTCTTCACAACAGCCTGTGCTTCGGTCAGCTTCTTTTCAGCCGCGGCCTTGGCGTCAGCGTTATCACCTGCACTCTTCAATGCTTCCGCTGCAGCCTTTTCTGCGGCTTGAGCATCCGTCAGAGCCTTATCAGCAGCCGCCTTGGCTTCGGTCGCTTTCTTCAGGTTTGCAGCGTCATCGGTCGCCTTCTTGACCACTGCGTCTTTGGCTGTCGTCGCATTCTTGAGCGCTTCAGCAGCAGCCGTTGCCGCCTGTTCGGCAGCCGTGAACTCTGCTTTCAACCGGTCCGCTTTGCCTGGGTTCTTGCGATACGAAACCTGAGCTGTTCCCGTCAGGAACATGACATAGGTACCAACCGGTGCATTTGCAGGGATAAAGACTCGATAGAGCTCGTCCGCTTTTTCCTTGGGAATGGGCTTGTTCTCGACCTGAGCATTCTGAGGCTGCCCAACGAAGGTCAAGGCCACTGGCTGATCGAACCCGCCACGACGTGCCACCTTCACCGGCACAAGGATCTGCCGACTATGGTTTGCGTCAACTCGATGGACGGTTGTCGTCAGTTGAATCGGAGACGGCTCTTCAATCACTGAAAGTTCGATCGCCTGAGCAACGCGGGCATCGGCGGGTTGATTCGCCTGAGCTGCGGCCCACAGGATTGTCCCATAGCGAGCGGGATGGACAACATCCTTCGCTGCAGCAGTCTTGGCAGCTTCCGCATTTGCGACGGCTGCAACCGCTTCCTTGGCCTTCTGGTCCGCAGCAGCCTTGGCATCAGCAACGGTCTTGTGTGCTGCGGTGGCGGCCGTCACCTTGGCCTCTGCGTCCGCAACCTTTTTCTTCAAGCCTTCATCGTCTGTCTTGGCAGCGAGTTCTGTTTTGGCAGCGGCCAGCGCTTCATTCGCTTTGGCGAGATCTTCTGCGGGCTTGGCCACCGCTTTGTCAGCGGCGGCGAGTGCATCCGCAGCGGCTTTCGCAGCAGCTTGTGCCGCGACGAGTGCTTCGGTGGCTGCTGGTGAATCAATCCTGGCTTTAGCCACCAGTTTCACGGTGCCGGCCCATGCCGCAGCATCCTCCGTTGTGGTGAAGACCATGATTCCGCTGCTTGGGGTCGATCCCAATGTCACTTCAGGACAACTGACTCCAGGGGGCAAGCCTTCTGCGGAAATGGTAACGGGCCCGGTAAATCCATCCTGACGCAAAGCCATAACGAAGATCGGGAAATTGTCGCCTCGTCGCAACGTGATCCCTGACGGGGCTGCCTGCCGCTGAGCAGGCGGAGTCAGGGCACTTGGAATCGCAACCACACGGAAATCTGGCGATTCTGGACGCAGAACCAATCGGTAGACCAGCGAAGCGTCACCCCGCGCGGCACTGTACCGGTCTCGCAGAGTGATTCGGAACGTTCCATCAGCAGGAGCAACAAACTTGACCGACGTATCGTCGTTCAGAGTGTCAAACAGATTGGCAAGCGGGTTCGTCGGATCATCATCAAGAGCACTAATCCGCGTCAGTGTCTCTTCACCCTTGTCATTCATTTTGACCTGATCAATCACGACAACAGGGTCGGCAGCCGAGCCTGCTCGATGAGCGACGACTTCCACCCAGAACGTATCTTTGGCTTTGGCATCAAACGTAAAGCAGTCGACATCACCTCGAGCCTGGAACTGGCCTGCGATTTCGCAGGGCGGCAGAATCTTCTGAGCCTGTGTGCCGATGTTGTTCGGCTCAACTTCCATCACAGGAACAGCCCCGCTCAAGAAAATCATCACGGGATTCGAGCGACCGTTCGGCGAATCAATCGTATAAGGAACCGCGTTCATACCGGATGAGTACGGTTCCATGACGATCTTGGGATCGAGGACATCAGACTGGTTCGGCAGCGGAATGTTAACAGTCAACTTTTCCAGCGGCCGACCTCGAACAGTTAAATTGGCGGGCTGCCCATTGGGGAGATTCCGACCGTAAATCGTATACTGTCCGTTGGAGCCAGGAGTACCAGCCGGTGGCATCACGAAATCAATGAACGGTCCTGTGGTCAGGTTCAATCGGTATGGATAATCTTCCCCTCCCGCATAGACGAAATCGTTAACGCGAATGAGGTACTCGCCGTCTGCCGGAAGCGTGACATCGATCAGAGCGTCTTTGTTGACGAGCGAATTACGGGCAGTTGCCAGACGACGTCCACTGGGATCATAGAGCTCAAGATTGGCATCTAGTTTCGAATCGAGGCGTCGGGCGAGGCAATCAGCCAGAACCCGCTGCCCGGCTTTACCAGCGAATTTGAACCAGTCAACGTCCGTCGCTCCGTTCATCCGGCCATTGATCGTGATGTTGATCTCGGCAGCCTGAGCCGTTTCCCTGGTGTTGTTCGGCTCGGTTTCATTCAGTTCCTTGCGAGAACCGACGACAAACGTCCTGGGGTTACTGATGCCAAAAAATCCGACTGCCCGCACTTCGTAGTTGCCCGCAGGAACATCGCCTGCAATGTTGACCACAAACTGGTTGGCAACTGGTTGTTGCTTGCCAGCAACCTCGGTGGTCTTGGGAACGGCAGTAATGCCGGGATGGCTGAACAGCAGGCGCTGGATTTCTTCCAGTTCCTGGCCGTTGGTGATCGCGACATCAACCGTGGCCCCAGCCTGTCCACCCGGTGGAAAAACTGCGAACAGCCGAGTGGCTGGCAATTGGGCAGTGGCAGTGGACGCAAGTGAACCGGCGATGAACACCAGCCAAAGGGCAACACGGCGACAGTCGAAAGGAACACTCTTTCGCATGGTCGAGTCCTAATGAGCAGAGTGGCGGGAATCTTGGCAGGTGGGGATAGACGACAGAAGCCCGGCTCAAAGTGCAACCGGGCTTCTGCGGGGTATCAAGCAGGACGCGTCGGTTGCATCAGTGGTTAAACAGGAATTCCTTCGAATTCACGAGTGCCCAGATGATGTCTTCAAACGCGGTCTTGGCATTTTCCTTGTGTTTTTCCAGGTGAGCCAGTGCGATTTTCATTTCTTCCGCATCGGCCTGCCGGCTGTAAACCCAACGATACAGTTCGTTGATTTTTTCTTCGTTCGGACGATCTTTCTGAGCAGCAAACTTGGCAGCTCGCCCATTACCGTCCGCAATCTTGTTCTGCACTTCACTGCTGTTCAGCAAGTGCAGACTCTGTGCCAGATTCGCTTCCTGGGATCGTTCGCACTCACATGCGGTATCCCCTTGCGGCTGGCCGAACACCTTCAGGAAGTAGACGTTTTGTGCAGCACCAGGGTCTGGCAACTGCATGGATCGAGTTCCTGCAGGCATCCCGCCGAAGCTCTGACCTGTCGCTGTGACCTGATGGAAGGCATCGTACAGAACTTCTGCCGTCAATCGCTTCGGATAGTAGCGTGAGAAGTTTTGCTTGTCCTTCAGATTGTACTCGTTCGGCAGCGAACTGAGCTGATAGGTCGAAGAATTACAGATCGTACGAACCAGATCCTTCAGATCGAACTTGTGAGAAATAAAGTGCTGAGCCAGCTTGTTCAGCAATTCTGGGTTTGCCGGAGGATTTGTTTCCCGCATATCGTCTTCGGGCTCAACGATCCCGCGGCTGAAGAAGTGCTTCCAGTAACGGTTGACGAGGGCCTTGGCGAAGAACGGGTTCTGCGCATCAGACATCCAGTCAGCCAGCAGAATTCGCGGATCGTCTTCAGGCTTGACCGTCAAAGGCTGGCCACCCAGGCCTGTTGGCGAAAGCATCTTGCCGGAGCGTTCGTTACGGGCTTGAGCAGGCCCCTGATTGTCAATCGCGAAAATTCGCTTGTCACGTACCTGATTGTTACCGCCAATGATGTTCTTGCGACCGACGCGGCTGAAGAACGCTGCCAGACCGTAGTAATCGTCCTGGCTCCATTTTTCGAACGGATGGTGGTGGCAACGGGCACATTGAATTCGCAGACCCAGGAACAGTTGCGAAACGTCTTCCACTTGTTCGTTAGGCTGATCGACTTCGCGGTACCAGGCCACAGGAGGATTATCATCCGCGTTTCCTGACGCTGTCAGGATTTCACGAACGAACTGATCATACGGCTTGTTTTCGTAAAGGCTGGACCAGATCCAGTTGTGGAAGGCATAGGTCGGAGCCAGAGCATCATTGTTGCGACGCTTGTTACGCAGCACCAGATTCCACTTGTTGGCGAAGTAGTCGGCATAGGCTGGCGAATCGAGCAGCTTGTCAATCACCTTGGCTCGCTTGGCAGGATCCTGACTCGCCAGGAATTCTGCGTCTTCAGCTTCAGTGGGCAGCGTTCCAGTGATATCAATGTAAACACGTCGCAGGAAGGTTCCGTCATCGCAAACTGGGGATGCCGGAATTCCCAGCACATCCAACTTGCCAACAATTGCCTCATCGATGAAGTTCTTGACTGCAGGCTTCTGAGCGATTTCAGCGCCCAGCGGAATCGTTGATCGGAAGACCGCAACCTGACCTTGATATCGGGCCATGACTGCAACTTCACCCGCCAGATCCAGCGTCTTAACCAGACCAGTGACGGTGACTTCAGCCATTTCTGGATCGTTGGCTTCGAACAAAGCCATCCGCGTGACGTCTTCTGTTGAACCGTCGCTGTACGTGGCCATCACGGTGATCTGCTGATCAGTGCCGCGATCCATCACACGACCTTCGGGAATGCACTTGATACCGACAACGACAGGGTCGGTGGCAGCACCATAAGGCATCCCTTGCTCAATCCAGCGGGAAATCAAACGGTATTCATAGCTGTCGACTTCCATTCGCTTTCCACCACCGTGAGGTGACTTGCCGACTGGCTTTGTCAGCAGCAGGCTCTGGCTTGGTGATGGTGGGAAAACGCGTCGACCGCGACCTTCCTTGACGAGAAACTCATGATCTTCATCAGGGTAAAAACCGAGCAGAGACAGCTTGAAACCGTTCTGGCCACTCGCCTTACCGTGACAGCCCCCGCTATTACAGTTGAGTTTCGTGAAAATCGGCACGACCTGATTCGGGAAGTTGATGGGAACGTCAACCGCCAGCCCCGTGACTTCCACAGGAAGCTGAGCCGAGATATTGCCTGAAGCCACTGCGGTCACGACGGCCTTCCCGTCTTTCAACGGAGTCATGTAACCGGTGGTGTCGATCTGCACGATCCCCGCGGGCTCGGCCTTGTACTGGACGGCACGGGTTTGATCGCGGAGCTGGCCACTGGAGTAGACGCCGGTGGCGAATAACTGCTGACGACCATCGCGGCTGCGAAGAAGAACGCCCTTTCCGCCCGCGTTGGGTTCCAGACGCAACTGAGTCAGTTGTCCGGGGTCTCCAAGACCTTTCGGAGCCGCCGCAAACGCCGTTGATCCCATCAGCGCAGTGATAGCAAGTGCCATCGCGCTGCCAGAGAATCGCCAGGATTGCAATATTCTCTTCAGCATCGTCAACTCCTCATGCCGCAGGGCGTAGAACGAATTGGGGGGTGTCGTTAAGGTCGTCGAACGGACATCTCTGTCCGCGTTTCTAACATGCAGGAGACCATTGGAACTCAATGATTTCGAACGGGTCGACTCATCGAGATCGGTGGGTTCGGCTGTGGACTAAAGGCAGGTACATTTGAGGCATCGCAAACACCAACATATCGGTATCCGCTTCTTTGTCAAGCTGTTGCGGTCAACTCTGCCGCGCCGATCAGGTTGACTTTTCCAGTTCGGGTGGGGTTAAGGTGAGATCTTTCCGTAGTGGCGATTGTCCGATTTGAGCCGGATGTCTCGGTTTTTGCGGATTGTCAGGGGCGGGCAAACTCGACTTTGCAGGGTAGCAGCGAGGAAATCATCGAATCCGGTTGCAGATCTTCCGGGTCTGGTATCCCACTGAAGACAAGGCGCGTCGTTCGTCGAATTTCCTTCTGCCGCTTCCTCTTATTCGGCAGCCAGCCGCCATCCTGAAGGCTGTCGGCCCGATTTCCGGGACGGCGGCGGGCGACTTCATGGACGAATCGCGTACAATCGGACTGAACGTACCTGTTGCACCAATCGACTCTCTCCACAGATTCCACGAAAACCATGAGCCCTTCTGAAACCAGCCCTGATTCGTTTCATCCGCTCGAAGACGCACTCGCAGCATTGAAGGCCGGGCAGTTGGTGATCGTGGTAGACGCGGAAGAACGCGAAAATGAGGGAGACTTCATTTGCGCTGCAGAAAAGGCAACCCCGGAACTGGTCGACTTCATGTTGAGGCGCGGTGCGGGCGTCCTGTGTGCCCCCATGCTGGCCGAAGTCGCAGAACGCCTGGCTTTGTCGCCGATCGTCGACAGCATGCGCAACACGGCCCCGAATCAGACTCACTTTCTCACCCCGATCGATCACCGCGACGCGGGCAGTGGCGTGAGCGCTGACAATCGCACCAAAACCCTGTTAGGCCTCGCCCGTCCCACAAGTCGAGCCACGGACTTCGTCCGACCGGGCCACATCAGCCCTCTTCTGGCGAAAGACGGCGGTGTACTACGACGCGCAGGTCATACCGAAGCGACCGTCGATCTGCTGCGAATGGCCGGGATGACTCCCGTCGGCGCCTTGATTGAAATCTGCAGCGATCAGGGGACGGGAATGGCCGACATGGCCGAACTGCGAGAGCTTTCTCGCGAATTCAATATTCCGTTAATCTCGATCGAGCAGATCATCCGTTACCGCCGCCAGCGGGAACAATTGGTGAAACGGGAAGTTGAAGTTCCGTTCGAAACACGCCAGTACGGCAATTTCAAAGTCATCGCCTATTCGGTTCAGCATGAGGAACAACAGCCGCTGGCGATTGTCTGGGGAGATCTCTCCAGCGTCCCTGCCCCGCTCGTTCGAGTTCACTCGTCATGCTTCACGGGAGACGTCCTCGATTCCTTGAGATGCGATTGCGGCGATCAATTGCACATGGCAATGCAGATGATCAATGCCGAAGGAACCGGCGCAGTCATCTATCTTCCGCAGGAAGGTCGCGGTATCGGTCTGTTTGCAAAGCTGAAGGCCTACCAGTTACAGGACCAGGGATACGACACCGTCGAAGCGAATCACAAGCTGGGCTACAAGGCCGACAGCCGCGACTATGGAATCGGCCTGCAGATCCTGAAAGACCTGGGCCTGACGGCGGTCCGGCTGCTGACAAACAATCCCCAGAAGGTCAATGCGTTCCCCGGCTTCGATCTGTCACTAGTCGAGCAAGTTCCAATCATTGCCCCGCATGAATCTCAGCGAGAAGGTTATCTCGCTACCAAACGAGACAAGATGGGACACATTCTGCCGGGTGGATCTGCTGAATAGAGGCCTCGTCCACGTCGATCCCATGTCCGACGCGACCCGGACGTGCGACCCGCACGCCTAGAACCGGAATCCTGCCCGGACCATCCCCATATTTCCGATATCGAAGTTGGGAGTCGGTCCTGCAAACTTCGCCTGGCGATTGAAGACGTACCCACCTTCAATGAAGATCGAATGGCGACCGGAATCCCAGCGCAGGCCGAGAGCGATTCGATCGTCGGTTAACTGGATTCGATCTGCAACGACCGTCGGATCGCCAATGTCCGCCTGCCACGCCTCAGCACAGTATTCGGCTGTGCCGTAAATCCAGTAATCCGTCTTACCCTTCCGGCCAAGGAAGTAGCTGATACGCGATTTTGGATAGAGCAACCGCAGCTCCCAGTGAGTATCCGGAGTCCAGATGACCCCCACATGCGGAACGATCATCACACCAACTCGATCCCAGATCCCGACACCACCCACGAAGCTCCATTCGGGAGACGCCATGTAAGTCGCGATGGCCCGACCATCGAAATTGAAGGCATAGCGATTCAACCTCGATTCATACCCATCAACCATCTGGGGATGAAAGGCAACCTGAGCACTCCAGGGACCGTCGTTAAAAAAGCCGAGCTCCAGGTCAGTCGAAATCTGATCGACTTGCCCCCCGAGAGCAATCCCGCCGGGGCCGTCCCAGTAACGGGCATTGAAATACCCCGTGATATTGAACAGTACCCCCGGAGCCAGCAGTTCTGACAACTTCAGATTGGAATTCCACTCCGTCACCTGCATCTGCCCCGTGGTTCCGCCCGAGACCGGTGAAGCTGGCAGTTGAGCGAGTTCGTGAAAAAGACTCCAACCCAGTCTCCATGGCTGGTAACCATTCGTCCCGTAACTCGCCTGCCATCCAAATGGATCGTAGTACCCAGGCAGAATTCGAATCGTGGTTTTCGACGCCGGATTAAATGTGTCGAGCAGTTCGTAGGCCAGTTCTCGATGGATACCGCGAGGACACGGATCGGCAATTACGAATTCTAGAGGATCGTCGAAGCCATCGCAGTGTGACTGGGCACGAACCACCTCGTCTTTGTCCTGCAAAGTTCCAACTGTATCCTTGAACGCCACCGCCAATAGCGGCTGCCCCAGTACCACGGGCGTGGGCTGGGTCGCAGGTTCGGGGGCTGCCCCAAACATGGTAAGCCAGAAAACGGCGGGAATGACGGACATCATGTCGGCTTTGTAATAAAAGTCTCACCTCCTGCCGAGATGAGTTTAGATGGGAAACGGACGGCAATTTCTGCCGATCTCGGCGTGAACGAACAGACGTTCACCTTTCCCATCCACACGAGTAAGTCGGGGAACTCGAAATAGTTCCGTCTTTGCTCGTTTCAGACTTCGCTCCTTCACTCTGAAGTCTCAGGACTTCAGCCACGTCAAATTCGGTCTTGAGTGGATGTTTCGAGGAGCAAAACTTTGCCTATCGTTACATTGTGAGATGATGTAGCGGAACTCGTGAGAGTTCCTTCGTTCCGCGCTTCGGCCTTCGCCCCCTCATCCTGAAGTCTCACGACTTCAGCTACGTCGACTTCGGTCTCAATTGGATATTTGGAGGAATTCTTCGCCTGCCGCTTCCAGTCAGTTGTACGTAGCAGAACTCGTGAGAGTTCTGTCTTTCCGCGTTTCGGGCTTCGTTACTTCATCCTGAAGTCTCACGACTTCAGCTACGTTGAAATTGGTCTTGAACCAACTGGAAAATCCCCACTTGGGCGAAACTTGTCGATTCCTGGCGTGTTTGATTTGCAGTGACGTGCCGTTCACGGGATCACGCATCATTCAGGTGTTCTTAAGGGACAACCGTCCCGAACCGCGTCGATTTCGGTATCATTTCCATTTGCCGTAGAAGCTGGACTACGAATCTGATGTTCATCCACCTGACCTGCTACATGGAAAGACCGACTGTGATGTGGAAAGCTCTGACTCGACATTTCGTTCCGATGTTTCTGACAACCGTAGCGCTTGCGAGCGGCGTGGTCGCTCAGGAAGTTAAGATCGCACCGGCTGTGCAGCCCTTCGTGGAGAAAAGTGAACTGGCCGGAGCCGTGATGCTGGTCGCAAACAAGGAAAAAGTTCTGACGGCCGAAGTGGCAGGCTGGGCTGATATCGCGGCCAAGAAGCCGATGGCGCTCAACTCGGTATTCTGGATCGCTTCGCAAAGTAAGCCGATCACAGGTGCCGCCCTGATGGTTCTGGTCGACGAAGGAAGAGTGAGCCTGGATGATCCTGTCGAAAAGTATCTGCCCGAGTTTCGTGGTCAAATGGTTGCCGCGTTCCGTTCCGACGATACAGTCCTGTTAAGGAAGCCAAAGCATCCGATTACAGTTCGCAACGTCCTGGCTCACACGAGTGGACTACCATTTCAATCGGCGATCGAATCACCGACGCTCGACATGTATCCGCTGCACATCCGGGTTCGCAGCTATGCGATGACGCCACTCGATTTTGAACCGGACAGCAACTATCAGTACAGCAATGCCGGAATCAATGTCGCCGCCAGAATCATTGAAGTTGTCGCAAAGACTTCCTTCGAAAAGTTTCTGGATGACCGATTCTTCCAACCTCTCGGCATGAAAGACACCACGTTCTGGCCAAACGAAGAGCAAGCATCACGAATCGCGACAGCTTATAAGCCCGGCAAGAACAACATGGGTCTGGAACCAACCACAATCGGACAGTTGTATTATCCGCTGACCGATCGGACTCAACGCTTCCCGATGCC
This sequence comes from uncultured Schlesneria sp., assembly GCA_963977965.1. Classification (GTDB taxonomy): domain Bacteria; phylum Planctomycetota; class Planctomycetia; order Planctomycetales; family Planctomycetaceae; genus Schlesneria. The sequence continues at coordinate 39,224 of CAXBSB010000027.1, forward strand.
AGCCGGAGGCCTATTTTCGACGGCGCACGACATGGCCCGCTTCTACCAGATGCTCATGAACGAGGGCCTGTTCGAAGGCAAAAAGTATCTATCAGCCGACGCCGTCAAATCCCTGACCAGTCGACAGACTCCCGCGGCACTCAAGAACAGCTATGGTCTCGGCTTCGCCGTCAGTGAAACTACGTTTGGACACGGCGGTGCCTATTCCACAAACAGCAACGCCGATAAACAAAACGGTCTGATTGTGATCTGGCTCGTTCAGCATGCCGGTTTCCCAGGTGAAGGTGGCAAGAGCCAGGAAGCCTTCAAGCGAGCGGCATACGAAGCTTTTTCCAAGTCGAAGTGACGCAGCGTCTCATGCGGGTTAGGGAAAGTCTCGCTTCAGTACCAAAGGTCTGAATCGAAATCGCTCGCAGAGATGTGTCGTCACTTTTGACCGTTCCGTACTTCCATTGCCGAGAGATTGTCGTGAGGTTCCGATGGCGACTCGTGTCATTACGGTGTTACTGATCGTTATCTTGAACATGCTGCCGACCAGCGCCGCGGAACCGAAGAGCAATCCATCGCACGGAAAGGGAGGAACCTCCGGGACATTTCCAGACGAGACCATCGAGATTACCGGGGTCAAGCGAGAGTACCGGCTGGTCGTCCCGAAATCCGTCGATAATCGCAGGCCAGTTCCGATCCTGTTCGCGTTTCACGGATTTCTGATCGACAGCAAAGATCTGATGCCCCAGTATTCGCAACTGGATCAACTGGCGGAAAAGGAAGGGTTCGTCCTGGTCTATCCCAATGCGGTCGACAAGGCATGGAGAATTGTCCCCATTCTCGCCAGGGACGATTTCGCATTCTTCGATAAACTGCTGGCTTCGCTGTGCGACCGCTACAACATCGATCGAAACCGGGTTTACCTGACAGGGATGTCCAACGGAGCATTCTTCGCACACCTGCTGGCATCACAGCGCAGCGAAGTTGTCGCCGCGATTGCCTGCCATTCAGGAGGCCTCGGCATCCTTGCTCGACGACCGCCGCAGGTTAAGCACAAGTACGGCGTGATGATCATTCACGGCGAAAAGGATTCGATCGTGAATATCGACGAAGGCCGTAAAGCACGCGATCAGTATCAATCTTGGGGCTTCCCGACGGAATACATGGAAGTCCCGGGACTGAATCATCTGTGGGCCGTGAATGCAGATGTCAACACACGCATCTGGACGTTTTTGAAGGAGCATCCACGGAAAGCAGACTGAGTATCTCGCGCCTTCGGTTTTCCTTGTCCGTACGATGTCCGCCAGTCGACAACCCTACTTCGTCAACACCTCGAAATCGAATTGATTGGGGCCTGAAGTAGTCACCTTTGCTGTCAGCGTGCTTTCACTGTTGTACTTGGCAGGGATCAGGTTTTCCTGGGTTTCGCCCTTCATGCCGTCAATGTCGACGGTCTTAACGCGAAAGACAACAATTTCGACCCGACGGTCACCCGCTTCGGCGTTGCCGCTGTACTTCCCTGCTTTAATGTTACAGGCATCAATCGCGCCTGTTGCAATCGTCTTGAAGTAAATGAGACCGTCGTCACTCAGCGGCTGCCCGTCGAGTTTCACTGTACCGCTGACCGGATATCTCTTTGGCTCCACCCGACCGCCCTGGCAAGCCGCAATCGTCAGACACATCAAAAACACGCAACCATATCGAATTGAACGAAGCATTTTTGACTCCGGAAGTACATCACGTAGAAATGGAATCGCAAACAATGACAGCCAGAAAGCGGTTCGTATTTATCCAGCCAAACCCATCCGTGTGACCACACGGGGATGGGCCATCGCGATGAACGAACCCGATTTCTCCGATTCAAAAGATCGGGTTCCATGTTCACTGCGTCGCGAGTTTAGAAATCGCCCAAAACCTGGCCATCGTCACGCGTGGACAGACGAGCGACCACGTCAAGACCCAATGAGTTTGAGATAAACCGAACGGCACCATCGGTCATCAGGATGTGAACCCCTCCCACATGGGCCGAGTTGAGTGGATGGTTCGCCGCCTGGGAATTGCTTCCAGAGCTGCCACCGACACCCGTATTCGCAACATCATTGACGAAGCCTCGCTGGTTCGCTGCGTAGCGTATCGTGACCAGATTCGGAGATCGATTGTCACCACCCGCATTGTCGAAGTTTGGCGGAATGCCAGTGCTCTTCACCCCCAGAGACCATCCCCATCGCATGCTCGGCCGCCAGTCCTGCTTGGTGCCAGTGTTATCGTAGATGTAGTCGCTGGTTTCGCTGACCATGAAGACATTGCTGCTGCCATCGGTCGTATCACGAAAGTTGATCGTTCCGTTCGGAATCATGACTCCGCCGCCGCCGATAATCCCGCCGCTGGGAAGAGTGTTGACCCGCGATTCCGTGTAGCCGGGAATCAATCCATTGACCGCTCCACTGATTCCGACCAGGTCGGTCTTGATGGATGAAGTGTTGCCGGGCGATCCATCGTGCGGCAGCGGTGATGAGGGACAAATGTAGGCAGGAATCACTTTGCCACCCATCAGCGTGTTGTTGTTGCCATTGAAAGGGCCCGAGTTCCCGAAAAATTGCCAGCTACTGAACATGGGAGCCTGGTCAATGTAAGGGAGAATGTAGACCATCCACGAGCTTCCCCATGCACTACCGGTAGCAGGATTGGAATTGATCCCAAACGGCTGCTGATCCATTGCTCCACCGGGAGGAAACCGAAGATACGTGTCATGAAAGTTGTGCATCGCCAACCCGATCTGCTTGAGGTTGTTCTTGCACTGAGTTCGGCGAGCGGCCTCTCGTGCCTGCTGAACCGCCGGGAGCAGAAGCGCAATCAACACGGCGATGATCGCGATGACAACCAGGAGTTCAATTAATGTGAACCCGCCACGATCAAGCCGGACTCTCTGACGTATGCGATTGCGTTTGACCATGAATGCTTCCTCTGATGAATTGACAAGAACGGCAAAACGAAGACCATGCGACCGCGCAGAAATAGAAAACGAACTCGTGACCGACCTAGCACGATAACACACAACGTCTCACAATTCACCACACAAAGCAGAAAACCGCAGACAATAGGGCTGATATTGCATTACAGTAAAATCAACGAACGGCCGCTAAATCGTCTTGATGCATGGCACGGCTGTGGCGAAGCAGGAGAGTGAGGCTCGTGTCGAACCTTCTTCGGATCGGGAAGCGTAATACTCAATCGCGGCTCTGCGGGAGCCTCGCCGCCTCGCCCTCCCGGCTTGTCTGTAAAACAGCAGGTCGGTCACAGACATGACCATGATCGACCAGACTTCCACCCTACGTTGCCCCCAAAGGTGCTGGGAAACTACGAGGATGCCATTAAGGATCAGGCGTAATTGTGCACTCACCCAGAGCCTGCCGAAGAAACAATCGACCTGTCCCTGTCGTCTCAGAATGAGCGAGAAACAACTGCTTCAGCGATTTCATTTCGGAAAGATTGTCGAGTCCCGCGTCGGTCACCTGAGTGTGTCGCAAGTCCAGGATTTCGAGCTGCCTCAGATTTTGAAGTAAACCAAGCCCCTCGTCCGTTACCTTGGTATCCCCCAGGATCAGTTCCTTCAATCTCACCAGCTTAACCACCTGACGCAACCCTTCATCAGACGTCGCGGTATGCCGCAGGTCGAGCGATTCCAGCCTGTTCAACGACGACAGATGAGCCAGGCCGATATCCGTGATCGCGGTGTCATTTAACGAAAGACGCTTCAGAGTTCTCAAACTGCGCAACAACCCCAGTTGACGATTATTCAAACCCGTGCGATCCAGGATCAACTCGGTAATTGATGTTAACCGCGTCACCTCCTGCAGAAGATCGTCCGCCACTTCCTGACCACTCAGATCAACAGCGTTGACGACTTCCAGAAACGGCGCGGAGTCTCGGAAGTTTTGTGGAGTCCATTCCGGGCCGGAAAACCGATAGCCAACATCCCCTCCCCCTGCCTTGATGGCCTGGGCCAATCGCTTGTCTTGAGCGTCCACGGAATGAAAATACCAGGCACACAAGGCGACCGTAATGACCAGAAACACGGCGATCAACCAGAACACGCGCATGCGCAGCGTTTGGCCTTCGACTATGGTTTCGTGGTTCGTATCGTCCATCAGATGACATTCCAGGAAGCTGGCCCGAAGTGCATTGGCTTCATTGATGAGATTGGTTACCAATAAGAAATGGAGACGCCAGTCTCGTCGGTTCGTTGATGATTGTAAAGCTGCCACACAAATTCCAGATGAATTTCACGGCGGGTCGCATGTCGACGTGGGTTAGCAGCCCGCGGACACTTAATTTGGTTGGGCTCAACGAATCCGCTTTTCCATCTTTGAAGGAGTTCGCCGTGTGCCCGCTCAGAACCTTCTGTCATCGCAACGACTCGGCTCGCCTGTCGGCAATTCTGCTGTTCGTTTGTGTTCACGTTGTCGCGACATCGGCAATCGTTCACGGTGCGAACCGACCGAATGTCGTGGTGATCCTGACAGACGACCAGGGGTGGGGAGATCTCAGTATTCACGGGAACACCAACCTGCAGACTCCGCATATTGATTCTCTGGGCCGCGATGGAGCGCTCTTTGAAAGGTTCTTCGTCTGCCCCGTCTGCTCGCCGACCCGGGCAGAATTCCTGACGGGACGCTATCACCCGCGCGGAAATGTCTGGAACGTGTCAACCGGAGGCGAACGCCTGGACTTGGACGAACGAACGATCGGCAATCTCTTCAAGTCTGCTGGATATGCCACCGCCGTATTTGGAAAATGGCACAATGGAACTCAATACCCCTACCACCCGAATGGTCGAGGGTTCGACGAGTTTTATGGATTCTGTTCGGGACATTGGGGTGATTACTTCGATGCCCCGCTGGAACACAATGGTCGAATCGTCCGCGGCAAGGGATTTATGACGGAGGACCTGACGGACCATGCCCTGAAATTCATCGAAAGTCACCGTCAATCTCCTTTTTTCTGTTATCTGGCACTCAATACACCTCACACCCCGATGCAGGTCCCGGATCGCTTCTTCGACAAATTCAAGAACGCTGAACTGAAAAAACGATACGACGGGCCGCAGGAAGAAGATCCCGCGATGACTCGAGCAGCCCTGGCAATGTGCGAAAACATCGACTGGAATGTCGGCCGAATCCTGACGCAACTCGAAGACCTCAAGCTGTCTCAAGACACCATCGTGCTGTATTTCAGCGACAACGGCCCGAATAGCTTTCGCTGGAATGGAGGCATGAAAGGGCGCAAGGGATCAACTGACGAAGGGGGAGTTCGATCACCGCTGCTGATCCGCTGGCCAGCCAGAATTCCTGCAGGAACGACAATCTCTCAAATCGCCGGAGCGATTGATATCCTCCCAACACTGGCCGAACTGAGTGGCCTGAAACTCGATGGCGGAAAGCCACTCGATGGACTCAGCCTGGTCCCGCTGTTAACCCGCACAGAAAAAAACTGGCCTGATCGGATGATCTTTTCACATTGGAGTGGAAATGTCAGCGTCAGGACTCAGCAGTATCGACTCGATGTCGCAGGAAAGCTGTTCGACATGATCGCCGACCCTGGTCAGAAGCAGGACCTGTCACAACAGCGTCCCGACGAAGCACGACGGTTGTCCCAGGCCGTGATCGACTGGCGGCAGACTGTCCTTTCAGAAATGAAGCGAGTCGTCCATCCGTTTACGGTCGGGTACCGAGAATTCCCGGTCACATTGCTTCCGGCTCGAGACGGGGTCGCCTCGGGAAAAATTCGCCGCAGTGCCAAGGCCCCGAACTGCTCTTACTTCACAAACTGGATATCCATTGACGACAAGATTTCGTGGGATATCAGTGTCGCAACGACAGGCAAGTATGCGGTGGAAGTTTACTACACCTGTGCCGCCGAAAACGTTGGATCCAGCATCGAGCTGACGTTCGGTGAAGGACGTTCATCCGGCCAGGTGACTGAACCCCACGATCCCCCGGCACGCGGTGCCGAGAACGATCGTTACCCGCGTGACGGAGAATCACTCGTCAAAGACTTCCGCCCGATGACACTCGGAGAAATCCATCTCAAGGCAGGTCACGGCCCGTTGACGCTACAGGCAACACGAATCGCTGGCAAAGAAGTGATGGAGGTTCGAGGGATCGTGCTGAAATTGGTCGAATAAACTCGCGGCCCATGGTGAATCGAGCGAGGAACGACAGCGACCAGCACTACGCAGGTTTCGATCCAGTATTGATGACTGGTTGAGCTTCCGCTTCACTGCACAGGACAATCAGAAGATTGCTGACGAGAGACGCCTTGTCGTGAGCGTCAAACGTGACGATCTTCTTTTCGTCCAGTTCCTTTAATGCCATTTCAACCATACTGACAGCACCATGCACGATCTTCTGGCGTGCAGCGATAATGGCCTCTGCCTGTTGACGTCGCAACATGACTCCGGCAATTTCCGGAGCATACGCCAAGTGGGTCAACCGGGCTTCATCAACAATGACGCCAGCCTGAGTCAGCCGATCCTGCAATTCCGACTTCAGGGCAACGGAGACTTCATCCATCCCGCTGCGCAACGTGATTTCGTGAACTTCGCCATGATCATACGCAAAACTATTGGCGAGGTGACGAAGGGCCGTTTCGCTTTGAATCCGGACATAATTGTCATAGTCATCAACATCAAGAATCGCCTTGGCAGCATCGGCAACGTGCCAGACCGTCACGGCGGCAATCTCGATCGGATTACCCGTCTTGTCATTGACCTTCAGCTTGGTCCCTTCGAAATTGCGTGATCGCAACAAAATCTTGCGGCGCGTCGTAAATGGGTTCACCCAATAAAAGCCACTCTCTTTGACTGTTCCCAGATACGGACCAAACAGACTGATTACACACGCTTCATTCGGTTGCAGCGCGAAGTACCCGCCGAGTGTCACAAACCCTGACAAACCAACAAGAAACGCTGCTGGTACCAGCAAAAACGCGATTGACGAATGATTGAATGCCAAAGCTGTTATGAACAGCACTGCTCCCCCGCCGATCATCGATAAACTGACCGGAAGCACCGCCCAACCGCTTGTCGCCTGAATCACACGTTCGTCTGGCATGATACATCCCTTCAGGTTTCGATGACCGAATTCTCACTTCTTCCATTCTCTCACAGAACGTGAAACATCGAGACTCGGATCACAGTTTTTGTGACCGGTGATCCCTGGGTAAAGATACTTTGCCGAGAGGTGGTTGATGCAGGAGCACGCGATGACACGAAGTTGTCTTAGGCTGGCAAACTGTTTACGTCGTTGACGCCGCTTCAGGATCACAGGCAAGGCTCAGCAAATGTCCTGGGGCCAATTGAAGTTGTGGTATCGTTTCGGTGCCGACGAGAAGATTCCAACCCAGGCCCTGCTTGTTTGTTTTCTGCGTCACAGTATCGGCCATCATGTTCAGGATCTGTGCGAACATTCGAAAAGCATCTGGAGTACCGGTGACGATGATTCGGTGCGGGTTCTCTCCCCGGTACGTTGGCGGACCATCTGAATGGATCGAAAGAAAAGCGTCTGGAAAGCTGTTGATAATCGTTTCAAAATCGGCTGACATGGAATCAGGCTCCAAATAACGACGTGCATTCGGAGACTGTCGTCTTCCCCGATTCGATCCATTAAAACCAGCGTGTCATGACAACCTGCGGAGATTGATCATCTTCGCTGTCGGCGAGATCGGCTGACTTCACGCGGAGCGATGAAGGCTACTTTGAAAGAGTCGTCAAAGCCGCCGTCGTTCCTAGTTTTTCGAAACTTCATCGCGTGGTACTGCGACACTTTTGGCGGTGTTTATGTTTCACGTGGCTACCAAAGCGTCAAGCAGTGGCTGCCGATAATCGGGATCCTTTTCGTTCCAATAGACCACACGGTTCGCCAGATCGACATTGAAGAACGACTCATAGTACGCGTTCTCATCGAACGGTTCACCGTCTTTGCCGAACAACTTCAGTTTGACACATTCATTTTCAAAGTCCAGATCACCTTGATGCAGCGCGATGATCGTGAATGTTTCTTCGCGTACCATCGTTTGAGGTACCGGTTCAGCGCCGTACAGCATGCCGAGTGCAGAAACGAGCCGGTCACTTTCAACGCCTGACTTCATGAACCGAACGCCCTTCTGATAGACGCGTCCTTTTTTCAGATTCATTTCTGAGTCAAATCCACTCTTGATCCCTTTCACGAGAATCACGTCAAGACCGACCTCGCAATTGTCGTATGAGGCGGCCAGATGGAAGCGGTAGTGTGAGCCATCGTCGACCAGATCAACAATCCGAAACGTCAGGTCCACGAAGCCATCTTCACTGAACTGGTCGATCACCGGATTGCCATCAGAGCCAAGTTGCAAGTCCATCGTTTGCTGCTTTCCCAAATTGCGCCATCGTCCTCACGCTGGACTCAGGACTCTGCACATGACATTCCTTGAATGA
>CAXBSB010000028.1:0-47053 GCA_963977965.1 uncultured Schlesneria sp.
AATTTCTTTTCAGCGTTGTTATAATTGTGAAAAACAATGCAAGCAGGCAAATCATTTTAGTTGTTGGTTTGTGCAAATGAATTTCACCGACACATATCGTCACAAAGGTTTACGTAAAGAACTTGCAGCCACGCTTCGCAGCAAAGGAATTACCGATGAAAACGTTTTAGCAGCAATAGAAAAAGTTCCTCGGCATCTTTTTTTTGGAAACGATTCTATTTTTTTCGAAACACATGCTTACGAAGACAAAGCTTTCCCCATTGGCGAAGGGCAAACTATTTCGCAACCGCTTACTGTAGCGCGCCAAAGTGAATTGCTTGTTGTAAAGCCCGGAGAAAAAATTCTGGAGATTGGAACCGGCAGCGGTTACCAAGCGGCGGTCCTGTCGAATCTGTGTAAAGAAGTCTATTCGATCGAAATTGTGGAACCGCTCGGGAAACAGGCGGCCGAGCGATTGAAGCGACTCGGTTACACCAACGTCACAACCAAAGTGGGAGACGGATACCTCGGCTGGGAAGAGCATGCTCCGTTCGACAAGATCATTGTCACCTGCTCGCCGGAAAAAGTTCCGCAGCCCCTGATTGATCAGTTGAAAGATGGCGGACGTCTGCTGGTTCCACTGGGTGAGCGTTATCAGCAGGTGTTTCACCTGTTTGAAAAGAAAGAAGGCAAGCTCGTTGGAACGAAACTGATTTCGACACTGTTCGTTCCCATGACCGGAAAATCGGAAGATCAGCGGCAAGTGAAACCAGACCCTCTCAACCCCAAGTTGCTCAACGGTGGCTTTGAAGAGGATGAGGATCAAGATGGAAAGCCGGATCACTGGCACTATCAGCGATTGATGACGGTCGATGACAAAGAGTTCACCGACGGAAAGTTCTCGGCGTTATTTGAATCTGACACACCGGGGCGGATTTCTCAGGCACTGCAGGCCATGGCAGTGGACGGAACCAAGGTTGGCAGCATACTCGTCGAACTGGACTACAAGACCGCGGGGACGGTTCCGGGTAAAGAGGGCTTCGAAATGCCCGCACTGGTGATCCACTTCTACGATGAGAACCGCAAGGGGTTCCAGACGGAGTCGATCGGCCCATGGCTGGGAACGTCAATCGACTGGCGTTCGACCAGCAAGACGATCACTATCCCCAACAGAGCTCGGGAAATGATCGTGCGCATCGGCCTGAACGGCGCTACGGGGAAACTGTGGGTCGACGGGATCAAGATGTCATTTCGACCGCGGTAACCTCCCCCGGTGCAATCGATTCTTCAAATCAGGTGGAGACCTGTTCGCTTCGAGCGCGGTCCCGGCCCGGCCGCGCCAGAAAGCAATGGCCCTGTAAAACCAGCGAATCATGTTCGGTTCGCCAAGCGTTTATCTGTCTCAATTTGTGGTAAGGCCAAAAATCTTCATCTTTACGCGTCGCCCCTTTTGCATTAAGAATCCGTAAGAATTCAATCGGGGAATTACCGGGCTTTATCCATTCGGTGCGTACATCGTTTCTTCATAGCGAAGTCAGATCACAGATCAAGGACTCCCGCGAATGTCTTTCATCGTTGATTCGTCGGTTCGACCCTGTAGAGGTCGCGTCGCAGGATCACAAACCGTCGTATTTCGCGTTCGAGCAGTCCTCGCGGCGCTCGCAATTCTTTGTTTGTACGAGACGGGATCTGCCGAGACCTGGGCCGTTAAACCGAAAGCGAGTCACGAGAAACGGCTGGCACCGGAACTGGATCTGCTGCAGCGGGGAGATTGTCGGTTCCGCGGTATCAGTCGATGCGGCAAAGCGGTCTACACGATCCCTGCAGAGAAAACCAATTCGATTCGTTCGATGGCCGTCAGGATGGATGCGAATGTTCCCGAAGTCGACGAAAAATCTCGACGGATCCTGATCAGTTACCCTGCGTCAACCAAGAAGCCTGCGGCGGCAACACTGGCAGCGGCGGGGTTGAAGCAGTTGGAAGATTACGAAAAAGGTTCGTTTCTCGTCGTCGAACCTGAGCTGGAAGTGTCAGGCGCCGCGGTCAAAGCGTTGCTCGAAGACGATGCCGTTGTCTATGCATCTCCTGATTACGTGGTGACGGCAAATCCCACGCAGCGTGTCGACGTTGCACAGGCAGCAGCAACCGGAACGATTCCCAATGATCCCTTGCTGAACCAGCTTTGGGGAATGCGAAATATCCGAGTGACGGATGTCTGGCCAACCCTTCGTGAGGCTCCCAGGGTGATCGTTGCCGTGATTGATACAGGCGTGGATTACAACCATCCTGATCTGCGCAACAACATGTGGACGCGGAATGGAACGTACGGCTACGACTTCTTCGACAACGACAACAATCCGATGGACGAAGAGGGCCATGGAACTCACTGCGCCGGGACGATTGCCGGTGTTGGTAACAATGGGGTGGGAGTCGTCGGAGTCAGTTGGAAAACACAGATCATGGCAATGCGGTTTATGGGGCCAGATGGTTCTGGTTCCACATCCGACGCGGTGAAGTGCATCGACTGGGCTGTTGCGAACGGTGCTCACATTCTTTCGAACAGTTGGGCAGGTCCCGACAATTCACGCGAACTTGCCGAAGCGGTGACTCGAGCGGAAAAACGCGGGGTGCTGTTTGTCGCGGCGGCTGGCAATACGGTCGGCAACGGTAATAACAACGACACGTCACCATACTTTCCCGCATCGCTGCCAAATTCGAACATCATGACTGTTGCGGCGATTGATGCGAACAACGCTCGCGGGTCGTTCAGCCACTACGGGCAGCGCAGTGTTGATATTGGTGCTCCCGGCGTGGGAATTGTCAGTACTGTTGTGAACGGCCAGTACGCTCAGCAGGATGGGACATCGATGGCAGCACCGCATGTCACCGGGGCCGCAGCACTGGTCTGGTCGAGAACATTTGCGACACCCAGTCAGGATCCCGTTCAGATGACGACTGTGCGAGACCTGATCTATGCGAATGCGAGACCCGTTCCCGCTCTGAGAAACTTCTGGGGCTATACTCCGCCGGCAAAAGTTCCCGGTGGTGTCCTGGATCTTTCCTTCCTGAAGACGCCGACGCCGACCAACGGCCCTGTCCCTCCTCGGCGTCTGGTAGAATTCCGGATGAAAGTCGATCCGGCGAAGTTACGGTGATCGCAGAAGTCGAAGTTGAAGATTATGACCGAGACCATGGAACGCATCATGCAGCGAATCATTATCCCGATGATGATGCTACTCAGTTCTCTTCCTGCATTGTCTGCTGATGCATCGGCGGCTGAGCCGTCAGGCAAAAAAGCGGACTCGCAGAAGCAGGTTGCAGCCCCGGCTCATGCAGCAATTCATGTCGAATGTCGCGGGCGATTGCGACATGGGCTGGTTGCGATCGGGGGCGAGACGACTGGCACAACAATCACGATGGATCGACTGGTCTGGGAGTTGAATCTGCAAAGCGACGCCTTGAGGAAGCTGGCATCCGAACATCATAAGGAAGTCGTACTCGTCACAGGATCGTTACGCCGGGTTCGCGGTACTGCTGTAGCGGCCCGCTGGATTGTCGACGTTGAAAAACTATCTCTCGCAGACCACGAAACAAAAACAGACTTCGCCAAAATGTCGATGTCGGGGGTACTTCGCCATCAGGCCGATGGAAAGAATGATCACCTGGTCATCGAAGCGGATGAGATCTCGTTCCCACTGGACTTTTCCTCGGATCCGTCAATGCACAACGCCGCGAGGTCACTCATTCGTGAAAAGGTGACTCTGAAGGGATTGATCGAACGGCAACCTGGGTTGGAACTGCCACCCAAAGTTCAGGTCAAAGTCACTCGCTTGGACAAAGCGATGTGACATGATCTTTTGTAGTCTTCTTTATCCGCCCCATCAAATCTTGATGCTTGCAAGTTCATCTCAGGCCGAACGCACGTGGCAAATCCTTGCATTAAGGGGTAGGCTGCGTTTGGAAACTGTAACATTCTCAGTGAGCGGCCATGATGTTTCTTCGGGAAGATGAGATATTCGAGACAACGCCACTGGTCACCCGGTTGAAACAGCAATCGAAAGCTGAAAATCGTCGCCGACGCTCGTTCTATGCGGCATTGACGGCATCGTTTGTCGCCTGGCTGGTGATTGGACGCGAACTTCTGGGCAATCAGTGGCTCCTTGCGTCCCTGAAAGGTTTGGGGATTGCTTGTGGTATCGGAGTCATTATGAGTCTCTATGCGTACAAGAAGATCTTCGAACTCGAACAGAATTCAGGTTCGACAAACTCGTCTCATCAAAGCTTTCGCATTTTCTTTGGTGTTGTTGTCGGAATGATGAATTTCTGTATGGGAGCGTTTTCGATCTATCAGATCTACAGTGACGTGTCGGCCAATCCTGTTGCAGGGAGCTGGAATCTTGGTGCCACGCTGACAACGTTTGTCGGTACCTACCTGGCAACTTACTGGAGTTGGCGAGAAACGTAACTCGAACGCGAGAAACTACTTCTTCCGATTCGAAGCCTGTCTGGAATGTATCTAAACGTCTTGCGGGCATCGTACGGCAGAGTCAAACCATGCTCCGACGCGACGCGGACGTGCGACCCACACTCGTGACAAACTTGCTATGTTTCTGGAACTTTCGCGTCCGATGGGACGTCTGAATCCCCAGTTGATTCGTTTTCAAAGCACGGCAGGCTTCCCTTCGCCGTTTCTCAACAGGAGTTTTCCCGTGAAACGTCCTTTTTTTGCGCTGATCGCACTGTGTATGGTCGGGGTTTGTGTCTGGACGGCGACTGCTCAAAACCCGCCTGGAAGTCAGGCGCTGAATGCGACGCAAATCGCCGAGGGGATGCGTGGCGACCGTTACTTGACCTACATCAGCACGGACAAACCGATTTATCGCCCCGGTGAAAAGCTGTACGTCCGCGCCGTTCCTCTCCACTGTGAAACTCGCAAGCCCCTTCTGCAAGAACACGGGTTAATCGGTGTTGTAGAAATCAAAGGCCCCAAGGGCGATACCGTGGCTTCAGGCCAATCGCTGCTTCAGGATGGTGTGACGGGTTTCAGTTGGGCGATACCGCAATCGCAGGCCGGTGGGGAATACACGATCAAGGTGAGTTATCCCGATGGTCAGCCACCGGCCGAACGGAAGTTTGACATCAGGGCGTACCGCGCTCCGCGACTGAAAACTCAGATCAAATTCATTCGCGATGGTTACGGAGTTGGCGATGAAGTGGTTGCATCGCTGCATGCTGACCGTGCCGAAGGAGGGATCCCATCAGGTGCTCCCGTCACGGTGCTGGCTCGCGTGGATGGGGCAGAGGTTTTTCGCGGCACGACCAGCATCGATGCTAAAGGGAACTGCCAGGCTCGATTCAAATTGCCGCCGGAAATTCGTCGCGGTGAGGGGACTCTGGCGATGGTGATCGAAGATGGCGGTGTGTTGGAAACCGCCAGCAAGACGATCCCGATTCTGCTGCAGACTGTGGACCTCACGATCTATCCCGAAGGGGGAGATCTGATCTCAGGCCTGAATAATCGAGTCTACTTCGAAGCCTTTACTCCAGCCCGTAAGCCCGCAGATCTGGCAGGGATCGTCGTCGATGCCAACGATCAGGAAGTCGCTAAGTTTCGCAGTGAGCATGAAGGGCGTGGCCGCTTCAGCTTCCAGCCTGTCGCCAACGGCAAGTATCGATTGAAGATTCTTGAACCATCCGGAATCAAAACCCAGTTCGAACTTCCTGTGGTCAAACCCTCTGGTGTCGTACTGACTGCAGTGCAGGATGTGGTTGGCAAGGGAGACGACGCAAGAGTCTCGATCGCAGCCTCAGAGACCGGCGCCTATCGCGTCGTGCTTCAGCAACGTGAAAAAGAAGTGGCGATGCAGTCCGTCGAACTGAGCGCCGGGAAGAGTAAAGAACTTGTGTTCTCAACCGGAGCCGCTGACGGTGTTTTGCGAGTCACTGTTCAGGACAAAAAGGGAACTCCGCTGGCCGAACGCCTGATCTTTCGCGAGCCGACTCATTCTGTACAGATTCAGTTGACGGCGGACGCGAAGCAGTATGTCCCGGGAGGTCCTGCAAAAATTCAGGTGAAAACCACAGATGAAAATGGCAAACCCGTCAGTGCCGTCGTAGGGATTACTGCAACGGACGAGAGCGTTCTGGAAATGATTGATAAGCGAGAGCAGGCTCCGCGGTTGCCCGTGATGGTCCTGCTCGAAGGAGAAGTTCGCGAGCTCGCGGATGCTCATCTGTATCTTGATCCAGCCAATGATCAGAGACACGTCGCGGTCGATCTGCTGCTGGGGACACAAGGCTGGCGCCGGTTTGCATTTTCTGAAAAGGAAAAGTTTGCGGCAGGACACGGTGACGCTGCTCGCCGCGTGCTCGCGCTCCGCCAGTTTCTTGCAATACCGTTCGGTGGACGTGGTGGGTTTGAAGGCGGTTTTGGTGGTGGTCTGATTCCCAGAAACGCTTCAGGCCCCGTCGAATTTGCGGCACAGAATAAAGATGAGTCGGCAGCCAAAGGAGGCGCAGCAGCAGCAGCGGAACATCTGGCTGACGCGATTGGTGTCGAGATCGCAGATCGAGAAGCTCCACGGGACATTGCCAACGGCATTGAAGCACGGCAGCCATTTGGGGGACTTGCCGCAGCAAAGGCATTTCGCAAGATCGAAGTTCGTAATGATCTTGCTATCGAGCGGATCTACGCGCATCAGGTTCGAGCCAATCGTGCGCCGGGAGATCGAATCGACTTTGCAGAGACGCTGTTCTGGAACGCGGGGGTTCGTACGAACGACAAGGGTGAAGCCTCAGTCGAATTCGCCTTGAATGATTCCGTGACCAGTTTCCGGGTATTCGGTGACGCCTTCACCAACAGCGGGGCTCTGGGAACAGGGTCGCTGGTGATCGAGTCAGTTGCTCCATTCTATCTGGAACCCAAACTTCCTCTGGAAGTCACCATGGGTGATGCCGTCCGCCTTCCCCTGGGGATCGTCAACGCGACGAATACAGATCTGCCTGATTCGTCAGTGCAGTATCAATGGTCCGGTACGACCGAACCTGGCGTGATCAAGTTCGCATTGCCAGCGAATGGGCGAGTGCGACAGTACCTCAACCTGAATTTCGGGAAGCAGATTGGTGAATCCAAGCTCGTTCTTGCCGCGACCGCCGGGCCTTATGCAGACAAAGTGACAAGGTCTGTGATGGTCCGTCCGTTGGGTTTTCCGAAGACCGATGGGTCTGGCGGGTTGCTCGAAGCGGGAGGAACAGCGTCGCACGACATCACGATTCCCAAAACGTTCGTGCCAGGTAGTCTTGAAGCACGCGTTGTGGTCTATCCGACGCCGCTGGCCAGCATGACCGAATCGCTCGCAGCCCTGATTCGTGAACCCTCGGGTTGCTTTGAACAGACCAGTTCGACGGTCTATCCGCTGGTGATGGCGCAGCAGTACTTCATGTCGCATCAAGGGGTCGATCCGTCGCTCATCGAGAAAAGCAGCCTGATTCTTCAGACGGGATACGATCGATTGCGAGGATTTGAATCGAAGAGTGGTGGATTCGAATGGTTTGGTGCTGATCCCGGACACGACGCATTGACCGCATACGGCCTGCTGGAATTCACCGATATGTCGCAGGTTCGCTATGTCGATCCTGAGATGCTGCAGAGAACCCGCACATGGTTGCTGGATCAGCGAGATTCAAAGGGGGGCTATCTCCGCAAGACTCATACGCTGCATACCTGGATCGCTGATCCCGAATGTGCCAACGCCTACAACACCTGGGCCTTGCTCGAAGCGGGTGTCAAAAGCGATCTGTCGACAGAAGTGCAATGGATTCGTGACGCGGGTGAGAAATCGCTGAATACCTACGCGATCGCTCTGGCGGCAAACGTTCTTGGTCTTGCCGGAGACAAAGACGGCGAAAATCATCTGCTCGATAAACTTGCCGGCAAACAGCAAGCCGATGGGTCTCTTGCGGGTGCGACGACCAGCGTGATTGGCAGTGGCGGTGAAGCTCTGGCGATCGAGACAACGGCATTGGCTGTTCTCGCGTGGTTAAAGAACCCTCACTATTCCGAGAACGTTCAGAAGTCACTGAAGTTTCTGGCCGAGAACTGCAAGGCAGGTCGATTTGGTTCGACGCAGTCGACCGTGCTGGCTCTGCGAGCCATCGTGGCCTACGACAAGTCGCAAGCCCGACCGACAAAGCCAGGTCACCTGCAGTTGATTGTTGATGGCAAGTCCGTCGGGGAGCCAGTGGCCTTCGATCAGAACACGACAGGAGCGATCGTGCTGCCGGGTTTTGCCGAACTGCTGACGCCGGGCAAGCATCAGGTGCAAGTCGTCATGAAAGATGGTTCAAAGATGCCTTATTCATTGGCCGTCAACTATCACAACCTGCAACCGGATTCTTCGGACAAGTGCAAGCTGCATCTGGAAGTCGGCCTTCGAGATCGAGTCGTCGAAGAGGGGGCAACGACTGAGGCAACGATAGTCGCGATCAATCGCACAAGCGAAGTGATTCCAACACCGATCGCAATCATTGGAATTCCAGGTGGCCTGGAAGTGCGACACGATCAGTTAAAGGAACTGGTGAAGAGTGGCAAGATCAGCGCCTATGAAGTTCTGGGACGCGAAGTCGTGCTCTACTGGCGATCACTCGACAAGGAAGCTCGAGTTGACGTTCCATTGAGTCTGGTGGCTGCAGTGCCAGGCAGCTACACCGGTCCAGCCAGCCGTGCTTATCTGTACTACACGGATGAACACAAGCAGTGGGTTGAAAGTTTGAAGGTGGAAATCAAGGCCAGGTGATGTCGGTTTCAGGCTGGTTCGGCAGCCTGAAACACATGGTCGACCAAGACAGTAAATCCAGGCAACAAGTGTGACATGGCCAACTGGTTCGGCTGATATTCACCGGCAACGAAGTAAACATCCTCTGCCAGCTTCAAGACGGTAATCGTGCGGAGTTCTGGGTCAACAATCCAGTACTCCGCGATTCCCGCTGTAGCGTATTCCTTCCGCTTGACTTCAAGGTCGCGTTCCCGATTCAGAGCACCCGGGCTGACTACTTCCATCACTAGATCAGCGCCATCAGGTTGGGCGCGATTGCCAGCATTGGCGAGTTTGTGTAAGCGGTCAGGGCGTAAAAAAAGAACGTCCGGCTCACGCATCTGGCCATCCCAAAGGCGAATGGGCAACGTAGCTCGCATCACCTTTCCCAATCCACGTTCTTTCACAAATGCTCGCAACAAGTCATACAGGAATTCCACGATCATTTCGTGAAAGTATGTCGGCTGAGGAAGAAACTCCAGACAGCCATCGTTGAGTTCTATCAGGCGATTTCCCAAAAGTGCCAGATAGGCCGACTCGGACCACATCCCTTGCATTGGGAACAGCGTTGCGACCTCCCACGCAGGTTCGCCACGTACGGATCGCCGACAAACTTCTTTAGTATCGTTGATCGTCACGCTCATGAGATTTCGCTCAACTTTGAGGGCCGCGAAAAAACGGCAGTAAATCTTATCAGGCATGCAGGCACATCGGCAAAGGAGATTGGCCACTCAACAATTCACTTAGACTCACTTCGAGTTCCGGAAACGACACGGTATCCTCAATGCGTTGGTGACCTGCCTCGCACGATCCCCCCGGTGCCCTGTCTTCGGAGAGCCACTCGATGAGATATCGTTCTGGTACCTGTCTGCTGATGCTGCTGGCCGTTGTGTTCATTTCGTCGTCGGCAATCTGTGAAGAGAAACCGTTGGCAGAATTGCTGCCGCGAATCCCGGCAAAGTCACCTGAAGACGCTCTCAAGAGCTTTGAGCTGCAGCATGGCTTTTCACTCGAACTGGTTGCCAGCGAACCACTCGTTGCCGATCCGATCGATGCAGCGTTTGATGAGCGGAACCGGATGTACGTTGTCGAAATGTCGGACTATCCGTTTCTGCCAGAACAACGAGTCCAAAAATACCGAGACCAGCGAGCTGAAAGCTGGAGTCGCATACGGTTGCTCTGGGATACGAACACCGATGGAACGATGGACCAAAGCGTCGTTTTCGCAGATAAGCTCCGTTGGGCTCAATCGGTCTGCTGTGCGAAGGGAGGTGTCTATGTTCTCGCCCCGCCGCATCTGTACTTTATGAAGGACACCGATGGTGACAATGTCGCGGATCTCAAAGAGATCATTTGCACTGGCTTCAGTCAGTCCAACGTTCAGGGACTTGCCAATGGGCTCGAATGGGGTCGCGATAACGCCATCTACTTTTCGTCGGGCCTGGCTGGTGGAGATCTGACGATCCCTGCCAAAGACGGACAGCCAGAACGGAAGTTCACGCCGGGACGACGCGATCTGCGACTCGATCCGAAGACCAACAAGATTACACTGGTCTCGGGTGGTCAGCAGTTTGGACATACGGTGGATGACTATGGTGATCGGTTCATCTGTTCGAACAGTAACCACATCGTTCATGTCACATGGCCGCTTCATTATCTGGAACGCAATCCGCAATTGACGATTCCCAGCACGATCCGTCCGATTGCCAAAGAGGGTGCAGCGGCGGTGGTTTTTCGCAAAAGCTCTGCGGAGCCCTGGCGATTGGTCAGAACTGCGAGACGCGCTGCCGATCCTGAGTTTGCCAAACGTCTTCCTCCGACAGAGTTGGTTCCAATTGGCTTCTTCACATCGGCGACTGGGATCACCGTTTATCGAGGTGGGGCTTATCCGGCTGAATTTCAGGGAAATGTCTTTATTGGCGATGTCGGAGGCAACCTGGTTCACAGGAAGAAGCTGACGGCCGACGGAATCAGCTTTATTGCAGAGCGGACAGATTCGAATTGCGAATTCCTGACATCATCCGACAACTGGTTCCGCCCGACAAATTTCGTCAACGCTCCTGATGGAACTCTGTACATGCTGGATATGTACCGTGAAACGATTGAGCATCCGGCCTCGATTCCGGAAGACATCAAGGCGTTGTGTGATCTGGAGAGCGGATACGATAAGGGTCGAATCTGGCGCCTGAAGTCACCGGGAATGAAGCGTGTCCCTCCGCCTGATCAAAGTCGCTCGACAACTCAGGAGCTTGTCGCAGACCTGATGTCGCCTCATGGAGCAATCCGCGATACCGCCCAACGGCTACTGGTTGAACGTCAGAACAAGGCCGCTGTGGAACCATTGCGATCTTTGACGGCGTCCTCACTGCCGTGGATCAAGGAACGAAAGCCAGGAGTTACCTCGCTGGCCCGGTTGCACGCCGCCTGGACGCTGCATGGACTTGATGCGCTGAACGATGTCGATGTGATGGGATTGCTCTACGATCCTGATCCACGAGTTCAGCAGCATGGCATGATCCTGTATGAGGAAGCCCGCAACAGCGAATGTTTGAAGCGGATCAGCGCATGTCTGGCGGAAGGTTCAGTGCGACTGAAATGGCAATGGGCAATGACGCTTGGACAACTGCCACCTCAACAAGCCGTGCCTGGTTTGAAGGAACTTGCTGTTGCGGCCGCGACAGATCCAGATTTCAGGACTGCCTGGCTGTCATCCGTTCATCCTCACATGGCGAAGCTGACCCAGGAACTGCTGACGGGTGACACAGAACCGATTCGTCCGTTGCTCGTGGAATTGGCCAGGCTGATCGGGACGTCACCCAACACAAACGACACGGTGAAGCTGGTGGCCACTCTCGCAACAACCAACGTCCATGAAGTCACGCGGTCTCAGATGCTGACGGCAGTCGGTGAGGGTGCACGGCGCCGCGGAACGAGCATTGCCCGGTTGCTTTCCGAGGCCAAGGCGATGGATGCGGCAGACGCCCTGAAAAAGCTGTTTGCCGGGGCCGCGACCGTCGCCCGGGATACGTCAGCATCCGAAGGGGCACGACTTTCGGCGGTGTCACTTCTGGCGCTTTCGGAAGGGAGTCTCATCGAGGAAGCTCTGCCAGAACTTTTCACACCTCAAACATCACCCGCCTTGCAGCAGGCGGCTATCAAGTCACTTGTTGCCAGCGGTGCAGGTCGATCCGTGGAGTTGATTCTCGCTCCGTGGAAAGCATTTGGACCGGCAACTCGACGTGAAGTGGTTGACCAGTTGATCTCTTCGGCCAGTGGTGCAACGGCACTGGTCAAGGCTATTGAATTGGATACGGTCAAACCAGGGGAAATCGAACGGGACAAGCGGCAACTGTTGTTGAATCACCCGAACACTGGCGTTCGTGATGCAGCTCGCAGGGTGCTGGCGGAAACATCGGGAAATCGCAAGCAAGTTGTCGCCGACTTTCAGCCCGCTCTGGAACTCGAAGGAAATATCGAACGGGGCCAGATGCTGTACGCCAAGACGTGCATTCAGTGCCATCGAGCCGGCTCGAATGGCCATCAGGTCGGGCCTGATCTGGCGAGCGTCCAGAACAAATCGGCAGCAGATCTGCTGGTTGCAATTCTGGACCCGAATCGCGAAGCGCAGCCAAGCTTTCAGACTTACACTGTCGTGACGAAGCAGGGAAAGATTCACACAGGAATCATTTCCGCTGAGACCGCCGCATCGCTGACTCTAAAACGCGCCGAAGCGAAAGAGGACGTGATACTGCGTGAGACTGTGGATGAATTGATTTCGACGGGTCAGTCACTGATGCCCGAAGGTTTGGAAAAGGACATTGATAAACAAGCCCTTGCCGATCTGATCGCGTTCATTAAGTCGCAAGCCCCGAAAAAGTAGGCGCGCGGCTCGAATGCCGATATCCTTCGACGGTACCAGTGCAGTGTCGAAGGCAAAAACGGGGGTAGATGATCACGAGGGCGAAGCGGCGAAGCTCCTGCCGAACCGCTTAGGGAGTTGGCGCACATCGACTTAGTGGCTTGGCGGGAGCCTCGTCTTCGCATCGCATTGAACCCCCGTTTTAGCTTTGACAAACCACTAGCCAGGCTGAACGTGAGTGCTTCACGATCAGTCATACGCTTCTCTCTGGAAGATCATGACCGTCGATGGAAGTTCCGTTGTTCTTTTTGTTTCACAACTGAAGCAGGGTGACCCCGATGCTGCGGGAAAGTTGTGGGAACGGTTTTCGCAACGAATGTTGCAACTGGCTCGTGCACGCCTGAAGAACTGTCGACCGGGTGGATTCGATGAAGAAGATGTGGCACTCGGTGCGTTTGATGCCTTTTGTCGAGCGGTCCAGAATGGGAAGTTTTTCGCTCCGGATGATCCTCACAATCTATGGGCACTTCTGGCGACATTCACTGTTCGAAAACTGAATGACCAGCTCAAGGTCGAAGGTGCCGCAAAGCGTGGGGGGGACGTGCGGCAGGATGATCGAGAAACGCGATCAGGCCAGGTTCCGCTAGATCGAATTCCGTCCACACTGCTGGGCCCGGTTTCCAACGCCATTCTGTCGGATGAATATCGGCGACTGTTCCGCTTGCTCAATGACCCCGAACTGGAAAAGGTGGCTGTTCTCAAGCTGGAAGGGTATACCAATGACGAAGTCGCGCAGGAACTAGGCTACACCCGACGAACGATCCAGCGCATGCTGAACTTGATTCGCGTGCTCTGGCAGAATGATCAGAAGTAATCAGGTATGACTCGCCGTTTTGAATCCTCGATCCTCAGAGCCCGGCATATTGACCGATGGTGTCGACGATTCGAGCATTGCTGGCAGAATGGCGAGAACCCGCAGATCGAAATCTTTCTGGCAGAAGTCGATCCTGGTGACCGTGAGATCTTTCTCGAAGAATTGCTCGGGATCGAACTGGAATTGCGATACGAAGCGGGCGAGGTTCCAACGGCGGAGGAATACTGTACGCGGTTCGCCAGCGACCAGGATCTGATCCATAGGGCGTTTACAGATCTTGGCGCCAATCGAGTGGATTGCACTGAATCAACAACCCTGATCGGGCAATCTCTGGGCGATTACCGAATCACGCGTGAAATCGGGCGTGGGGGAATGGGGATCGTTTATGAAGCGATCCAGCAGTCACTCGATCGCCGGACATCCGTCAAGGTGCTCAAGCCTTCGCTGTTCCGGTCCGAGAGAGATATCCTGAGATTTCAACGGGAATCCCGGACGATCTCGCGACTGCATCATAGCAACATCGTGGAAGTTTATGGGGTCGGTCTGCAGAACGACATCCATTACTTCGCGATGCGATATGTTCCCGGTATTGGGTTAGATCGACTGATCGCGATTCTCAAACAGCGACGTTGCAAAGCCTCTTCGCTCGAAACCAAGGTGACTGGTTCATCTCATGTCACCGCAGAATCAACCGCTGGTCAGGACGTTGTAAATGAAGATGCCGTCTGTGACGTCTATCAAGCCCTTGCCGAGAGTCGTCCGTTTCATCGAGCTGCAGCCGTCGCCAGGATCGGTGAACAGATCGCGGATGCACTGGATTACGCGCATCATTGCGGAGTCATCCACCGAGACGTGAAGCCGTCGAATCTGCTGCTGGATCTGCATGGCACCGTGTGGCTGTCGGACTTTGGCCTGGCAAGACCGCTTCATGATGTGGAGCTGACGCAGTCCTTAGACTTGATCGGCACGCTTCGCTACATGGCTCCGGAAGCCTTCGGAGGTGGTGCGGATGAGAGGAGCGATGTCTACAGCCTGGGATTGACGCTCTACGAACTGCTGATGCTGAAGCCTGTTCATGCAGAATCGCGCGGCAGGAATCCGCTGGAGCCGATCGTCCATTCAGATCCGGTCCCTCCGCGACAGATCGATCCTTCGATTCCACGTGACATTGACACCATCATCATGAAGGCGATCTCGGAGGATCCCCAGCGACGTTATCAGTCTGCGAAGGAATTTGCAGATGATCTGCGTCGATTTCAGATTCATGATCCGATCCAGGCGCGAAGAACATCATGGCTGGTTCATCTTGGACGCTGGGCGCAGCGAAACAAGATCCTGTCGGCGGTAACGGCCGTGGCAGCGCTGTTTCTGCTGACTGGAATCACGACCACGACCTGGATGTGGCGGAGCGCTGTCGATTCGGCGCGCGAGTTTGCTGACGAGCGTGATCGGGCAATCAAGCTGAAGCATCTCACGGAAGTGCAAGAGCAGGAATCAATACGGCAGGAATTAAAGGCGCTGGAGCAATCGGTACAGATCTGTTCTGACCGTGGTGCCGATTTCCGTGACGAACATATTCTTGTCGATGCTTTTGCCTGGACCGTCGAGGCGTTACGCCGGAACACCGAACTGTTAACGAACCCGCGTTCCACGACGTCGGCCGAAGATCCGGCAGTCTCGAAGGCCATGGAAGATCGTCATTCCCAGAATCTTCGAATTGATCGAGATCTCAGACGACGTCTGAGCCTTCTTCGACAACGGCTGCCGTTTCCGGTTGTCCGTTGCTGGTTACCTGCACTCGTTCCGGATTGGTATTCAGGGACGGTTCCAATTGCCCGGGCAACGGATCGATGGAGCGCACCCCAGTTGCGTTTGAGTGGTAACGAAGCCTGGATCGACACGGCTCACGGTCGACGGTTACGACTGTCTCTGAAAACCGGCTTGCACCAGTTGCAGGAACCCTGCTCGCGGTCAGGTGACGGGACCGTCATGGTTGTTGATGACGATCAGCGCGTCAGGTTGATTCAAGGTGTGGATGGAGTACTGACGCTGCACCATTTGAACTCAGACAAACCTCCCCAGGTCCTTCAGAAACCGACGTCAGCACCAGCGACCCCCTGCCGAATCTGGCACTGTTGTGATGATCAACGACTCGTGGTTCAGTTCGGTGACCCCGTGTCTCCTGACAAATCGTTTCGATCTCATAATCTGATCTGGGATCTGACCGATGGACGACTTCTGGATGTCGAGATTAAAAGTGCTCAGTTCAAGGTCTCTGCAGCAAGAAATGCTGCTTTCTTTCTGACGTTTCGCAACGAATCCATCGATCTGATGACGGGAAAACCGATCCGTCAGATTCCTCGTCCCCCCAAATGGCAGCCGTTTCAAGTCTCGCATAACGCCAATGGTCAAATAACGGCGATCGCAAATTCCAATCCGCAGGGGGTTGTCATTCAGGGGGCAAGTTCCGATTCAGAACTGATCTGGAATGAACCTGTCAGCAATGGAAACACCGTCACAGAGCTGCAGTTCTTCGGTGATGAATTGTGGGCTGGAACAAATCAGGGAACGATTCACTGTCGTCATTTGAGCGACCCCAGTTTGTCGATTCCGTCGGTCCAGGCAGGCAAGTCCGCGATGACTTCGATCTGCCCCGACCCCAGCGGTCGGTGGGTTGCGTGTGGGAACGTCCTGGGTGAAGTCCGCCTGCTGGAGCGAACCACCGGTCATTCGTGTGTCGTCCTGCCGCACAACGATTCGGTGCAGTCGATTCATTTCAGTCCCGCAGGCGACCTGATCGGGGTATTGACTCGACAGGGGTTATTGACCGTTTGGGATCTCAAGAAGCGGCAGGATGGGATCGTGACGACAGGTGAATCTGACGCATCGCTATCGACCGTTGCCATTCATCCCGATGGAAGCTCGTTGTTGACGGGTACGGCGGATGGCCACATTGACCTTCGCGACGCCACGACGGGGAAAATACTGCGGGCGGTATCTGCGGGTGAACCCGTATATCGTGTCGCCTGGAGTCACGATGGTTCTCATTTTGCGGCAGTCGAACGAACGACAAATACCGACGTTCCAAATGCCACCAAGGTTGTTAAGACTTGGGTCACGGCGAAGCCTGAGTCACCACAAGCGACTGGTGTTCCCAATGCCGCAGATTCTAACGCGATGGCGATGCCGCTGTTCCATCCCCGAGACAATCGCGTGTTTGTTCATTCCTTTTTTGTCGGATTCCTGATGTCGGCCGACGATATGAAATCCAAGGGAGATTTGCCTCTTCTTAAGGTGGATTCGACGGGATGGGTGCGCTGCGCTGTGTTCTCGCCTGACGGTCGCTCTTTAGCCATTGTCGGATTCTGCCTGAATGGAGCACCGCACCAGATTTATGTTTATTCAACGAGTACAAAACAGGAACCCCGACTGCTGCAGTTGCCAACGTTTGATGACTGTTGGCAGCTTGCATTTGCCCCCGATAGCAAGACCCTGGTTGCGGTTGGTGATTTCGGAACACGTGCCTGGAATGTCGAGACTGGCGAAGCATTCCATCAGCAATCGATGGGATGGCAGATCGCCGCGAAGGGAGTCTATTTCAGCAGCAGTGGTCGCAAGATGATCATTACGGACTTCCATAATTCGACGCGGCTCTTCTCGGCGGACACACCGGGTGGACAGGATGTGCTGCAACAGATTTCAAAAGAACCGATTCGAATTCAAACGACGGGGCAACCGACTGTGGCGGCGTTTGTTTCCGACGAGTCGATGGTGATGATTGCGACGGCGGCCGGGGTCCACCTGTTCAGCACAGAGAAAGGTGATGCTCTGATGCCAATGTTGCGTCATGAAGGTGGAGCAACCGATGTTGCCCTGGATGCAAAATTCGGCCGAGTGGCCGTAGCAGGCCGGATGGGTTCCCTTCGACTGTGGAAACCAGACAGTCCTGCTGAGGAATCTCTGGAAGCCCTGTCACGCCTGTCGCGGCGATATGCTCTTTCAACGGTCGATGCCAGCCGAGGGACGCTGGTTCCATTGTCGACCGACCTGCTGGAGTCACTGAATGCGGGCTTGAACAGCATCTTGACGGAGGCCAGCCCCCTCAATAACCAAGATCGATTGGCCTGGCACGCCAATCAGGCGGCGGAATGTCGACTGATGAATCTGCCTCGGGCTGAACAGTTTCATCGTGGTCGAGCGAAATCAAAAGGTCCAGATGGCTTCGTTGAGTGACGGTCGGATGTGCAACATTTTATTCAGACCGGATTCGCTGAGTGCGCTCATCACCGAAGAAGTCAGACGACAAAGAATCGCAATTCCATTCAACTCTTCAATACTGTCGTGAAGCGATTGCAGTGTTGCCAATCCCAGATCATCGATCTTTTTAATTGAAGCAAGGTCTACGACCACGTGGCGACACCGACGAGTCAGAAGTCGTTCTCTTAATTCGTCGGCAATTCCTTCGAAGTTCGCTTCGGTAAGTTCGGTAACGGCAAATCGCACGACGGTAATCCCACGGATCTGCTCAATTTCAATTGCCGAAACTTCAGTGAATTCCATGTTCATATTCCAGGGTGAATGCGAGTTAGCAGCCCGTGGGCATCATACGGCAGCGTCTAATAACCCATGTTCCGATGCGACACGGACGTGCGACCCGCATTAGAATGACCAGATCGCTTCGCTTCGCGAGCCGAAAATCTCGCATGGCAAGCCTGCACAGCGAATTGCTGCATTGACGGAAGGTTGCACACGGCACATCACCAGACGACCGCCCGCATCATGAATCGTTTGGTGAAACGCCCGCAGTACTTCCAGCCCGATAGCATCCACTTCGCGGATCGCCAGTAATTCGGCGATGACTTGAACAGGGCGGTCATGTGTCACCAGATCGGCGAATTCCAGAAGCTCCTCCGAAATGACATCGAAGTTGATCTCTGTAATTGTACGACAGGTGAAGCAGACGACGGTGACGTCGCGTAACTGTTCCACATAAAAACTGGTCGACATCGACACTGTCATGGTGGCCTCCTGTTCCGATCGCGAAATCCGATGGCTCGTTGCGGCAATCCGAAACTAAGGCTAACTCTGAAATATGAAGAGGTGCTGAAGTCTTGGTGAAATTCTGATGCCCACGCCACACTGAAATTGCAGGCGATCTTGTAATGACTTCGAAGATGCGAAATCCCGGCGATACCGTTTTGGAGTCGGTTTCATTCTTGCAGAAAACGGGTATGCAGTTGCGTTGCGAACCGTGAACCGTTATCTGAAGTGCCGCAGACTGACGATTGGTGAGCTAGATTTTCGAAGATTCATCGCGTTGATCCGCCTTGGCGTTCGTCATCTCAGGAATTGCTTGTTGTTGTAAGGCTGTTGGCGTTCATGATTGACTGGCTTTCTCGCATCGTGTTTCGCTACCGCTACGTGGTCTGGATGATCGTCATTCCATTGATCGCTCTCTCGTGGTATCTCGTACCCCCTGTTGAATTCGACCAGACAATTGAAGGCTTTTTCCCCGAAAATCATCCCGCACTTCTCAGTTACGAAAAGACCAAGAAAGCGTTCGGGGGTGATCAGATCGTGTTTGTCGCCTATGACGACAAACAGCTCTGGACGCCTGAAGGGATGGACCGGGTCCGACTTCTGGCCGATCGTCTGGCTGAAGTTTCGGGGGTGGAACGAGCCGATGCCATCGATCAGATGCCGGTTCCCTGGCTGGTTGACGAAGCGGTCGCATCAGCCGTTTCAGACACGTTTTCCATCTTCGGACTCTTCCGGATGGTGGCAGGTCGGGCAACGGTTTCGATGGTTGTCAGATCCGCTGCAGATGATCCTGTCGAACAGGCTGATATCCGGAAGCGACTGAGTGCACACCCTTTATTTAACGGATTGCTCGTCGACCAGTCTGGACTGATGACGGCAATTATTGTCCGGCTGAATGCTTCGGCCGAAACGGATCGACGCGATGCTGTGCTGAGGATTCGACAGATTTCTGACGAATTTGCCCGCGAACAAAAGCTGGAACGAGTGGCCGTTGCCGGGGCTCCTGTCCTGGTAGTCGACGGGTTCGTCAGCCTGGACCGCGACAATCAGACACTGGGCGTTGTGGCGATGATCCTGATGTCGATCACTATGTTGATTGCCGTCCGTAATCCCGCCTGGGCTCTGTTGTCATTGATTGCAGGCTGGGCGACATGGGAAATCACTCGCATCATCATCACGTTCTTCGATCTGAAACTGACTCTTTCGGCTGGCCCGATCATCGCACAGACCGTTGTATTGTGCATGCCGGCCTCCAGCCACCTGGCAGTTCGGTTCTTCTCCATCCTGCATACGGGACTGAAGCGGTCCGAGACGGCACATGAGACATTGACCGTGATGTTCGCGCCCGTGGCCTGGTGTGCAGTGGCCTCGGCATCGGGGTATCTGGCCACCTGGGCCGCGACGACGGTTCAACCTGTGGCTCAACTGGGTATCACGATGTTTGCCTGCAATCTGGTCGCGGGCGCATTGGTCTGGGCACTCTCTGCGGGTGCGATGACAATGCGGTTGCGTCGGAAGCGAGATCAAGCGGCGACCGTCGAACAGGGAACAGCAGCCGTGGCCGAGGGGGTCGGTCGAATGACGGGATGGGTATTGACGCACCCCGGAATCACTCTCGTCCTCTTCATGACCCCGGTCCTGATTGCTGCGGCAGGATCTGTCTGGATCGAATTTGAATCGAACTACATCAACATTCACAAACCACGTTCACGCGTGGCTCGTGATTACCGGTTTATTGAAGCACGGATGGGAGGTATCGGGTTGGTGGAATTGATTTCACCTGCGCCCGAACAGATGTCACCCGCGTGGCTGGAGAAAGTGGCTCACGTTTCGAAGCTGATGCGCGAGGAAAACCCGGACATGGTGTCGGGGGTTGTGTCGCTGGCCGATCTGTTGAATGTTCCGGCAGGAGTCAAAGATCCGGATGCGATCGTCTCCTGGAAGGTCAGGATTCTCAGTCAGCCGAAATACACTCACTTTCTGGATAATCTCTGGAGTCGTAACCCCGACGACAGTTCAACCGATCAAGTCCGCATTCTGGTTCGGATTCGCGAAAGTGCACAGCCCGAACTCAAGGAAGAGTGTTTTGCCAAGCTGCTGTCGCTCACTCAGCGTGAGTTGTCGGAAAAGACGTTCATCACCGGGTTGTCGCACCTGATGACACAGATCACGCATGCTGTCGTCTCCACTTCGTTCCGAGCAACGATCTGGTCGGGGTTGATGAGTCTGGCGATGCTGTGGATGGCGTTGCGGTACCTGCCACTCGCGATGCTCGCGTTTGCACCGACGCTGCTGGCAGTTGGGCTGGTGCTGGGAATTATGGGATGGATTGGAATCAAGGTTGATATGTCAACAGCCCTGGTTGCAGGTGTCGCGATCGGCTTATCCGTTGATGACGCCGTTCATTGCCTGTTGCGCTGGAAGCAGGAATTGCGAGCAGGACGTTCGTCTGATGAAGCGTTGAAAGCCGCGTATGCAGGAAGTGGTCCGGGAGTGGTCCTGTCGAGTTCTGCGGTCAGTCTCGGATTCCTTGCCATGCTGTATAGTGAATTCGTTCCCATGTCGAGTTTTGGATGGCTGGTCGCTGTGGCAACCGCCGGAGGAAGCCTGGGGAATCTGGTCGTCATTCCAGCGATCCTGGCATTGGTGACTCGCCGGTCCCGTTGACGCATGAGCGCCATTGAGGTTGCCGATTGAATACGACGAGCGAGCTGCGAAGCGATCCCCAAACCACTCAAGTTACGAGTTGGCGGTGGATGCTGGGCTTACTTCTGCTCGCTTTGATGTTGCGAGGCTATGTGATCGCGACTCATGCGGATGAATTGACGCGAGATCGCGATGCATATCTGGGAATGGCCCGTTGTCTGGCCGAGGGGCGTGGATTGGTCGATCCAGGACATCTGACGCCAACGGCCTTCCGACCACCCGTCTATCCCATTCAGGTCGGTTTGACGATGTTGTTCCTTCCCGCTGCGGCAGCCGTCGCTGCGGGAAATCTCGTCTGGGGAGCAATCACGGTCTGGGCAACGTGGCGTGCCGGGATCTCGTTGAATCTCGGCAAAAGAAGAAGTCTGTTGGCAGCACTGCTGGTGGTCGTTGATCCAATGTTACTTCAGTACTCGGCCCAACCGATGACGGAAGTGACCTGTGCCGGGCTGGTTTCTCTGCTGGTCTACTGGATTGCGCGGCGAGACTGTTCCGAAGCTGTTCGTCAGATCGGCACGGGCATTCTGTTTGGTTTGCTGGTCTTGTGTCGTCCGACATTCTGGCCGTTTGCCGGGCTGATTGCCGTAGTGTGGATCCTGCGAAAGATTTTCGCACAGGTTTCAACGACGACGGCTCTTCCCTGGCGAGTCATCGGATCGACGCTGCTGGTTCTTGCACCGTGGGTGATCAGGAATCAGGTGGTGATGGGCTCGCCGATTCTGATGACGACTCATGGCGGCTATACGCTGCTGCTGGCGAATAACCCCGAGTTCTATTCCGAAGTCGTTGATCGCGGTTGGGGAAGTGAATGGAGTAAGGCCGGCTTTGATCAGTGGACGAAAGAGTTACTCGCATCACTGAGTGAGGAATTGGGACCGGACTCAACGGAAATGGATCGTGATCGCTGGCAGAATCGACGGGCTCGCCAATTCATCCAGAATGAACCCGATCGATTTACTCGCGCGGTCTGGTACCGCATCCGCAGTTTGTGGAGTCCTGTGCCCCAACGAGAAGCTGCCGGAGGTACTCCGTCGCGACTGGTCACACTGGTTGGATATTACTACACAGTGATTCTGGGCGTTTTTGCAATCAGCCTGGCTCTGCAGATTTGTCAGTCATGGCAAGCGAGGTCTTTCCTGTGGGTGCCGTTACTTGCGATGGTGCTGACAATTCAAGCGGTTCATCTCGTTTATTGGACGAATGCTCGCATGCGGGCTCCGATTGTCCCGGTCATCAGCCTGTTCGTTGTTCGTGGACTGTTCAGGACCTCCCCCAATTCATCCACGTGATGGAAAGTTGCAGAATCGTCGCCAGCGATACCCAGGCGAAATAGGGCCCCTGTGCCAGAGCGACCCATTTGAAGTGGGGCCAGGCGGCAACGATGCACCAGATGATTGTTACCCAGACGACCAGAATGTCGACGGCTGCCAATGGCAGGTTTCGCATCCCGAACTGAATCGGTGTGAAGATCAGGTTTGCCACGAGATTGATGGCAAACGGCAACGCGATCTGCCATCCGACATTGCCTCGTATCATTTGCATAAACACAAACCCGAAGCTGACGAGAATAATGGGGTACAGGATCTGCCAGATCAGACCGATTGTGGCCGGAGCAGGTGTCCAGGCTGGTTTTTCGAGAGTGTTGTACCAGTCCATCCAGTTCATTTTGTCCGTCTTTTCTCGATAGCGTGTCATGAGCCACATTAGAGGGATTCGAAGGGCGAGATCGAACTTGCCAGTTCCACGAAATCGGTGTTACCGAATCGGCACGGGATTATCCGACAAAATCCACGCCCATCCCGGGGCGTCTGGGCGTGCCACACGAACTTAGCGACACGACCGAATTCGAATTGCGAAATTAACAGCTTTGGCGTGTCTCAGAAATTGAAGACGTAACGAAAGGGGCTCACTTCATGTGATCAGGATTCCGTCGGTTTGACACTGTGGTACGGTGTCCGAGGGACGCCACACTTAAGTTGGATGAGCCCTAAGTAGACCTGAAGAATCTTGCAGGCAAGGGGTCTGGCGGGTTTCCCGAGAATTGACGAACGGATTCGAACTTCTTATAGATCAAGTGTTGTTTTTGGAACGGAATGTGTAGGGAGCGGACGAAGTGGGATCTTTGCGCTGTCTCCATGCGCGTTTTTGTCGGTTATCTCTTCATCGAATCGCAATGTCAGAATCCTGTCGCTTGTCGGCGACTTCAATAATTTCTTCTCTGGCTTCACGCGGACGTTTTACGTCTGAAGCCCATCGCTGATGCCTCCTCTCTGACTGATTCCGCGAGTCAGAGTGGATACCCCCGTTGGAAGAACAAGAATGCAGATCACAGGTTTTCGGTCAGAGTCACAGGAACTGGTATTGGATCTCGATCAATTGCCGTCAGCGGCTGCGTTGAATCGCGAATCGGGCCAGTGGGCATTGCGTGGAGAATTAGGCAACGGGACGCCAATTCCCTCGACTCTTTCCGCCGAAAGAATGATCGAACTGGAAACAGTGACTGCTGCCGATGGCCGCGCAGAAGTGAAGCTGGCCTTCCATGGCGAAGATGGTTCGACCGTCACGCTCTCGCTGGGACTGACGGATCAGGTGGATGCAGCCCGCGCCTGGATTGAAGAAGTCAAAAACGCGATCGCGAAGCGCGAACGCCGTCCTCGACTGAACCCGACGGTTGACCCCGGTCAGGCTGTTGCCGTTCCCTCGATTATCGAAACAACAGCACCCGCTGCCGCGTCCGGTGATGCGAGCGCACCAGCACCTGCAAGCGATGCTCCGCCGCCACCTCCCGCAGCGCCGGTTGAGATTCCGCACGAAAAGCTGGCGATCGACGCTGATCTGGAAAAGGAACTGGAAGCCGCCATGGCTGGCCAGATGACGGCACCAACCGCTCCACCTGCGGGGGCTCAGACTCCAAACCTGCATCAGACGACTGTTTCCGAATTGCCCGAATCGGAAGATCAACTGGAATCCGGCACGAAACTGAAGGCCAAGGTCCAGAGCGTTACCGCCGAAGACGTCTTCTGCGAAGTTGGTTTCCGTTCGCCCGGTGTCCTTCCCGCGCGCCAGTTCCCCCAAGGGAAGCAACCGCGGGTCGGTGAAGAATTCCTGGTCGTCGTTGAAAAATACGACCCTGAAAACAGTGTGATCCTGGTCAACCTTCCCAAGGCGACACGTCGCGCCAAGGGGAACTGGGAAGAACTCACCGTCGGTCAGGTTGTCGATTGCACCGTTACCAAGACCAATAAGGGTGGGCTGGAAGTCAACATCGGTCCCCTGCGAGCATTCCTGCCTGCCAGCCAGGTCGATCTCGGATTTGCTCCAGCGCTGGATACCTATGTCGGCAAGAAGTTGACCGTCCAGATCACAGAAGTGAATCCTGCCAAGCGGAATCTGGTTGTCAGCCGCCGCGTCATCCTGATCGAAGAACGCAAAGAACTGGCTGTCAATTTCTGGCAGCAGGTTGAAGTCGGTCAGCAGTACACCGGTACCGTCAAGACGATTAAGGATTATGGAGCGTTCGTCGATCTGGGAGGAGCCGATGGGTTCCTGCATATCGGTGAAATGAGCTGGACGCGAGTCAAGCATCCTTCGGAAGTCCTTAAGGAAGGGACCTCAGTCGACGTCGTCGTGCTGTCGCTGGATCGCGACAAGCAGAAGATCGGACTGGGGATGCGGCAGCTTGCCACGAATCCGTGGGCTGGCGTCGAAGATCGTTATCCGACGGGCAAGAACGTCACCGGTAAGGTAACACGAGTCTCTGACTTCGGTGCGTTTGTTGAACTCGAAACGGGTGTCGAAGGGCTGATTCACATCAGTGAACTCGATCACCAGCGTGTTCGTAAAGTGACAGATTTGGTGAACGTTGGGCAGGAAATCGAGATGCAGGTTCTGGAAGTCCTGCCCGATCGTCAACGCATCAGTCTCTCGCTGAAAGCCCTCAAGCAGAAGCCAGAAAAGCCGAAAGACGAGGATCTGGCACCATCGAAGGGCGAACAATACGAGCGCAAGCGAAAAGAGCCTCTGCGCGGTGGAACGAGCAGCGAAGGTGGCGGTGGCTTGTTCGGGAATCCTGGCGATTTCCGAAAGTAGACCGATCGTTTGCTGGCGTAGAGAATCCCAAAGGCCTTCGGTCGGGCGATTCGGCGGAGTTGAAAGACTCGCGCCGAACTGCACCGAGGAGTAAAAGAATGATTCGGACTTTGGCGCTGTCGATGTTGCTTTGCGTTGCAGCAGGGTGCGGTCAGCCGACAAATCCAAAAGTCGAATCGTCGATCACAGACAAGCCGATCGACGTCACACCCGCAAAGGGAGCAGACTCTGATGCGGGTGTTGCTCGAATAGATTCAAGTGACTCGGCCGAGGTTCCAGACGAGTCCGTTTCTGCTGGCGACTGGCCGATTTTTCTGGGCCCCAAGGGAACCGGCATTTCTGATGAGACCGGTCTGATTGATACCTGGGACGAAGCAGGTCCCAAAGTGCTTTGGGACAAGCGGATCGGGACCGGTTACAGTTCTCCTTCCACTCGCGGAAAGAAGCTGGTGATTCATCATCGCCTGCGGGAACTCGACATCATCGAGTGCGTTCGTCCCGATGACGGGGCGGAAATCTGGAAGTACGAGTACGACACCGATTTCTCGGACCCCTATGGATACAACAATGGGCCGCGCTGCTCGCCCTTGTTGACCGAAACCCGTTGCTACACGTTCGGGGCTCAGGGACGTCTGATATGCCTGGACCTGGAAACTGGCAAGTTGATCTGGGAGCGAGATACGGCCAAGGACTGGGAAGTGCCGGGCCACTTCTTTGGGGCGGGATGCACACCCATCCTGGAAGGGGGCCAGTTGATAGTACTCGTCGGCGGCCAGCCCAATTCCGGTGTGGTGTCGTTTGATCCTGCGACAGGAAAGACGCTTTGGGAAAACGTCGGCAAAGAGACCTGGGATGGGGTGATCACCGATGAACCGGGAAACCCGCCGCTGGAATGGACCGCCAAGGAAATGCTTGTCAGCTATTCCTCGCCAATTGCAGTCACGATCCATGGCCAACGACACCTGCTTTGTCTGGTTCGCCAGGGACTCGTTTCACTTGATCCTGCCAATGGAAAAGTTCGGTTCAAGTACTGGTTTCGCTCCCGGACTCATGAATCCGTCAATGCTGCTCGTCCAGTCGTTGTCGGCGACAAGATCTTCCTGTCAGCCGCCTATGAAACAGGAATGGCGATGTTGAAAGTTCAGCCGGATGGAAACGGCTACGAAGTCCTGTGGCGCGATAAGCGTGGAATGTCGACTCACTGGTCCACCCCGATTTACCATGACGGTTGCCTCTACGGATTCAGCGGTCGCCACGAGAATGAAGGAATGCTGCAGTGTGTTGACGTGGAAACCGGTGAAAAACTGTGGGAGACGAACGGTATCGCCGGTGACATCGAAGAAGCGCTGAGCAACCTGGCGCGTGACCCTGTGACTGGTCAGATTGTGAATAAAGAGACGGGCAAGGTCGTTCCATGGCCGTTCTACGGACGCGGATCGATGACCATGGCGGACGGGAAGTATTTCATCCTGGGTGAACGCGGGACTCTGGCAATCGCGAAGCTGGATCGAAAGGGCTGGCAGGAATCGTGTCGGGCATCGTTCCAAAAGCTGAAGTATCCGATGTGGGCATCTCCGGTCCTCTCACACGGTCGACTTTACCTGCGCAGCGAAGACTGGCTTACCTGCCTGGAAGTCGCAAAGAAATCGGGCAACTGATTGGACAGTGGGAAGAATGGCCTGCTGAACCTTTCCCGCTTGCGCATGTCCAGATAAGGCGTCGGAACATGGGGTTTGATTGTGTTTTCCCGACTCTGAAGAGTCGTTTTTTGGTTTTTCACACGCTGAGATCGACTTTAGCGTTCTTGACCGACCCCGATTTGACCGATATCATCACGTCTGACTCGTTTTACAAAGGTATTTTGATGACACGATTTCTGCCCGGACTACCAGGTCTGCTGCTACCCTGCTGAAAAGCGAGGTCCGGGGAACGTTTCGTCGCATCCGTTGCATAAGTTCACCCTGAGGTCTCGCGGCCTCGGGGTTTTTTGTTTTCAGGCGAGAGCAAGAAGTCCGTGGCTGTGGTCCACAGAATGATCCCATTGATGTGTATCTGACTGACAGCTAACACCTTCCGTTTATCTCGACAGGGAATTTTCATGACCGACACCGCCGTGACCGATACCGTCACCATCTTCGATACCACACTTCGTGATGGCGAGCAGTCTCCGGGCTGCAGTATGACCATGCCCGAAAAACTGAAGATTGCTGAAGCACTGGTGGAACTGGGTGTCGACGTGATCGAAGCGGGATTCCCGATCGCGTCGCCGGGTGACTTCGAAGCGGTTCGTGCTGTCGCGCAGCAATTCGGTGACCGGGCAACAATATGTGGTTTGGCCCGCTGTCGCCGCGAAGATATTGAACGAGCGGCCGAGGCTCTGAAGGGGATCGCCAAACCACGGATTCACGTGTTCCTCGCGACCAGTCCGATCCATCGGCAGTTCAAACTGAAGATGGCCGAACAGGAGATCGTGCGAGCAGCCGTCGAGCATGTGGAACTCGCCCGATCATTCTGTGACAACATCGAGTTTTCACCGGAAGACGCCGCACGGACGGAACTCCCCTTCCTTTGCGAAGTCGTTGAGAAGGCGATTGCTGCGGGTGCCACAACCGTTAACATCCCCGATACCGTTGGGTATGCGACACCGACGCACTACTTCAAAGTGATTTCGTATCTGAAGCAGCACGTTTCAAATATCAGCAAAGCGGTCATCAGCACTCACTGTCATAACGACCTGGGTCTCGCGGTCGCGAACAGTCTGGCTGCAGTCGAAGCGGGGGCACGCCAGGTCGAATGTACGATTAACGGTCTGGGTGAACGTGCCGGAAATGCGGCGCTCGAAGAGATCGTGATGGCGATCAAGACTCGCGGCGACTATTACAACGTACACACCCGGATCAACACCCCGAAACTGTGTGGCATCAGTCGTCTTGTTTCCAGTACCACCGGCATGCTGGTTCAGCGAAACAAGGCGATTGTTGGCCAGAACGCGTTCGCCCACGAAGCGGGCATTCATCAGCATGGAATGCTCCAGAACCGCTCGACCTACGAAATCATGCGGGCGGAAGACGTAGGATTTGTTGGCGAGAACATGGTTCTCGGAAAGCACAGCGGACGCCACGCGTTTCGTGCTCGTGTTGCCGAACTGGGCTACACCCTCGATGACGCCAGTCTGCAGAAAGTGTTTGATGAATTCATTGCACTCGCGGACAAGAAAAAGAATGTCTACGACGCGGACATCATTGCATTGATTGATAAGCAGTCCAATGTGAGCGTTGACCGCTGGCAACTGGTTCAGTTCCAAGTCGGCGCCGGAACTGGAACGATTCCAACAGCATCAATCGTGCTGCGTGATACTTCGAAACCAGAAGAGTCCAATCTGTACCGCGAAGCGGTCATCGGTGACGGACCGATCGATGCCGTTTTCAAGGCGATGGAACGGATCATTGGAGTCACCGCCGAGTTGAAAGATTATCAGGTCCGGGCGGTCTCTGGTGGAGAAGATGCTCAGGGTGATGCGAGTGTCGAAATTGAGTATCTCGGCCGTCGTTACCATGGCAAGGACGTCAGCACCGACATTATCGAAGCGAGTGCTCGAGCCTACCTGAAAGCCTTGAACCGGGCTCTCAGTGAAAACGTTGCCCGACCGGCAACGTGATCGGTTATTGACGATCCGGTGCAATGCAATGCAGATTGCGTGCTGTGCGGATAAACAACCGGTTACCTGAAATTGCAGGAGTTGCCATGACGATTTCTTCGAGATCGTTCGTGGCAACTTTCTTAAAGACAGCTCCTTCTTCGATCACTGTCACTTCGCCTTGTTCACTGACGAAATACAGATGACCTCCAGCCGCGACTGCCGAGGCTGAAAAGGTGTTGTTCGCGGTACCGACCCGCTGGCGATAAATCAGGTCGCCGTTCAGGGAGTCGCGGACGTCCAGTCGACCGTTGTCATTACACGTGTAGAGTCGTTTCCCTTTGACCAGTGGCGTGGGCATGTACGAACCGTCCCGCGGTGTCCACCAGGCCAGACCATTGACGGTTTGATTGAAGCCGGGCGTCAGATTCCCCGTGGCCGTCGCAGTGATTGCATAAATCGGGCTGTGTCCATGACTGTTTGTCAGATAGATCAGCCCGTCAGAGAATAACGGCGTCGGTACGGGAACATCTCCGCCACCACTGAGGTTCCAGATTCGTTCACCCGTCTTCCAGTCGTAGCCAGCCATCTGGCGATAGCCATTACAGACGATCTGAGTGCGATCTGTTGTCGAGACAACCAATGGAGTCGACCAGGTGGCCACTTCGCCAGTGCGATCGATTCGGCGAACTTCCTTGCCCGTCTTGATATCAAGGATTGCGACGAAGCCGGTGTTCAAACAGTCACATTGCACAACGACATGGCCATCGTGAATGACAGGAGAACTGGAAAACCCCCATTCCAGGGTGGGTGCATCGTATGGACCGGAAACCAGTTTGCCCAAATCGTGCTTCCAGACCAAGCGTCCTTCAAAGTCGTAGCAGTACAGTCCCTCAGATCCAAAAAATGCGACGACGTATTCGCCATCCGTCGCTGGAGTACAGTTGGCGTGCGACGCTTTCAAGTGGCGTTTGATGGCAGGCGTTCCAACACAGGCATCACGGACCCAGCGAACCTTACCCGTTTCAATGTGGTAGGAAATCACCTGCCACGTCCATGTACCAACGTCCTTCGCCGTTTCTCCGGCTACCCCGGTCCAGCCGGTTTCGACTGAGGGTGTTTCGGTTTCTGAGTTGACGGCAGTCGTCACAAAAACGTGATTCCCCCAGATCACCGGAGCAGAGTGTCCAAGGCCGGGGACTCGGATTGTCCAGGCGATGTTTTCACCTGAACGAACATCCCACTTTACTGGGGGACTACCGCTGCCAATCCCCAGTCCTCCATGACCACGAAACTGGGGCCAGTTGTCATCTCCAACGGATTTCCCGCTGACAGCAGTTGTCAGCACCAGCGCGAGCAGCAGTCGTAATGGCATCGTCATGTCAATTACCGGCGAGGAAAGATCGCGTCCGATTTCAGTGAGGCATCACGCGGTGCAGCATCTAACCCTTGTTCCTACGCGAGCCACACGATGCGAGATCGACAGTCGACCAGTATAGCGGGAATCACTGTCAATTGGCGTGCTGCAGCGTGATAAGTAAGATGGCATGTCGCTGATATTCCAGAAGACCTGTAGCCGACGATGACGAACGGGGTACCCGATGCCATTCATTTCCAGCGCATGCATGACACTGTTTGTTGCGGCCAGCTTCGCGGCAGAGACAGGTTATCAGAAGGAAGTGACCGTCTCAGAACCGACCCGGCTCGACTGGACCTTCGTGGTTTCCAACCAGAGTGTCGTTGAACCTCCTGCGGACTGGCTGCGCGATTACGATTCTCGTCAGCAGCGTTACGAGCGATTTGTTCCGGCTCCCAAAGGAAAGTCCGAGACCTTGCCGTTGATCATATTCATTTCGGCGGGGGACTCGCCCGCTGGATGGGGACCGTTGGAAACAGTCTGCAAACAAAAGGGAATTGCGTTTGCGAGTCCCTATGGTGCGGGAAACAACGTCCCGATGCCGCGACGCGTTCGAATCATTCTGGATGTGCTGGATGATCTTCGTCGGCAGGCGCGAATCGATCCTGATCGAACATACATCGCCGGGTTTTCGGGTGGCGGACGCGTTGCATGCCAGATCGCGTTTGGACTTCCGGAACTCTTCGGCGGTGTCATGCCGGTCTGTGCGGGTGGCGATCTGCGAGAAGAACCCTGGTTGCGACATCGCGCGATTGAACGATTGAGTGTCGCTTTCCTGACGGGAACGGGTGACTTCAACCTCGGTGAAGTCGAGCGATTTCGCGGCCCGATGCTGACAGAGATGGGGGTACGAACGAAGGTGACCGTTGTCCAGAAGATGGGACATGCGATCCCCGAAGCGAAAACGATGCAGACAACGATCGAGTGGCTGGATGCGGGCGCCGCCGACCGACGAAAACTCGCTCAGCGGTATTCTGCCAGCCATATCCCTGGTGATCAGGCCCCCAGCCGTGAAGACTGGGCGAAAGCATTACTCGAAGAAGGTGAAGCTCGCATCAAGAATCGAGAGACGATGTTCTCGGGACTGATGCAGCTTCAGGGAGTGATGACGCGCTGGCCCGATCTTGCCTCAGCGAACAAAGCTCGGCAGATCCTTCTGGAATTCGAAGGACGAGCTCAAAAGCCATGGGAAGAGGATGACGTGGCCGAGCAGCGCAAGTTTCTGATCGCCCGAGTCCGCGCTCTCGACGCCTACGCAACTGGAAAATTACCTGATCAGTATGCGAAACAGCGTCCCGAAATGGCGAAGGCTGCGATTGAACTTTGGGAAATTGTGATTCAGGAAGGGGGCGACGCCAAAGCCGCAGCAGAAGCCAAACGCCGAATCCCGATGCTCAAGAAGCTGCTCGAATAGATGCGCCACCAACTTAAGTGTGGAGTCTCGCGGGCATCATACTGCAACTTCTAACCAGGGCTCGTAGTGAACCTCAATGGCACGTTCGACTACTCGATTGTCGAAGTCTTCCTTCGTGCTCTTCGAATACTTCGTGGTAGATCACTCGTCCTTCGCAAGAGCCAGAACTTGTTGACCACGAAGCACTCGAAGAGCACGAAGGGAGGAGTGGTGCAGTGAATGCGATCCAACCTCTGACCGCAATAGACTCATCAGCCGGTACGCGCTAGCGCGCGTCGGAACATGGGTTAGACGCGAGCCGGATGTGCGACCCGCACAAAAAAGAGCGATCGAAGAAGTTGAACTTCTTGATCGCTCTGCGAAAGCATAATGTCGTTGAAGAATCGGCAGACCGTCGATGGACCAATTCGGCAGGGTCAAAAGACCACGCCCAATTGTCGATCGTGTCTGTTACTTCTTTGTCGTGGAATTGAACTTTGGATCGTTGACAGCAGACTGAATCGGTCGCGCTGTTCCTGCAGACGGAGCCGGTCCGGTCGCCTGCGACGCAGGTCTGACTGGGGTCGTGGCTGGAGCCGCCTGAGGCGAACTTCCTTTTACGGGAGCTCCAGTGCGTTGTGCCGTTGCGGGATCGGCGGCCGTTGACGTCGCCCAGTTCGCAACAGACCAATCGGCGTGTGTCCCGACGACGGATTGTCCGAGGTCATCCAGAGCTGCCCGGAAGGAAGCGGCCGTGATGTTCTCGTTGGGAATCACTCGCTGCAGGACAAAGCGTCGATTGGCAGCGATATAGGCGAAGAACTTTCCTTTCCCGAGTTTGTCGTTGTCGGAAAGGAGTCTCAGCAGGGCGGTACGTGGGACATCTGCCGCTGATTTGGGGAGTTCGTCCAGCCAGGCCATGATCCAGATGGATGACCCATCCTGGCTCAGAACTGCGGACATCGACAATTCCCACTCAGCGTCTTCGATCGTTGATTTGAAGGCGAAGTCGTAGCGTTGCTCAGCGGCGGTCGCCTGCAAGCCCATCGCTTTCAGCAGATTACCCAGCGACTGGTCTGTCAGTTTTCCTTTGGCGGCCGTGGCGGCTGCTGCTGGGGCTGAAGCAGCTGCGGGTGCTGTTGAAGCAGCAGCCGGGGCAGCTTTCGGTGCTACTTTTTCCTGACCCGTCGCAACCTGAGCCGCCAACGGGGCTGCCACTGCTGAAAACGCTGCCCCTACCACTGCGCGTCGAGTCCAATGCATATCCATCGCTGTTCACTCCTTTGAATAAGCGATTCGCCAGTACGTCCGCCGGCTCTTGCATCGAACTTTCCAGCCTGGATAAGTTCAACGACAAATCTCACCCCTGTCCAAAGAGATGATCCAGACAGATCTGGGACCAGGTTTCAAACTGGTCGCGGGTCTGGAGCAACTCTGCGGGTTGTGCGAATCCTGTCTCTAAGATCGACTCTTCCCGCGGTAGAACTTTTGCCGAGTCGAGATCAAAAATGTGAACAATCCCAAGGTGGACTCGCCCGACTGCGGTCTCATCATCATTGATCAGCCCCACGCAACGGTCAGTAAACCCCGACTCCAGAAACACTTCCTCCGAAATCTCGCGATGCATCGCTTCCTGATAGCGACGATCTCCCTGCAATCTGTCGGTTGAGGAAATATGTCCGCCGATGCCGATGGATCGCTTGCTGTGCAACCTGCCTTCGCCCCCTGCTTTACCGCGGCGGTAGTTAAAAACTTTGCCACCGTGCATGAAGATGCAGTACGGAATCAGTTGCTTGTAACTCGGATCCTCTTCAACTTCGTTCCGAGGCCGAAAGCTGGTGTGGGCCGGATCCAGAAGTGTCTGCAAGTACCTGTCGACCTTGGCATTAAACCCCTGAAAATGTCCCAGTTCATGAAACAGCAGGGTCGGAACGCAAAGAACATGTTCGACAGTCGCTTCAGCAGTCATCGGATCGACTCATTTCTCGTATGGGATGATGGCGGACTGAGGCCAGCCCGGCCGTGGTCACATCCTGTTTGAATGTAGGAAGTTGATTCAGGGGATCGAACGGAATTCCTGATCCGCAGTCAGTATGGGAATTCTCCCCGGTGATTCAACAGAGTCCGCTGCTTTTCAATTTCGACCCCAAACCGGTCCAGAACCAGCCGATTGCGTCGCGCTGCGTCCAATCGTGTCGGCAATCGCTGCCGACCGACGTTTTTTTACTGGC
The DNA here is from genome assembly GCA_963977965.1 of uncultured Schlesneria sp. Lineage (GTDB taxonomy): Bacteria > Planctomycetota > Planctomycetia > Planctomycetales > Planctomycetaceae > Schlesneria. The sequence goes on from CAXBSB010000028.1 coordinate 34,039, forward strand.
AGGTTCTGCCGTGATTCTCGTTGCTCGCGAGGGTTCTTCGCCGAATTTGGAGCGTGGCAGTTTGTATCGTCTGGATCAATTGTAGGGGTTTCGACGATGCTACAGACGATACGGACGAATTCCGTTCCAATTTTCGTCGGCAGAGTTGTTAGACAGGAGTGATTTCAATGAGGCGATATTTGTTGGCCTGGATGCTGATGGGAGGAGCGGTTGCTGTCATACCCGGACCGGCAGAAGCCCAACTCTTCCGACGGCATGGTCATGGTTGCTGTGAAACATGCGAGATGCCGCAGGCGAGCTGCACATGTGCACAAACGCGTCCCGTGGTTCAGACGCAGTTGCGAGCTCAACAAGTGACAACCTATCGTGACGTGGTTGAAACCCATGTGCGTAATGAAACCGTCATGCAGAATGTCCCCGTGACAACCTATAAGCAGGTCACTGTGGATGAAGGGGGATACCAGATGGTATATGTCCCCAAACCAGTCACGAAACAGGTGGCTCAGACGGTGATGCAGCAACAGGCGACGACCCGCGCAGTGCCATATCAGGTGACCCGGCGCGTTCCTCAGATCTCGACCCAAATGGTCCCGGTTCAGACTGTTCACCACGTCACCGAGCAGGTTCCCATGACAACATGGGCTCCACCTCCAGTCACGTTCCAGGCGGCCAGTTCCTGCAATACGTGTGATGCGCCGTTCTCGACCGCATTCGCACCGCAGTACTTCCCGCAACCGATCGGGACAGCGATGGCACCGCAGATCCAGTATGCACCCCCAGCGACATCAATCGCGACGCTCCCATCGATTTCGGTACCTCTGCCGCAATCGGCTCAGCTTCCACAATCTCAGCCAGATCAGTGGCAGACGATCCCCTCACGATCAGTCTCGCCGACTCCAGCAGCCACCCAGAGCTATGAGTCCCCCGCTTCCAAGTCGGTACCAATGCCGATGGAAGAAGCACGGAACTACAGCCCACGCAGCAGTTCCAGCAGTCGATTTGTTCCTGCCCCAACAGCAGCGACAGTCTGGGGAAGCCGTCAGGCCTCGCTCCGCTAAATCATCTTGATGGATTTCACGCAGGGCATCATCGGACCTCAAGGTCACGTTGATGCCCTGCGTCATTCTTTGTGGCTCACTCTGGAATTGTCTTCGCCCGGGACAAACTCAGTGCCATTGCCGACCATTGCCTTCTTGATGCTGGGGGAAGTATATACTTCGTCATTCCCGCAAAGGCGGGAACCCGGTCCCATTCGCATTCCGCCGCGTGAGGAGCATCCCGCCGAACCGTCTTCGAATCGGGAAGCGTCATACTCCATCGCGGCTCGGCGGGAGCCTCGCCCTCCCGTTTTGTCTGTAATACAGCAGGTCGGTCATGTGCCGGGAAACTACGGTGGAATCCTGCCTCCGCGGGAATGACAGTGACCGACTTTCGAGGGTCGAATCTGACAGACTGTGAATTGAAGAATGTTGTCGGCACAATACCGCGTCTCGTACCTGTCACGACCGCGTTTGAACCGACCTGAGATCTCTTGTGAATGTCTGCCACGCACCCTGATACGCTGGAACTCCGTCCAATCTGCACTCCGTTGGCAACGACACCTGCTGGACTGCCGGAGGTACCGGGGGGATGGACAGAACGTGAATGGACTGTCGAAGGACGGGTTTTTCGTTTTGTTCTTCCAGCGTCACCGGATGCGTTTCTGGATGATGCCGAAGTTCATGCGGCATTTGACCGTGACGAATACATGCCGTACTGGGCCTATCTGTGGCCTGCGTCCTTGAAGATGGTGGCAACAATCCTGCGGACCGCCTGGAAACCCGACACCGAAGTGCTGGAACTCGGGGCGGGAATCGGACTGGTGGGTCTGGCGGGTTTGGCTCAGGGGCTGCAGGTGACGATCAGCGACTACGAGCCGAAGGCTGTTGACCTGGCAATATTTAACGCAAAACGGGCCGGCTACACGCAGGTGACGGGCCTCGTTCTCGATTGGCGAAATCCTCCGAACAGACAATTTGAATGGATCTGGGGCTGTGAACTTCTTTACGAGGATCGCAATCATGAGCCGATTCTCGAATTGACCGCTCAAATGCTGGCCCCGGGGGGGACTGCCTGGTTTGTCGACGGAGGACGAGCCAAAGCAGAGAGATTCTGTAACCTGTTGCCGCAACATGGGTTCGATTACAGAATCTTTGACGAAAACATGCAGCCACTGTCGATGCCGCGAGTGGGAAAGTACCAGTTGTTCGAAGTCCGCCGAGCGACTTCCGCCTCCGTGGGAAACGCTCAGCCTGCGTGAATCATGCAGAGCCCACGTGCCGCGGAATCGCTGCCTGATTGACGGGTTTCCAGCCTCGATAGAATTGACCGTTGTACTTTGGACAATGGCGACGGCTATAATCTTTTGGTGGCTGCCAGACATTCCCGCCAAGTATTGCCCGCCGGATTTTCAAACTTCTTTCGAAGGCCACGTGCGCCCGTGCCAACGTCAACCGCCATTGTTCCAAATTCGCGACTTCTGCACCTTTGCTGCGTCACCGCGCTGATCGTGTGTGTCGCCGGGTGTGAGAAACAGGAAGAAGTGACGAAAATCACTGTTCCGACACACGAGTCCATTCAGACACCCGAACACCAAAGGTTTCTGGCACGACGAAAATATCGCCCGGAACGAATCCTGGCGGCGATCGTTCCAAACAATCAGTCGCTCTGGTTCTTCAAGATACAGGGTGCGCCGAACGACGTTGAATCGAATGCTGCGGACTTCCGCTCACTGTTGACGTCGTTGAAGTTTAAAGGGGAATTACCTCGCTGGACACTTCCTTCCGGATGGCGCGAACTTCCCGGTGACCAGAATCGTTACAAGACCTTGGCGACGGCGAGCGTGCCACCTCTGGGCGTATCGGTCACCGTTCTTCCCGCAGGAAAGAATCCGACGGATGGTCTCCGTGATAACATCAATCGCTGGCGCGGCCAGATCGAATTGCCCATGATTCAAGCGGAAGACTTGCCCGCCTATTCAGAAACGCTGACTTCGGGCGGGATTTCGATCACCCTGATGGATGCGACTGGAAGATCACGCCCTGATCCCGATGAGGCTTCAGAAATCGACTATGAAGCTCCGGCTGAGTGGACCAAGGTTGCGCCCAAGCCGTTCACGATCGCTGTTTTCGAAGCCCGCGAAGGGACAGGCGAAGATGCGAAAAAGGCTACCATCAGCTTGTCGCGAGCTGGCGGATCCAAATTGGAAAACGTGAATCGGTGGCGAGGTCAAATGGGACTTGGTCCGCTGGCCAAGGGCGATGTCGAAAGTGCTCTGCAAAAAATCACGATCGGCTCACGAACCGGTGAGCTGATTGAATTGAAAACTGATGGCCGCACGATGCTGGGCCTGATGCTGGAAGACAACGATCAGACCGTGTTCGTCAAACTGGACGGACATCCTGATCTGGCCGTTCGGGAACGCGAACGCTTCGAAAAGTTTGCCAAGTCACTGCAGTTTTGACCTGAATCAAGCCTTGGGTTGCTCTGGAACCTGCGCGAATATAGACGAGTCAGACTCGTTCCATTGAAGAAGTGAGGTGGATCATGGCCGTGGATCTGGAAACATACGATGCTGTCGAACAGAGCAGCCAGCCTCCCCGCTTTGAACAGCCTGAAATGAGCGTCTGGGGAATCGTGAAGAATGTCTTAACCCCCGTCGCCTCGTTGCGGCTGACGGTTGTCCTGTTTGCATTCTCGATTTTCCTGATCCTGGCGGGGACATTTGCTCAGGTGGACAAAGACATCTGGGAAGTGATCGGTCAGTACTTCCGCTGCTGGTTTGCCTGGATCTCATTTCCGATTTTCTTTCCACCATCATTCGTTCCAGAAATGCCCACTGATCCAAGTGAAGTGACCGCCTTCGGTCGCTTCGGCATTTCAACAATGCAGGGACTAAAGCGATTGGCGGAAAACTGCGTAGGTATGTGGTTCCCCGGAGGAAAGCTGATTGGCCTGCTGCTGGGACTCAATCTGCTGTCCGCTCACATCATTCGCTTTAAAGCGCAGGCGAAGGGGCTTCGATTGCTGGCTGGTGTCGGAGCAATTGGTATTGGCTGCGCGATTACATGGTTCATCATTGCGGCTGCCGGTACATCGCGAACCTTCCAGACGGAACCGTGGGTTCCTTATTCCACTCTGTGGATTGGCTTCGAAGGAGCATTGGGACTGCTGGCACTCGCCTCCGTTTATGGCATTATCAAGCTGACGACGGATTCTTCAGGGCATGCCACATACATGAGCATTGAGGTTGGCATGCTGAGTGTCGTCCCGATAGGGCTGATCACTCTGCTGGGATGGTTGATCTATCAAGGGGACGCCGGCCGGCCCACGGATGCTTCGCTGCGAATCCTCTGGCAGTTGACTCAGGGGTCCTTCGCGTCGGCTGCACTTCTGATCGGGTGCTGGATCGTGTTTGGCAGGCGAGCAGGAATCGTGTTGCTCCATTCGGGCATCGGATTGCTGATGGCTTATGAACTTGAAGTGGCGATGACGGCTGTCGAAACACAAATGCACCTGCTGGAAGGTGAGACAACGAATTTCACGGGTGATATCCGAACATTCGAAGTCGCAGTGATCGACAAATCGAAGCCGGGCGAAGAGACCATCACGGCGATTCCCCGTTCGATGATCAAGTCAGGAGGAACAATCGATCTGCCCGATCTTCCATTCAAGATCGACGTTCAGCAGTACTTTAAGAATTCGTACCTCACCGCTGTCCCTGCCAAGGCCACCAATCCTGCGACAACTGGCTTGGGGAAGACATGGTTCGCTCACGACAAGCGGCCTGGGAGTGGTACAGACATGGACAGCAAGATTGATATGCCATCGGCCTACATCACGCTGACGGACCGTGCCAGCAATCAGCCCATCGGAACGTATCTGGTGGGGATGGAACTGTACATGCGGAATGAAATCGATGGATTCACGGTCGATGGAAAGCCTTTTGAACTGAGCCTTCGACCAAAGCGATTTTACAAGCCGTTCAAATTCCGCCTGAAGGACGTACGCAAGGAAGACTATATCGGGACCACCACCCCGAGACATTACGCTTCAACGGTGTTTATCGACGATGCAACACGAAATGTCACTCAGCAGGAAAAAACGATCTGGATGAACAATCCGCTGCGATTCGCCGAGGAAACGTTCTACCAGAGCAACTACCAGCGCGATGAACTGGGTGAACGAACAACGTTTTCTGTCGTTGCGAATACAGGCTGGATGATGCCCTACGTCGCCTGCATGCTGGTCACCATCGGTATGCTGGCGCATTTCCTGCGACTCCTGATTAACTTCCTGAACAGAAGCAACGTCACAACAACGAGTGCTGAAGCGGAACGCCTGGCGGAAAAGCTCGGCATCAAGATCAATGTTGACCCGGGTCAGGGCAAACCTGATCCAACTCTAGAACCAGCTTCTCGAGACTGGTCCGCCGCCATTGCCGCCGCCGTTACGATCACAGCAGCCGCATACATCTTCTCAACGGCGATGCCACCCGCCCGCAAAGCACTGACCTATGATCTTTATCAGTTTGGTCAGATCCCCGTGGTACAGGATGGTCGAGTGAAGCCGCTGGACTCGGCTGCCTATTCGGCGTTGCTGGAAATCTCGGGACGTTCGTACGTCAATGTTGGTGAAGGCGAGTCCAAGCACAAGATCCCAGCAATTCAGTGGCTGCTCGACGTTATCGCAGAGACACCTGAATCGCTCGACTACGACGTATTCCGCATCGAAAACCTGGAGGTTCACGAAACGATTGGGGTTACGAAGCGAGAAGGGATGCGGTATTCACGCAAAGAGATTGCGAAGAATGAGGGGCGATTCCGCGAACATGTGACCGAAGCTCGTGAGGTTGCCAGAAAAGATCGGAATCTGCTGAGTGTCTATCAGCGAAAGTTGCTGGAGCTTGATGACAAAGTCTCGACGTTTGATCACTTGAGATTCGCGTTTGGGCTTCATCACCGGATCGGTGGAAGCACGACTCAGGAAGTTGTTGAGTCGTTCCAGAAGGTCAAGAAGTTCTCGGCGATGCTCGAACAACAGGGGCACCCGATCCTGGCAATCGGACCTGTCGATGAGGCGCAAAAGTGGCGAACTTTTTCAGGTGCGTATCTGGACAACATCCAACAGCGCGTCGTTGAAAAGAAAGATGGCAATCCCGGAGTGACCGCATGGGAATCGATCCTGACAAGTTATTCCGAGAGCAAAGAACCGGCGACGAAGGGTAGTGAAGATAAACCCAAAAAGGGACCACAGGATTTCAATCTGGCAGTTGAGTCATATTTGAAGCAGTTGAAGCAGTCACATCCGCGCGACGTCAATTTGACTGCGACGGGTTTTGAAGCCTATTTCAATCATTTCAAGCCGTTCACGCATGCAAATCGACTGTATGTTGTCGCATTTGTCCTGGGGACTCTCGGCTGGCTCGGCTGGACTCGAACGATCAATCGAGTCTCGTTCGCGATGCTCTGCCTGATTCTGGCGTTGCATACCTTTGCACTCATCGGCCGAATCTATATCTCGGGACGTCCACCCGTCACAAACCTGTATTCGTCCGCCGTCTTTATCGGTTGGGGATGCGTTGTGCTGGGCCTCGTTCTGGAATGGATCTTCCGATTGGGGATTGGCAACTTGATCGCGGCAGTGGCTGGGTATGCCACCCTGCTGATTGCTGACGGTCTGGCGTTGAAGGGAGATACGTTTACGGTTCTGCAAGCCGTTCTCGACACTCAATTCTGGCTGGCAACTCACGTCACAACCATCACGCTGGGGTATGCAACGACGTATCTGGCTGGATTGCTGGGCTTGGTCTATGTCATGCGAGGTGTCTTCACCACGTCGCTGACACCTGCGATGGCCAAAGACATCACCCGCATGATGTACGGAACTCTCTGCTTCTCCATTTTCTTCAGTTTCGTCGGGACTGTTCTGGGGGGACTGTGGGCGGACGATTCCTGGGGTCGATTCTGGGGATGGGACCCCAAAGAGAATGGTGCGCTGATTATCGTTCTCTGGAATGCTCTCGTCCTGCACGCTCGCTGGGGTGGGATGATCAAGGAACGTGGCATGGCTGTTCTGGCCATCGCCGGTAACATCTTCGTCAGTTGGTCGTGGTGGGGTGTCAACGAACTGGGAGCCGGATTGCACTCGTACGGCTTCACCGAGGGAACGGTGATCAAGCTTGGCTTGTTTGTTCTCAGTCAACTGGTGTTTATCGGAATTGGTCTCATTCCCAAGCAGTATTGGGTCAGCTTCCGACCTCGCCCAAGCGGGAAAGAACTGGTCGCTGCAAAAATGGCGTAAGACTGCGTAACATCTCAGAATCGGTGTCGGTTCCCCGTCTAATGGGGCAGACACAGATTGATATCGGGTGATGGCGCGCTCAACATCGAACCTGAAATCGTGTCCTTTTGCATCGCTGCTGATCGCTGAATTCCATCCTTAACCTGGTTTTGTTCGATGCTGTTCATCCTCGATAACTACGACTCGTTCACTTACAACCTCGTGCAGCGGTTCGGCGAAGTCGATTCGCGAATCGATGTTCGGGTTGCTCGCAACGATCAGATCACCGTTGACCAGGTCGCCGAATTGAATCCGCAAGGGATTGTCGTTTCGCCAGGTCCATGCACGCCGCACGAAGCGGGGATTTCGATGGATCTGATTCGTGCCCTCGGCCCGAAGATACCGACGCTGGGAGTCTGCCTGGGTCATCAATCGATGGCCGAAGTTTATCATTCTCCCGTCGTGCGGGCGGAACGCCTGATGCACGGTAAAGTTTCGCCTATCCATCACGATGGGCGTGGTGTCTTTGCGGGTCTGCCCAATCCCTTCATTGCCACTCGCTATCACAGCCTGATTGTCCCGGAAACAACTCTCAGCAACGAACTGGAAGTCAGTGCGTATGCGGAATACCCCGGTCACCCACGTGAAGTGATGGGCTTGCGACATCGCCAGTTCCCGATCCACGGTGTGCAGTTCCATCCTGAAAGCTTTCTGACAGAAGGTGGAATTGAACTGCTGAAGAACTTTCTGCGGATTGCCGGTGAACTGGTCTGATCGGATGATATCGGCCGACTCGCCGCGCCATCGGACGAAGCGAGCCTGAATGTTCCCAACAACTCTTGAGAGATCACCATGCGCAACGTCTGCTTCGTGTTTGCCTGGACTGTCGGATTGATGGGAATGCTTTCGGCGGCGATGGCTGCCGACCCGTATGTCTCGCGTGGTTTTGTCCCTCTTCCGGCAGATGTGGAAATCGGAGCAATGTCGGCGGTCGCTGTGGATGGTCCGGACCGCATCTATGTGCTGCATCGCGGCGAGCCACCGCTGCTCGTTCTGGATGGAAAACATCGATTGGTTGCGGGCTGGGGCAAAGGGGAATTCAAAACACCGCATGGGTTGCGAGTGGACAAGCAGGGTAGCGTCTGGGTGACAGACAACGCTCTGCATATCGCCCGTCGCTATTCACGAGAAGGGACGATCACGATGACGCTTGGCCAGGATGGCAAAGCGGGCACGGGGGCCACCGGCTTGCGTTCACCTGACGATCTGGTCTTCGATTCGAAGGGTTCTATTTACGTTGCCGACGCTGGTAACAAGCGGATCGCGAAGTTTGACCCCGAAGGCCGCTACGTTGCCGAGTGGGGTGGCGGTGGAAAGGACCCCGGCAAGTTTGCGACGGCTCATGGCCTGGCGATTGATGCGAAGGACAGGATCTATGTCGCCGACCGGGGAAATAATCGGGTCCAGGTGTTTTCGAACGACGGCAAGTTCGTCGCTGAGTTCAAGGACGGCGGGAACGCGTTCGGCTTGCTGGTGACCAGTGATGGTCTGATTGTGGCCGATGGTGATGCACATCGCCTGTCATTGCTGGACCTGAACGGCAAACTGCAGGGGAACTGGGGAACCCCCGACACCTTGAAATTGCCGCATCTGATGGATCAGGGGGCCGATGGCACGATCTATGTGACCGAGGTCAACGGCAAGCGGATTCAGATGTTCCAGCGCGTGAAATGACGGCAGCCCAACGATGTCGACACTGACACCGTTGGGCTGGACACGTCTTCCCCTGGGATCCAGACGATTTGTGCGGGTCGTACTTCCGCGTCGCGTCAAAACATGTTGACGCTGCAGTTCGATGCCCGCGACTGAAACGGGATGCCCCGTCTTAGAATACGTCAAGAATGAAGTGATGGCCTGAGTGGAATGGCTTCTTGGTTGGGTAGAAGTTGTACCAGTTCTTGTTGTAAACCGGGATCTGCCGTTCCTGCGGATAGCGGTTGTACAGGCTGTTGTATTCTCGTGGTGCCTGATAGTTGTGTGGGTAGTAGACGTACGGATAGTAGTAGAATCGATTCCAGTCGGTCGGTTGACCTTCTCCGGCAGCTTGTGCCGATTGTCCCCCCGCCAGAACCGCCGCTCCCACCAGCAGCATCGCCAATAACGCTCGACGCATAGTCAATTCTCCTCAAAGCCTGCCAACGGAAGCGGGCAATGTCGCCGCTTGATTTCTGTTTCGATGTGTTGTTTTCCCCTTTCCAGCCGGAATTGGGGATCAGAAGATTCATCGACCAAGCGGGGGTCGCTACGATAGGAAACTTCGCGAGAATCGTTGCAACCGTCAGAGTCGGCGCCGGGTTTCAGGGTAAAGGTGACTGCATGTTTCGGTGTAGAAGACTCAGTGTTCTCATGTTTCTGGCAGTCATGACTACGTCTGCCCTTGGTGATGATCCTGTTGAGGTGGCATCGGGGCCAACTTTCGACCCCGCAATCAGGGCTGAACAGTTGCGTCCGCACGTTCAATATCTGGCGAGTCCTGAGCTTGAAGGAAGAGCCAGTAATGCGGCAAAGCGATTAGCAAGGCATTACATTGTGCAGCAATGGAAAAAAATCGGCCTGCGTCCACTCTTCACCAACATACGTACGATCAGTAATGATCCCGACCGAATTCAAGAAGCACCCGAACAGGCGAATTTCGAACAAGCGATACCGGGCGCGATGGCTGCAGATGGGATTGCTTCGACCATGGGTTACAACATCGGAGCATGGCTCCCCGGCAGTGATCCGAAGCTGGCTGATGAAATCGTGGTTATCAGCGCACACTATGATCATCTGGGAATTCGCAATGGATACATGTATCCCGGCGCTGACGACAACGCTTCGGGCGTCGCCATGCTGATCGAGGTGGCGCGTCAACTGGCAAACGAAAAGGTTGCCCCGCGTCGTAGCGTTGTCTTTGTTGCGTTTGATCTGGAAGAAAGATTGTTGTGGGGATCACGCTGGTTTGCGGCTCACCCGCCGTGGCCGATTGAACGCGTCAAGCTGTTTATGACCGCAGATATGATCGGCCGCTCGCTGGGGGATCTGCCGTTTTCCGCAGTGTTCGTTTTTGGCAGTGAGCGTTCTGCCGAACTGCGAAACACGCTGAAGACCATCGGAGCACCAACCGGTCTGGACGTCTGCCGACTGGGAACCGATATTGTGGGGACTCGCAGTGACTACGGAACATTCCGCGACCGCGAGATTCCTTACCTCTTCTTTTCAACGGGAGAGCACCCGGACTATCACTCGCCCAACGACACTCCTGAGCGACTCGACTTCGAAAAGGCATCACGAATTGCCAGCCTGATGCTGCGCGTGTGTCGCGATGTGGCGGATCTGCCCCAGGCTCCCACATGGAGCGATCCAGATACTCAGGATCTGCATGAACCGCGAACCTTGCACAGAATCGCTTCTCTGTTGCTTGAGGCTGATAAGAAAAAGCCAATGACTTCGACTCAGCGGTTTCTGGTAACGAACGTTCGAAATCGTTCTCGTCAAATTATCGATGCGAACAAAATGACCGCCGATGATCGAGCGTGGTTAGTCCGCATGTCTCAATTACTGCTGGCCTCGGTTTTCTGACCGAATTTTGTTTGATCGCATCCAATTTCAGTTTGGCGTCCCGCGGGCATCGTAACGCAGCGCCTTTTAACCCATGCTCCGGTGCGACGTGGACGTTCGAACTGCACCAACGGGCTCAACCTTTGAGTTCCCTCTGCAGTCTGCAAAAGGTCGATTGCGATTTTTTAAAAAAAGTTCCCGAATTCCTGTCCTGAAGTTTCCCTGAATCTGATGTATAGAGGGACGGCACTGTGACTGAGATCTTCTGCGAGTCAGTTTGAATCGGTTGTCGTTCCTGGCGGAAGGGTTTCCGCAGCGTTCTGGAATCGATGGGGAGTTTTTCATGTTCAAGCGAATCGGGTCTGTACTGTTGGCATTGGCGATGGCAGTTGTTTCGGTTCCAGCGGTGGCAGACGCGGCGGGTGGAAGCGGCGGTGGCGGAAGCGTCAAGACCCTCGAAATCCGAGTGACGGGATACATCACAGCGATCGACCACAGCACCGGCGTGATTACCGTGGGGGCATCGTACTACGGAACAGGAACGTTGCTGGTGACATCGAGTTCCAAGATCTCGCTGAACAACGTTGGTTGTACTCTGGACGATGTCGTTCTCGGAGACTGGGCCGAAGTCCGTTATGACTACTACAGCAGGACCGTCAACAAGCTGTCTGCAATCTCGTTCTAGCACGGGTCGCGCGTCCGTAAACGAGCGGACAAGCGTCAGCAGATTCTGGATTGAATCTCTGTGCCCTGCCCAGGAACCTCGCTTCGGCCGGGCACAGTCTGTCTGATGCGTTGACGAATCTGATGCATTCGTCAAACGAGATTGCGTCCGTAATGGCGTCGCAATCTCTCTCGCGTCGCTTCAATCGTCGTGCCAACAGCATCGGGTGTCAGCCGTTGACAGAGCACGAGTACTTCGGCGAGATCCTTCAGCGTGGCCAGCGACAGGTTCGGTGCAAAAATCAGCATCAATCGTCGTTCCACCAGATCGTCAAGCGGGTTCGTCGTTCCGATCCATTCATTCTCGATCACCCAGCGAACAACGCGCTGTGACAGATTCGTCCCTGCGACCGGGATGCATGGTAATTCAGACACCTGCCGAAGGATTTGCGGGATCTGCATCCCGTACAATGGCCACAGATCCGCGATCTCTTCAACGGACGTTTTGTACTCTTTCGTCCATTGCAGCCAGAGCGTGTTTCTCGATTCGTCATCAACAGGGAAGTTTTCACCCCCGATGATGACTCGATGATCGGTCGATTGACTTCGAGTCCTGCGGAGATTGCGAATGATTCGATCGGCAATCTGTTGTGCCACCGATCGAAACGTTGTCAGCTTTCCGCCAACGAGTGTGATCATGGGGACGCCGTGCAGACGATGTTCCGTCAGAGAATGATCGCGCGAGATCGCTGCATTGCTGGTGTCATTGGTACGTGGCAGCGGTCGAACACCACTGTAATGCGATTCAATATCGTCTCGAGTCAATTTCAGGCCAAAGACGCCCTCGACGACTGTGAGCAAGTACGACAATTCCTCGTCGCTGGCGACTGCAGTTGCAGGGTCACCGATCCACTCTTCATCAGTGGTTCCGACCAGGACGGCATCTCCGAATGGCAGAACGAAGGCCAGTCGGCGGTCTCCCGTTTCGGCGTAGATGCCAAACCGTCCCAGGGCCTTTTTCAAGACAGGATTCCGCGTAACAAGGTGACTTCCCTTTGTTCCCGCAAACAATGGAATCGTCGCCGCATCGATCGCATTCAGCGTCAGGTCGCCCCACGCACCACTGCAATTGACCACCAGATCGGGTCGAATGATCTGGGCTGGTGTCCCTTCACCCTGTGAGATCGCAATCGAATCCGACTGCCAGCGTACGGCCGCATGCGGCTGGACATGAAACGAAACCTGCTGCTCGCGTGCGATCTGTTCGGCCTCACGCAGCAACGCAATGACGCATCGTTCCGGATACAGCATCTGAGCATCAGAATAGGCACAGACCCGGCGATAGTGTGGTGCGATGGTCGGGTATTCGTGAGTGGATGGCTTCCCTCTACGAGCCATTTTGAACCCCTGGCTTCGTGGCAGTCCGTCCCCC
>CAXBSB010000029.1:0-47016 GCA_963977965.1 uncultured Schlesneria sp.
CGAAGGCTCATCCCGAAGATGGTTCGGCGGGAGCGTCACCACCGCTTTCCGGACCAAAGGTCCAGCAATTCGTCCAGCCCAGTCCCTTCGGACTGGGTTCACCGGGTTCACATCCGCTCTATGCGTCTTGAGGGCCAACGGCCCGGCAATTCAAACCGGACATTACGGCTCAGGGACGAACGACCGGCTCGGTGACCTGAACGCCTGAACGGCCGAAGGCACAAGACAGAAGCGTGGCCCCATTGAAGCAACAGGAAGTTCTTGGTTCTTGGTGCTTTGTTCTTGGGTCATCCACGCTAAAGAAGCGTTGTCCCATTGAAGCTGGCAGGGAGCAACAATACTGCCATCCACAAAAGCACGCACGTCATCCACGCCATAGAAGCCTGGCCCCATTGAGCCTGTCGCAGCGTTCGCATTCTTGACCGTCAATGGTCTGCTCGACCTTGGCGAAGACTTCAATGTCGTGGCACCCCCGATAGGAATCACCTCGACATACGAGCCCAATGTCTTGGCACCCTTGTGAACGGCCGAACTCTCGAAACGGTTAAGACGGAACTCTGACGAGTTCCGCTACCAAATTGTGCTACCAAATTCCGCTACAAACTTACACGTGTATCCCGATGATGGGGGGGCCATCCACGGCAAAGAACGTGCGACTCCGTTCGATGTTATTGTGGAATTACCTCTGCCACCGTTTGACTCACCGTCATTCACTGATGATCCGGGCAGCGCCCCAGTAGGCGAATTCCCAGGACCAGTCGTTGGCCTGGTTCACAAGATCGAGCTTCAGTTCCTGGCCGGCAAACTTGGTCAGGTCGACTGTGATCGTTCGCCAGCCATTGGCACACGTCTCTTTCGAGATCATTTCGTCTGCCATCCGCTGGCCGTTGCCTCGGACGACCAGTCGCCAGTCTCCTTTGGGGTCGTGAGACAGGTCCAGGATCAGTTTTGTTTTCTTATCCGCTGGTGGGGTCAATTTGATCGAGAGGACACACGGCTTGTCTTTCGAAACGGGATGCGTTCTTAAGACGTTGTCGCGGCCAAAGTGTTCAGCCAGCAGGGCGACCCCCCGTTCACCTGATTCACTCGTAGTGAAACCCGGCAGGATCTCGGCCACCAATGACGGGAATTCGGCAGGATTCACGGATTCTCTCGGAGCGACTTGTGAAACACCCGGCAAGCGTTTTGCGGTGGGGTCACTCGGATGCTTGTCGAGTGTCAGGAAGGCGAACAGATCGATGATCTCCTGCTGACTCAACTGCTTTTCCAACTGTTCCGGCATCAGCGAAATCTCGCTGACGGCTAGCTCCTCGATATCGCTGCGTGGAATCACTTCCTGCTTGCCGCCCTGAACCTTCAGAACGACTCGTTGGGGACTGTCTTCCACCAGCAGACCGTTCAGAACTCGCCCCCCCGTAGTGACCAGAGTGTACGAGCGATAGCCGGCACCAATGACCAGGCTGGGATCGAAGACGTTGGACAGCAACTGCGTGAAGTCATTGCGGCCATTGCGAGTGATATCGGGACCAACTTCAGCCCCTTCACCATACAGCTTGTGACATTGTGCACAGACCTTTTTGAACGCCTTTTCGCCAGCGACTTCGTTGACGGGAGTCTTGCGCAGCAGCGTTTTCATGTTGGCAATGTACTGTTCGCGATTCGGGTCGCGGCCTTCGCGGACCTGGCCCCAGTGAGTTGTCAGCAGAGTGGTCAGTTCCTGATCTTTCAGTTCCTTCAGACGTCGGGCCTGATTGAGATTGATGGCGGTGGCTGGAATCTTCTTGTCGGCGACCGCCTGCAGCAGAGACTTGGCCCAGGCGGCTCGCTGAGTCAACAGTTCAATCGCGCGAGGTTGCAGATCGGGTTCCATCTTCGGATAGAACGTCAGAGCCAGCCTGGCGACGTCGGGGTGATCGAGTCGGGCGAGGGCTGTCAGCAGTTTGCCTCGAAAATCGATCGACGCGGCCGGAGTCTGTTCGAAGATGCGCGTGACACTCGCCACGACGTCAGTCTGTCCGGCGGAGACCAGAGCCCCCAGGGCCGCCAGACGTTGATCATCACCGACAGAAGGAGTTTCGATCGCCTTGCGAGCGGCCGCCAATCCCGCCTTGTCTCCGAATGCGGTCGCCAGAAACGCGGCGTTCAGATAAAGCGCCGAATCGGCAGATCCTTCGAAAATCTTCGCCAGATGAGGCGTCATGGTGACCTTGAGCTGATTGAGCTTGTCTCCCTTCAATTCACCCGTCTGAACCTTGGCCGAGATGACATCCAGGACCTGCCGTCCGACCGCATCGTGGTTGTTCAACAGCATTCCGAACAGGGTCGCAATCGGCTGCGCGTCGAACTTCTGACGGCCTAGAATGCGATCGATAATCCGGGGCATCAGATCGGCGACGGGTTGCGATTTCAGGGCGTTACTCTTCTGCAACGCCGTCAGGAAATCGTCGACCTGATCTTCCAATCGAGGATGCAGGTTCTGCCAGACGATTCGCGGGATCAGCACGTCCTGACCAGCATGGGAGAGGTACCACAACAGCCCTTCGATCACATTCGGCGATTTTGAGGGAAGCTTGGCGAGTGCAATGACCGCCTGCAGCTTTTGCGGATCAGGCAGATCGCGCGGAAGTTCGTTCCAGTTCGGGGCCTGTTCAATCTTCGTCGCAGCCAGCTTCTGCAGAACAGGCTCATTGGCCGCCAGTCGCAGTCCCCAGGCTCGCAACGCAACATCGTCTGATTGTCGTAGCGTGCTGCAGAGCTTTTCGGTGTGAAGTCGATTCGGGGTCGAATCATTCATTCCTGCAAAGGCAAACGTTGCCTGCAATCGGTGAGTTCGATCGCTTTTGGTAGCGGCAATCACAGCCAGCAGGGCATCGCGAGTCGAGTCGGTGCTTCGTTCCTGAAGCAGCCGAGTCGCCGTCCAACGAAGGAAATCATTTTTCGCGGCCAGCCGGGCGATCAGCTTTTCGTCTGTCTCTTTCGACAGATCAAAGTTGCCAGGCGTTCGGGGAGTTTCCTTGTAGCGGACTCGATACAGACGACCTTTCAGACGATCGATGCCTGCGGGGTCCCGGTTGGCGTCCTGATAGCAGTGGTACCGGTCGTACCAATCGAGGATATACAACGATCCATCAGGCCCGGTTTTTTGAACCACGGGCATGAACCAGGCATCGTTCGCGGTCAGGAAGTCGTCTTCGCCGGATCCCTTGTAGGTGGCTCCATCCCGTTCAATCCTGTCGACGTTGATGCATCCGCCGTGAATGTTTCCCATGTAAAGCTTGCCGCGATACTGTTCGGGATACGCATCACTGTCGAAATAGTGGATACCGCAATAGGCCGCTTTCTGGTGCTTATGCTTGACGATGCTTTCGATCTTCCAGGTGAACGGTGGATAGGGGCCCCCCTGTCGATGGTAGTAGCCCGTTTCGGTCAGGTGCCACAGGTGATCGATGACGCAGGCACTGATGAAGGCTTCGCCGTCTGTATTGAAGGCGACTCCCCAGGGATTGCTGGTTCCTTCGCAAAAGACCTGGAATTCCCGAGTCCGCGGATGGATACGGAACAAGGCACAGGTGATGGGCCAGCCGGGATGATCCTTCTTGTAGTTGGGATTGGATTCGGGGTATTTCACGTGTGAGAAGTTGAAGACGCCATTGAGGCCATACAGCCAGCCATCGGGTCCCCATGTGAGTGAATTCGGCAGTTCGTGAGTATCTGTGCGGCCGAATCCGGTGACGACAACTTCCTGTTTGTCAGCCTTGCCGTCGCCATCCGTATCCTGCACAAACAGCAGATCGGGCGCATTCGCGACCCAGACACCGCCATGTCCGACGGCGATTCCGCTGGGGATATTCAAGCCGTCCATGAACTGGGTGAACTTGTCGCACTTGCCGTCGCCGTCAGTGTCTTCGAGGATTTTGACGACGTCTTTTCCCGGACCGGGAGCACGTCGCGGATATTCGAAGGACTCGGTAATCCAGAAGCGGCCGCGTTCGTCGATGGCCATGGCGACCGGGTTGACGATATCGGGTTCCGAGGCGACGACTTCGACGGTGAACCCTTCGGGAACCGTCATCATCCGGGCTGCCGTTACTGGATCACGTGGATCGTTCGGCGGCTTGTCCTGAGCATGCGGAATGGGTCCCTTTGGCTGTTGAGCCGCCGCGAGTGATGTGATCACAAGGATCAGCAGGGTAAACCAACTGGAACGCAGAGTGAACTTCATGAGGTGCTTCCTGGTCGAACGGAAATTTCCCACACATCGTACCAATTGAGTCGCTGCTGAACACTGATCGGACATTCGCAAGCGGCGATCATCGTGACAAACCACCCACCAAATTTCGCGCTTGCGAAAAAGCAAAGATTGAAAGGTTTAACCGGACGCTCGCTCATGCTGCGCAAACTGCAGGGAGGGGCAGGGGGCTCGCGCGGCGAAGTGCGACTTGTCCCACCCTACGCCCATTTCCAGGTTTCTGCATTTGTTTGCCGCGAGCGAACCTGCCAGACTGAGTCAGTCACAATCCTGTCTCTTACGCACCGGGTGATTGATGTACGCTCTCTTCAACCTGATTGAAGGCATTCTGTGGTTCGTGGTTGCAGCCATCATCCTGGTGAGGGTTCCATGCGCGACTGCGATTCAACGCCGGGCTGTCTTTTCAGGCGCGGCCGCGTTTGCGGTTTTCGGAGTGACTGACTTTCTGGAGTCCCAGACCGAAGGCCGAATTCCTGCCTGGCTCTGGGGACTGAAGATCGCCTGTGGAGCGGCGATTCTTGCGTCGCGGTATTCATACAAGGGCTGGAGTCGATTTCGCTGGTATGATCGCGAATTCCTGTTCGGATTGGGCTGCCTCGTCGCTGTCGGCTTGATAATTCTGCTGCAAAAAATCGTCCTGAGTGACTGACGTTTCTCAGTGAAGATGTTTGCGAACTCGCGGGAGCGGTTTCATGTCGATCCAATGAAAAACTCCCGAAGTCTCATGGAGGCTTCGGGAGTTCTGATTGTCAGTTAGTTGAACGCGGTCAACTATTCTTTAGCGGCATCCCACCACCAGCGACCGACGGGAAGTTCAGGAGCTTTTGCGGTCTTGGCCAGACTGCCCAAGCGTGGAGATTCGTGATTCAGCTTGGGATCTTTCGCGACTGACATCACATCACCGCGAACACCGCCAGCAACTTGAACGACAATGTCGCGACCATTGTAAACTCGGTGATTGACGACCGAATCGATCTCTTTCGGAACGGCATAGTGAGCTGTGGCGTATTCGCCGCGAGGAGTGAAGACTCCCAGATCCCAGCCCGACTTCGCATTCAGCTTTTCGTTCTGGATGATTGCCGAAACCAGAGCGAGGTCGAAGATGTTCTGCATGTCTGCAAACACCGGATCACGCATCGCCAGCTTGTCATAGTTCGCGGTAAAGTTCTGAGCGAATGCCCGATTGGTTGGTTCTGACTGACCCGTCGGAACATGCTTTCCTTCGGCGGTCAGGAACTGGTTTTCCGACTGGCACAGAACTGACGAACCATGGATTTCGAAGACGGTCTTGTCGGTGCTGTGCGAGACCGCATCGTACTTCATCGTCAACCACCATCGCAGAGCGTCCATCGACTGGACATTCTTGGGCTGATTGGCAGCGAGCAGATCGAAGTAGCTGGGAATTTCTTTGCCAGCTTCCAGCTTGTCGATCCCGATCAACTTCATGCGGTAGTCCGCTTCGACGATGACGCGAGCGACACGGCTGTCGGTAGGGATGCCCCAGATTTCGATGTCCTGGCGTCCCAGCTTCTGCTGCAACTGATTGACCCAGTTCTTCACTGACGAGGGGCTCAGTGGTCCGCGAGCATTCGACTTCTGGACGAAGTCGGTCAGGGCTCGAACACCTGCATCTCGGGTATTGATGGAGCAACCAAAATCGGCATCGCCACGGGCGAAGGTTCGCAAGACAGTGACCAGGTCGTCGAGTTGCAGAGTCGGGCGACCCGAGGTTGCACTGATCGGTTGCCCTTGAGGGTTGTAGTTCCAAGCTTCGGCAGGACCACCGATCACGATTTCGTGAGTTTCGGGGAAGACCATGATGTACTTGATCTGCGACAGACCAGCCAGTTGTGCCATCGTTTCAGGAACGGGCTGGCCTTCGGCGATTCGTTGAGCCACTGCCTTTTCGAGCCGTGTCAGCGAGACCAGACGCAAATCAGAGCGACGCGCAACATCGGCATTCAGGTCAGCCTTGCGAGACTGAGCCCCCAAGGCCGCCAGAGTGCCGCTCTGTTCTTCGGTCGACAGACGATGCAGCAGTCCGGTGGGTGCGACGCGAACCCCATAAGGGTATTCGGTCATGGCTCCACCCTCCTGATCGATCACCATCCATTTACCGTCGGTGTTCTGCTGAATCATGTTCATCAGCGTCATGAAGTCAGCCTGGACACCGCCACCACCGTAGCCAGTACGGCCGGGCTGGGTCCCATTGGCTGCACCACGCTGAGTTCGGGAGACTCGTGGAACAACCGCTGTCACGGGCTCACCAGCAGCCTGTTGAGCGGTTGCGATATTCTGAATCAAAGCAGCCTGTTGAGCGGGATCGGCAACGCGTCGAGCGATATCGATCGCAGGGCCGAATTCTCCAGCCGCAAGGTGGGCTGCCACGCGGCCTGAAGCGTCGGCGGTCGGGTTTGCCGCTTCAACCAGCCCCGACATTGCCACGACAATACTGAGGCCCGCGATCATTCGGGTGAACGCGGCTCGGCAACGCTGCGCGAACATTGTGGAAATGGTGAAGCTGGGGCGAAGCATGGACAGGCTCCTCGGTGCGGAGACATAACGCGAAGTGACAACCGCGCAGATCACGGTTGTTCGTCGAAATAGAATCGTCCGTTGGCTTGCAGGTGTCAAGAAGATTCCGCGAAATCCGCCGTTCGGCAACAGTCTGGCGCTCGACCATCCAATTATCCGGGACTGCCGCTAGAATACTGTTCTGAAGCCTGCATGGAACCGCATGCAAGGCGAGCCCTAACGGAAAACTTTGCGTGACACGCAGAAGTTCTCAATGAGCGTCATTTCTGGTCAGGTGGATAACCTGCCCTTCGATCGGGAGCAGTCTGGTGCCTGAGTTACCTGAGGTCGAAACGATGGTACGCGGGATTCGACCTTTCGTCGAAAATCGCACGATTCGTAACGTCATTTCGTGCCCGACCCATTGTCGACCGATCACGATCACTCCTCCGTTCAAGTCGATGGTCAAGGAGACGGTCGGTCAAACCGTCAGTTCCGTCAGCCGACTCGGAAAACGGGTTGTGCTGAATTTGTCGAATTTGTCGAATGTTGTGATTGAACCACGTATGACGGGTTTGATGCTTCTGGCGAATGCGCCCGATCAGGAACACCTGCGGATCGAATGGCAATTCGATGGAAAGCTCGAGTTCAATTCGATCTGGTTCTGGGATCGTCGCGGCCTGGGAACCGTTCGCCTTTATCGACCCGGCGAATTGGAACAGGTCTATGGCCCCGACCAGCTTGGCCCCGATGCTCTGGTACTGACGATCGATCAATGGCGGGAACGGCTCGGCAATACCAGTCGCGAGGTCAAAGTGGCTTTGCTCGATCAACGACTCGTCGCAGGAATCGGCAATCTGTACGCCAGCGAAATCCTGCATGTCGCGGGAATCAACCCCAGCAAAAGCTGCCAGAAACTGACAGTGTCACAGGTCAATCGAATCGCCGAAGCATCAAGGCAGGTGCTGGAACGAGCCATCGAAACCGAAGGTTCGACGCTGGGAGACGGTACCTACCGTAATGCTCTCAGCCAGAGTGGCCAGTACCAGAATGAACATCGAGTGTACATGCGCGAGGATCAGCCCTGTCCCACCTGCCGCCGTGGTACTATCGTGCGACTTGTGCAAGCCCAGCGTTCAACGTTCTACTGTCCGAAATGCCAGCATTAGATTTTCGCTTCACGCCGAATTCCAGACTGCCAGCGAGTCCGTTTTGAATTGGATTGGTTCTTATGCTTCCTCGAATCGCGTCGTTCCCGTTTGTCATCACGGCACTGGCTGGCTTCGCTTCCGCTGCCGATAGCCCGGTCAACTTTGTACGTGATGTCCGACCCATCCTGGCTCGCAATTGTTTTGCCTGTCATGGGCCGGATGACAAACACCGCGAAGCCGATTTGCGACTGGATACGCGTGAAGGAGCACTGACTGTTCACGAGGGAAAGCAGGCTGTCGTTCCGAAAGATTTGGAAAAGAGCGAGCTGGTTCGACGCATTACGTCCACGAACGTCGATGACCAGATGCCTCCCAAGGATTCCGGGAAGTCGCTGACGCCGGAACAGATTGCCATCCTGAAGCGGTGGGTCGCCGAGGGGGCTCCCTGGGGAACTCACTGGTCGTTCGAAAAGCCGGTGAAATCAGCGATTCCTGCAGTAAAGAATGCAAGCTGGCCCGCGTCCGATCTGGATCGGTTCGTTCTTGCCCGAATGGAGCAGGAAGGACTGAGCCCATCGCCCGAGGCTGATAAACATACCCTGGCCCGTCGCGTCGCGATCGACCTGACCGGGTTGCCGCCGGAACCTGCGGTCCTGGCAAAGTACCTCGCTGATTCTTCTCCCAAGGCCTATGAAAATCTGGTTGACGAACTGTTGAAGTCACCTGCGTACGGCGAACGTTGGGCACGCATCTGGCTGGACCTCGCTCGGTACGCCGACACCAAGGGTTATGAAAAGGATCTGGCACGAACTGTCTGGCGTTACCGTGACTGGGTCATTGAGGCATTCAACAATGATATGCCGTATGACCAGTTTACCCGCGAACAACTGGCTGGTGACCTGCTTCCCAATGCATCACTGGAACAGCAACTTGCCACGGCCTTTCATCGCAACACCATGGTGAACGACGAAGGGGGGACAGATAACGAAGAGTTTCGCGTGGCAGCCGTCAAGGATCGCGTCGATACCACGATGCAGGTCTGGATGGGACTGACATTCGGCTGTGCAAAGTGCCACAGTCACAAATATGATCCGATCACTCAGCGGGAGTACTATCACTTCTACGCATTCTTTAACCAGACAGAAGACGCCGATGACTTTGACGAGCGTCCGAAACTGGCCACGCCGACCCGCGAACAATCAGAAAAGCTGGCCAGAACTCGCGAAGAGATCGCCCGTCTGGAAGCTGTGCGAGACACCGCCACACCGGAACTGACAGCGTTCGCTAACGAATGGGCTGCCAAAGTCGGTTCGACGACTGGCTGGGTTGTGCCCGTCCCGAAAGAGGTGACTGCGGCGAGTGGTTCGACGATGAAACGTCAGGATGATGGATCGATTCTGGTCGAAGCAAAGTCCCCGGCAAAAGAGACATATACCGTCGTCATGCCGATCGCTGCCGGTCGGCTGAGCGGACTGAAGCTAGAAGCCTTGCCTGATAAGTCCCATCCCAAGGGAGGCGTCGGCCGTTCGGTCAACGATGGAAATTTTGTTCTGAGCGGTATCAAGGTCGGATTGCGAAGTTCTGCAGGCGGGCCAGTGAAAGACATTCCGCTGACGGGTGCCAAGGCCGATTTCTCGCAGAACGAATACTTCGTCGAACAGGCGATCAAGAATCCGGATTACAACAAGCGAGGCTGGGCGGTATCGCCCCAACTGACTCAACCACACAGGGCACTGTTTACACCTGCTGAAGCCGCGACGATTGAGGCGGATATGGAACTGGTGGTGACTCTCGATCACCAATTTGAATTCAGTTATCCCGGATTCAGCCTGGGACGATTCCGCTTGTCGGTGACGGGTGACGATGCACCGATATTCGATGCTGCTATCCCTGACGGCATTCGTGCGATCGTCAAGCTGCAGCCGACAGAAAGAACCGTAGAGCAGCAAACCCAATTGCTAAAACATGTGGCAGGGTTCGCCCCTGCGACTCAACAGGTCCGTGATCAGATTGCGAAGCTGCAACCCGAGTTGAATCTGCCGGTCCCGCAGACACCGATTTTGCGGGAACTGCCCGAGGGGAAACGGCGAGTGACGAAGATTCATTCACGGGGCAATTTCCTGCAGCCGGGTGATGTGGTCGAGCCCGCTGTTCCTGCGAATTTTCATCCGCTTTCGGCAGATGCTCCGAAGAATCGACTGGGTGTCGCTGCCTGGCTGACTGATCGCAGCAACCCATTGACCGCTCGCGTTGCCGTCAATCGCGTCTGGTCACAGTTCTTTGGATTGGGGCTGGTGGAATCGCAGGAAGACTTTGGATCTCAGGGACAAACGCCAACGCATCCAGAACTGCTGGACTGGCTGGCGGTCGATTTCATGGGAACGCCAGACGATCTCTCGTCGCGGCCCTGGTCGTTCAAGCGACTCTGCAAGTCGATTGTCATGTCCTCAACATATCGACAGTCGTCGCGAGCCACCGAGGAAATGCTGCAGCGAGATCGTTTCAACAAACTGCTGGCCCGCGGACCACGCTTCCGCCTTGATGCCGAAATGATACGAGATAATTCACTGGCGGCAGGGGGGCTGCTGAGCAGGAAAATGTATGGTCCATCGGTGATGCCCCTGCAGCCCGACGGGATCTGGCAGTCGACGTATAACACAACGAAATGGGAAACGAGTAAGGGTGAAGACCGATATCGTCGCGGGCTGTACACGTTTATCAAACGGACCACACCCTATCCCGCGATGACAACATTTGATGCTCCCAGCCGGGAACTTTGCACGGTTCGGCGGATCAACACCAACACTCCCTTGCAGGCACTGGTCACATTAAACGATCCGGCTTTCGTCGAGGCTGCTCAGGGACTGGCCCGCCGGATGGTGAAAGAGGGGGGGACAGGCCTGGAGGCACGAATCGCCACGGGTTTGGAATGGGCTCTGATCCGCCCGGCAAAGCCACAGGAAGTCGCCGTCCTGAAAAAGCTCTACGAGCAGCGCCATGCGTACTACTCGGCCAACGCGGAAGAAGCCGTGAAGTTTGCCACAGCCCCTCTGGGGCCTCTACCAGACGGTATGGATGCAAAAGACTTGGCGGCACTGACCGCTATCGCGAACGTGATTCTGAATCTGGATGAATTCGTCACCCGTAATTGATCGGATCAGCACGCGATCACGATCAATTACAACGAGAATTCTTTGACTTGGAGCCCACCTTGATTCTTGCACAATTTGCGTCAGGGCCTCCAATCGAGATTATCGTCGTACCTGTGATGGCTACATTTTGGCTCATCACGATTACTATTCTCACGCGATTCATGCCACGTTCCTCCCGACTGGCTTGGTTTGGTTTGATTTTCGGTGCGATTGCACTGGAGGGGGGAATCTTATTGCTGCGATCGACGCTGGTCTCTGGCCAACCATTACTCCGCATGAGACTATGGGGCACTGCCTGGTTGACGGTGTTTCCAGCCGCAACTCTGTTAGCCATTGCGTGGCACTCGTTAAGAATTCCGCGGGATTCGGTTGCAGAGCGCTCCTGGTCCGTTTGGAAACCGATTCCTGGACTTCGACCGTACGCGGTCACTGTTATTGTCGTGACAGGAATTCAACTTCTGCTGGGAAAGCGAGACATCGAAAAGTGGAAGAATGATTCACGAACCCAGGCGTTGCAGAATCAGGCCTATTGGAATTCCGTCAACATCAAGAAAAATCTCGCAGACAGTCGATTTTCCATCGGCTACCCACGACGCGAGATTTCATTTTATGATCACGGCTCGAAGTGTTATGGCTGGACCTCGTCCCACGCTGTCGCGCTGGATCTGCATGCGGGTCGGGAGTTACACCGGATCGCCTTACCTCCCGGCAATTTCTGGAGTTCCTTTGCGTGCTCGAACGACGGACAGATTCGCGCGGCATTTGTTTCTGCCAAGGACCATCAGCGGATGGTGCTGATTAGCGATTCGGGCGAGATTCAACTTGAGGTACAACGAACGAACCAACCAGGACTTGCTTTCCCGGATCTCTTTGCAATCCCAAGCCTGCCGGAACGTGGGACACGAGCCTGGGTTGAAAACGTGGTTGTCGTCGATGGCGACCACATCAGCGAATTGGCACTTTGGGATCTTGAAACGGGAACAGTACTGGCACGGTTCCGGTTGTGGGCTGCAAGGGGATACGCATCCAGTGAAGACTTGGGCACTCTTGCCGTTTTTCATCGGGATTACAGCACCGGTGGTGTGCAATGGATTGATGCCCGCAACGGTGCGGTGCTGTATCATGCGAAGCTTTCTTTTCCGCCCACTGTGATCAACCGTAGAATTCCCGTTGCGATCGATTCTTCAAACAGACGCTTTGCCTGCGCCAGCGAGATCTTTCTATTCGTATTTGAATTTGACGAGCAAGGGATGCTTCAAGAGAAACACCGCCTGACCACGGCGGTGGATGTTGTTGAAATGAAATTCAGCTCCGATGGTCAACGCCTGGCCGTTTACGGTCCAAAACATGGGATCGAAATCTTTTCGCTTCACGATGGGCTTACGATCAGAGTACCGATCAAAGTCGAATTGAACGATGAATATCGAAATCCAACGTTCGCTCCCGATCTGAAAACGCTGGTCGTTTCTGACAGTGACGCAATTTTGCGATTCAGTGTCAGCACAGGAAAGGAATTGTTGCGAGAAGAGTCCGTGGAATAGTTTGCGCGAAACGAATTTCGACGGCAGGTGCGCTGCAAGAGGGTAAAAACTCGCTTGCCGTCTCTGGTCGCCCTATACTGGCGTCGGCGCGACTTGGATCAAACCAGACGGATATCTGACGGCGTTTTGAGTTCTGTCGAGGTTACGCGAAAAACGGATCGGCAAACGTGGCTTTCTTCGCTCCACGTGAAGTCAGCCGTTTCCAGTTTGGTCATTAGTAGTACTGCCGATATTCCGTAAATCCTGTCGTGAAGGCGGTCTTCACAATTTTCGGATGACGACGACAAGACAAGTTAGACTCTGATGCGATCGGCTATCTTCACGCAGAGCGATGAAGGCCACTTTGGCAGACAATGTCGGCAGGGCATGCACCGAAGTTGAAACCACGTCAGGAGAACGGCGCGGAAGTTGTACCAGTTTTCTCTCAAAAAGTTGTCTGAGACCTGGCAACTTTATGAATCAATCCTCCACTGTTCCCGGTTTTGGGCGCAGACGGTAAGATATTCCAGAGCGCCTGACCTGATTGAATTTTAATTGAGACAAACGGATCTCCGTCAATGACTGCCCCTTCCCGTATCCTGATTGCAGACGACAACCTGCAGAACTGCGAATTGCTCGACGCCTATCTGGCGGACGAGCCGTTTGAAATTCAGATGGCTCATGATGGACAGGAAACCTTGAACAAGGTTGCCGAATTCCGGCCGGACCTGATCCTGCTGGATATCATGATGCCCAAAGTCAGCGGATACGAAGTCTGCAAACGATTGCGAGCCGATGCTGCAACTCGTGATATCCCGATCCTGATGGTCACCGCACTCAATGAACTGGGCGATATCGAACGAGCGGTCCAGGCGGGTGCAGACGATTTCCTGACCAAACCCGTTCACCGCATCGAGCTGACCACGCGGGTTCGTTCTCTGCTGCGAGTTCGTCATTTGACCAATCAGCGTGACCGGTTGCTGGCCTACCTGGAAGAAGTCGATGGCGAAGCGGTCAAGACGCTGGGCTTGAAGTAACAGCACAATCCGATCGTCAGCCGATTAGCGGCAGCACGTCACCATCGCAGATGGGAAGCGGGCGATTGAGCATATCGCGCAATTCAGCTCGGGGTGAAATCCCAATCGCGTGAAAAATGGTTGCGTGGACGTCCGGTGGTGTGCACGGCAACGACTTGGGGAAGGCTCCCTTATCGTCACTGCTGCCATACACTTCGCCTCCACGGATTCCACCGCCCGCCATCGCAATGGAATAGACGTAAGGATAGTGATCGCGGCCTGCCGCGCCGTTGATCTGCGGCGTTCGCCCGAAGTCCGTCAGCACGACGACCAGCGTTTGATCCAGGGTTCCTCGATCCTGCAGGTCTTGCAGCAACGCAGACGTACCGCGATCGAAGACCGGCAGCAGACGGTTCTTCAGGCGATTGAAGTTGTCTCCGTGAGTGTCCCACATGTCGCCAGCTGCACCGTTCAGGTCTCCCGCCGCACAGCAGACCTGAACGATTGGAACGCCTGCTTCTGTCAGTCGTCGAGCCAGCAGCAAACTGTGTCCGCCAATATGCTTGCCGTACGATTCGCGCACCTTGGGATCTTCACGCTCAAGGTTGTAGGCTTCCTTGACGCTTGCACCCGACAGGATGTCCTCGGCCAGTTCTTGGAAATGCTGATAACCACCATGTTCAGATGTTCGCCGCGAGGGATGATCCAGCGTCGCCAGCAGGCTGCGTCGCGACGTCAGTCGGGGCAGATCGACATCGTTCAGATTCAGGACTTCGGACCCGAGTGACCGTGACACCCCGTCGAACGGATCGCCGCTGGGAGTTCGCATGACGATGGGGTCCGACTGAACTCCGAGCCAACCGCCGTATTCACCAGCTTGAAGGGTACCGTTATCGACAAGTGGGTACGGCAAACGGACAGCAGCGGGGACACCACGGGGAGCCGTTCGAAATCTGGAAACCATGGCAGGAAGGGACGGCCAGTCATCTCGCATCGGCGGAATATTCCCCGCGCGCGGCGGCTTGTGTCCTGTCAGGTTCCAGTACATGCCGCGACCATGAGCGGGATCATCATGGTGGATCGAGCGGATGATCGTCAGCTTGTCAGTATGTTGAGACAGCAGCGGCAGGTGTTCTCCGATTTCGATACCAGGGACAATTGTCGAAATCGGTTTGAATTCACCACGAATCTCGCTGGGAGCATTCGGTTTCAGGTCGAACGACTCCAGGTGACTGATGCCACCCCACAGGTAGACAATGATGCACGATTTGGCCTTTCCTCCCGTCACCGCAGTCTGATCTGCCGCAGCCTGTCGGACCTGCAGATAGCCGGGAAGTGACATTCCGCAGAGCGAGGCACTGGTTGCGAGCGCACTGGTCGTCAATGCACGACGACGCGAAACAGAGACATCCAGACTCAACGGCATGGTCACAGCCCTGGGAGGGATCAATCATCGGCAGTGGTGTCTCGCAGGGGGAACGACAGCAACGAGAACCAGCTTCCGGGGCCTTTAGAATAGCCGCTGCCCCGGATGTTCCGATAGTCCAAACCAATTGTGTGCGGTTATGTGGCGCGCCGTATGACTTCCAGCCCTGAAGGCTCAATTGGCCTTACTCAATGGGTGCCACGGATTTGGAGGATTTGGAGTCCGCGACGGAATCCGCGACAAGGCCGTGAGGATCTGGCAAAAAGCCATGAATTCGTGCAGCGGCGGCCTGCGAATCCAGGCCTTCAAATGCCAGTGATGGCAACATCATGAGCATGCAAAGACACGGCCTTGTCGCGGACTCCAAAACCGTGGCACCCATACCAGGGCACGGGTCGTCAACGAACAAGGACGCGAAATGCAAACATCCAGGCCTTGCGGTTGTGTGGCACGCCCTTCGGAAGACCTCAGGGCGTGCCACACAAACCGCATTCCACCATGCCACCCGTACTGCCACATGAATACGAACTACTTCAACGCGTCCCTGAGATGATCAATGTCGTGCTTGAGCGTGCGGCTGAAGGTGGCGAGGTCGGAACTGTGCATGATCAGGTTTCCGCCCGCTCGAGACCAGGCGATTTCGCGTTCCAGGCTGAGCCAGAAATGACAGCCGGCACCGATACCGTGTTCTCGGGCGATGCGGAAGATTGTCTGGACCGCTTCCTCAAAGCGGGGGTGATCGTATTGCTCGGGGATCCCCAGGCTGCAGGACAGATCGTGAGGACCGATCAATACAGCATCCAGGCCGGGGACCGAACAGATCTCATGCAGGTTTTCGATCGCAGGGATGCTTTCAATGTTGACGATCAGGATTTTGTCGCCGTTCCGTTGCTCCAGGTAATCTCGCAATTCCGGTTCCAGCGATTCACGATGACGTAACGCTTCCTGAAGTCGACGTCCCTTCAACGGGCGCAGTTTCACGGCACCGACGAGACCCCGGACCTGATCTGCCGTTTCCAGATAAGGCCCGATGATTCCACCCGCTCCCGCATCCATCGCTTTGCAGGCTTCAAACGGATCATTGCTCGGAATCCGGACGACCGGGGGAACTCCCAGGGCCTGATAGGTCTGGCAGATCCACGACAACGTCTGTCGGTCGATCGGAGTATGTTCGGTGTCGACGAAGACAAAATCGAGTCCCGCCTGCTTCACCAGGTTTGGCCATAGCGGCGACGTTGAAACCATTGCCGAAGAATACACGCGTCGCCCTTCATGCAATGCTTGAATGATCTCGCGTCCGTTCACGTTGGCTTCCTGATGAAAAAGGGAAATTGGGGAACTGAATTGCAGCGTCGTTCAGTCAACTGCGACAACGTCGCCAGTTCTGGCTGATTCCAGGGCGGCGGCGAATGTCGCGTAGATCGCTCGGCTGGCCGGGGCATCCATCAACGTGGGTCCGCCAGTATCAATCGCGTGGGCAAAGTTGTCAGCGAGCAGAAAGTCGTTCTCACTGGCCACTCGCCGCTGCCGGGCCTCTTTGGCAGGCTGGTTGCGATAGTAGATGCCAACATCCGGCCGGGCCTCATTGATCACCAGGGCTCCTGCGGTTCCGAGGATGTGCAGCTTGATGTCTCCTCCGCTGGGATGACTGGCCAGTCCGATGCGGCCGATGGTCATCGTTGCGATCAGGCCATCTTCCATCGTCAACGTGACACTCGCCAGATCTTCGACGTTATTGTCCGCGTGAACCTGATGAAAGTGAGCAGTACTGCGAGCGAAGACTTTTCGCACGGGGGACTTCGTCAGCATCTGGATGTAGCCCAGCGGGTAAATCCCTTCGACGGCCAGTTCCCCCATCGGGTCTCGCCCGAGTCCTCCATCGGAACCATCGATGTGTGATGCGATCTGATGGCTGTACCAGTCGATGGGCGGATAGCCCGGCGGACGAGAGCCCTTGGGCGGACCCGCATCCTTGGCAAAATAGAAGTCCACGTGAATCGAGAGCGGTTGCCCGATCGTTCCTGCGGCGATCTGTCGCTGGACCTGCTGAATCGATGGTAACCCGTTCCGATTCCACATCAGAAATCGGACGCCGGCCCGTTCAACGGCAGCGACCAGCCGATCGCATTCGGACATCCGGGTCGACATCGGCTTATCCTGGATGACGTGTTTTCCTGCCAGAGCCGCTCGGATGCTAAGGTCACAATGCCGTTCCGCCTCGGAACTGACGATTGCCACCTGAACGTTGAAATCGCGCAGGGCTTTTTCAACATCTCGCACGTAGGGAATCTCTTGTGAGTCGGCAAACTGCTGATTGCGTTCGTGCATCCATTCCGGCACATCGGTATCGTCCGCGACGACGACGAGTTCAAACCTTGGATGCGTGATCACCCCACGAGCCACGTAGTCATGCTTGGCGACACTCAGTGCTGCACATCGAAAGACCGGGTTCATCCAACGAATCCTTGAAGAGCCAGATCTGGAGAGTGGATCTGAGAATCAATGACGACGGACGAACCTCTGTTCAACGATTGCCGGATCGTCGCTGCCAGTGCAACGGTTTGTTCCCAGCGAGCCAGACCGCTTTCGATCGGGGAACGAGTTGCCAGGTCTGTGACGAACTGTTGAATCAGAGTGACAAGCGGTGCCAGACCTTCGTCTGTCGGAGTTGCCTGGGCAGTTCCACCTCGATAGGCCAGTTGCCGATTCTGGTGGTCATCGGCATACATCGCGCCGTTTGCACAGATCGTTGAGAGCGACTGGTAGCCGTCCCCTGGAAGCAGGCAGTCAGCGTAGTCCATCAGCACCATTCCACCGTCGGCAAATCCAAGGTGTACGTGAATGGTGCCGCGAGCGTCATCCGATTGCGCCGGTCGCTCGATGGAGTAAACCACAGACGGGGCCTGTTCGGTCAGCCACAGTATCAGTTCCAGATCACGGAACAGGGGTGCGGGTAAATGAAATGTGTCGGCAGATCGTAGTCCTGGTGCTGAACTCCAGCGGTGACTTCGGATCAGGCCAAATCTCCCCAGTTTTGAACCACGTAGTTCGTCAAAAATCAGGCGGCGTGAGGGTAGTCCATGATCGGGGTTTTCGAAACGGATCTGTACGTTGCGTGAATGACCTTGATCGAAGATCGATTTCAGTTCTGCAAGCGGCGGCATGACATCTGTTGCGATGAGCATGTGCCGACCAGCCTGGACTGTACTCTTGATGAATGAAATCTCTGGAGCGGCCGCACCGAAACAGGCCACTGCATCACAGTTCGCTTCAACGGCATGATCGACGTGTGAAATTGTTGCTCCGCGTATTCGACGGGCGATTTCGTCAACCCGACTTTCGTCGATCCCGCAGACAGCCAGTCGAATCATGCCGTTGACTCCGGAACTCACGCCCCTTGCAGGGCAGACCACGTTCTTGCGGAAGCGATTCTACAAAGTTCCGGTCAGCTTGCGTATTGGCCCGGGTTGGTGTTCCATGGCAGAAGCTGCTGATTTCCGCGCCCCTCTAGAGTCCGATGATTCATGAACTGCGATCCCCCCGATGATGGTTCCGCGACAGTCTACGGATTGATTGGAATCGGTCTGATGGGAACAGCTCTGGCCGAGCGATTGCTGGCGGCGGGAATGCCGGTCCTGGGGTGGGACGTTTCTGCTGATCGCCGTGCGGCACTGCTGCAGATCGGAGGACGTTGCGCAACGAGTATTGAACAGGTCTTTTCTCGTTGCGACTGTGTCTTGCTGAGTCTTCCCTCACATGAAACGGTTTCGCTGGTGCTTGAGAATGCCGCCGCATCGATCCGTGCGGGCCAGATCATTGTTGACACATCGACAGGCGACCCCGCGGCGGCGGTTTCTCAAGCGGCAAAATTGGCCGAACGCGATGTTGAGTATCTGGATGCAACAATCTCGGGAAGCAGTCAGCAATTACGCGAAGGGACAGCCGTCTTTCTGGTCGGCGGAAATACGACCACATACGAGCAGTGTCGAGGTATATTATCCACGTTGACTTCGAAGTCTTTTCATACGGGGCCGGCAGGGAGCGGAGCCCGGATGAAACTGGTTACGAATCTGGTGCTGGGGCTGAACCGCGCGGCACTTGCTGAAGGGATCAGTTTCGCCCATCAACTCGGCCTGGATCTGAACCAGGCACTGTTTCTATTACGTGAAAGCATGGCCTATTCACGAATCATGGATACAAAAGGTGAGAAGATGCTCAGCGGTGACTTCTCGCCTCAGGCCAGGTTATCGCAACATTTGAAAGATGTCCGCTTGATTCTGCAGTCGGCTCATGAAGCGAATGGAAACCTGCCATTGACGGAAACTCATCGCGTTCTGCTGGAACGTGCTGTGGAAATGGGTTTCGGCGACCTGGATAACAGTGCAATTATCCGAGCGATTGCGGGGAGCGATTTCCCTGCGTCGTGAAGGCGCACCTGATAAGTCGTGGTATCCCACGTCTTTGAAGAGTCAGATCCCGTGAGATGCGGGTTCTTTGCGCAGGCCGTCAAATCGCAATCGACGATGAGCATCCGACGAGATGCTGTTCGACTTTTCCGGATCGGTCGAGTTTACAGGGATCCGATCCTGGTGACGGCTGCAGCGAGCGTCATTTTTGAGATTATGCGAGCAAATTTTCTGGTGGTTTCAGGTCGTTACCACGGGCATGATCGGCATGATCAAAATCAACGATTGCCTCTTCTTGTTTCACATGCATCTTGCCTGGATTGACATTTTTGAGGCCGATTTTTGCGGTGAGTTGCCGTCAAACTCACCCGTATTTTAACCAGGCGTTACGAGCGGTTCAAACGGACCAAAATTGACGTAACAGCATTGCGAAATAACGATTTGAGATATTCAAGGGTTGCGGGTTGCAAGGCCGATCAAATGTGTCAGTCCCGCCAAAACAAACCGCTGCGAAGCACCCTTAGTCAGGTGAGTGCGTCGCGAGGTGCGGTGCCGAGGTGGCATCGCCTGCGAAGTTTTGTGGACGACGTACGTTCAATGGTCGTAGCGACCGGAACGAGGTGATGGCCCAGCCGTTTGAATTGCGACGCGCGTCGCAGGCGGCGCGGATCAGCAGCCTGGAATTCCACGACTGACCGACACCTACGTTTCGTGGTAATGGACGACCTGGTTCGAGATTCCCAAGGGAAGGAGACGTTCTTCTATGCGATGGATCAAGATGACTGGTGCTATGCTCGCTGCGATGAGCATGGCCAGCCTGGCTGAAGCTGGATGGCTGCATGGTTCGAAGGGGTGCTGTGGCGCCTCGAAGGCCAGCTGCGCCACGACAGCTCAGCCAGCATGTTGCAAACCCGTGATCGTCAAGCCATGTTGCCCGACGGTCCACACCTATCAGCGCAAGTGCTCAGATATCAAGCCACCGTGCTGCGATAGCTGTGGTGCCGGCCCAAGCTGCTGTGCTCCAGTTGCCAATGGCAACAAGGGTTGCGCTCCTGCTTGTGCCGCTCCTGCTGCCAACTGCGCTCCAGCTGCTGCCGCTTGTGCACCAGCTTGTGCAGCTCCTGCTGCCAACTGTGCACCAGCCGCTAACTGTGGTCCAGCTTGTGCTCCAGGTTGTGCAGCTCCCGCTGCTCACTGTGCACCAGCTTGTGCTGCTCCAGCAGCGAACTGTGGTCCAGCCTGTGCTCCAGGTTGTGCTGCTCCCGCTGCGAAGTGCGGCCCAGCTTGTGGTCCAGCCTGTGCTCCAGGATGTGCAGCTCCTGCTGCCGCCTGTGCACCAGCTTGTGCTGCTCCTGCCGCCGCTTGTGCTCCAGCTTGTGCCGCTCCTGCGACCAGCTGCTGCCCAACGAACAAGTGCAGTCTTCCTAAGCTGAACTGCTTCAAGGGACTCCACGGCTTGTTCGGTAAGACCTGCAAGACCTCGTGTGCATCGACCTGTGCTCCAGCTACCGCTTGTGCTCCAAGTTGTGCTGCTCCAGTCGAAACCAAGTGCTGCAATGCAGATCCCTGCGAAATTGCTAAGTTGATCTACACTTCGCAGACGGCTTGCTATGCCCGTCAGCGACGTGCCGCCATCCGTAAGCTCGGCAATCGTTATGATTGCATCTGCAATCCGGAAATCATGACGGCCTTCGTGTATGCCCTGAACGATGCCGATGAACGCGTCCGCCGTGAAGCGGCCGATGAAATCGGTGATCAGGTTCGCAAGAACTGCTGCTGCTGCCCCGAAGTCGTCGCCGCCCTGACCTGTGCCTTGGGTGACTGCGATCGCGGTGTGGTTCGTCAGGCTGAACAGGCTCTGCGAGCTTGTGGTTATGACGTCGTCAAGGGTTGCTGCGACAAGGGTTGTGCCACCGCTTGCGGAAACGGCTGTGCTCCAGCCGGTGCCCCAGCAATGGCTCCAGCCGACAACGCCGCTCCTGCTCCAGTACCACCAGAAGGTAAGGTTTCCCGCACCAGCCGGATGTCGAACCTGCTCGGTCTCCTGGACTGATCACGTCTGACCGACGTTGATAAAACCAGCCTGACAAAGGTTGGCGTACTACAGTGAACAGCGGCCCTCGGATTCGTCCGAGGGCCGTTTTTTTATTGGCATCTTCAATGGATCGAAGCATTCGCCTGCCGATATAGTACCGCCGGGCATCTCCTCGGTCATCGAAGATGCAAGCGGCACTCATGCAGTGCACGTAAGCTCCGTTCGAAGACCTGATGCGAATGCCTTTGAAGGAAGTCCTTGCCGAACTGCTTCGGTGACGCCATCCTGTTGGGGCATCCCAAACCTCTCTTCGACGGATCGAATTCATTATGATGCGTACCAAGGTCGTACAGATTCTCAAGCACGTACAACCGGGCACCGAAGTTGACGTCCGCGGCTGGGTCCGGACGAAACGTGAATCCAAGCAGGACTTCGCCTTCCTCGAAGTCAACGATGGCAGTTCACTCGCCAATGTTCAAATCGTTGTCGATGCCAGCGTCCCCGACTACGCGACCCTGATCAAACAGATTCATACCGGCGCCAGTGTCGCGGTCGTTGGCGAAGTCAAAGAGTCTCTCGGTAAGGGGCAGCGAGTGGAAGTCCACGCGCGAACCCTGAAAGTCCTTGGGACGGCCGATCCGCAGACCTACCCCTTGCAGAAAAAAGGGCACAGCTTCGAGTTCCTTCGTGAGAAGGCTCACCTGCGCCCTCGTACCAACACCTTCGGTGCGATTGCTCGAGTCCGCAATGCACTGTGTGCCGCCGTTCATCGGTTCTTCCAGGAGCGCGGATTCCTGTACGTCCAGACCCCGATCATCACCACCAGCGATTGCGAAGGGGCCGGACAGATCTTTCAGGTCACCACTCTCGATCTGGCCAAACTGCAGCAGATAAAAGGTCCCATCGATTACAACCACGACTTCTTTGGAAAGAAAGCAGGCCTGACAGTCAGCGGGCAACTCGAAGGAGAAATCTACGCCACGGCTGTTGGAGATGTTTACACGTTCGGACCAACCTTCCGAGCTGAAAACTCCAACACCACACGTCATCTGGCCGAGTTCTGGATGATCGAGCCGGAAATGCCCTTCTACGAACTCGAAGACAACATGAACCTCGCTGAGGCATTCGTTCGCAGCATCGTCAAAGATGTGATGGCATCCTGCTCTGACGATCTGGCCTTCTTCAACGAACGGATTGAACCAACGCTGCTGGCATCACTGCAGAATATCGTCGATCATGATTTCATCCGGCTGACCTATACCGAAGCAATCTCGATCCTCGAGAAGTCAGGGCATTCGTTCGAGTACCCGATTTCATGGGGTAAGGATATGCAGTCGGAACACGAACGCTATCTGACCGAGCAACATTTCAAACAACCTGTGATCCTGACCGACTATCCGCGTGAGATCAAATCGTTCTACATGCGCTGCAACGAAGATGGCAAAACGGTCCGGGCGATGGATGTGCTGGTCCCGCGGATTGGCGAAATCATCGGCGGCAGCCAGCGTGAAGAGCGACATGCGGTGCTGATCGATCGCATGAAGGAATGTGGCCTGAATCCCGAAGACTACTGGTGGTACCTGGAACTTCGACAATACGGAACCGTCCCGCACAGCGGCTTCGGTCTGGGGCTCGAACGAACAGTTCAACTGTTGACCGGTATGACCAACATTCGTGATTGCATTCCGTTTCCACGGACGCCCAAGAACGCTGAGTTCTGATCGCATTCCGTTTCAGTGTGGCGCCCCGCGGGCATCAAACTGCAGCGACTGACCCATTGTTTCGACGCGACACGGAAACGCGACAACTTCGTGAGGCCGCGATAAGAGCCGCCGCGGCAAGCAAGCGATCTTGCGAGAGTTATTGGTTATGCGAAATCTACGTCGGCGCGATGATGTCGTCTATTCGTTTCCAAAGGGATTCACATAAGCCCTGCCGGTATACAGCATTTCGAAAGTCAGCATGTTCGCGGCGGTACATCTTTAGTTTGCCAGTATCGGAATCAAGTTGCGATTCGAGGAGATTGGCAAGTCGGTCTGCCGTTTTGACGAGAATCGCAACGGTATTCGTGCTCAGAGCTAGTTTTGCGTTTGTCTTCGCTTTGCGTTGGCGGCTGGGTGGCCCAGGTTGGCCGTCCTCGGCCTACCTGGGTCGCAACGCGACGAGAAGTTAATCTCATTTTCGACTTAGACAACTTCCTGTGACTTCGTCACCCCGATAGCCGAAGCGGCAATCGGTGCCACCCAGCGACGCCCTCACCCCGAGTGCAGACTAACTGGACACGATGCGAGTCGTGAGCCAATCACCTTTGAATCGCCGGACGGTGGGGTACGGATGAGCTTCCAGGAGGGTCTGAATCAGAAGCGGTGCCAATGAGCTTGCGACTGATGGTTGAAACACCTGAGCGAGGCGAGTCTCAAAAACTCGCCAGTCTTTTCGGACAGCCGCCTTGATCGCCAGATCACTTCGGCCGAACCCTCGATAGATGTTTGGTGCGTCGTACCGGTCCTGACCGGACGAATTGACACTGTGTGCAGAATCACAACCGACGCTAAACGCAGCCTGAACAGACGCAGAACTCCGTCAAAAGGTGTATGTGAGGAAACGTTTTCAAAATTCCTCGCCACAATCAACGTGCGCGATCTTGACTGAGGAGGCCATATAGAGGTTAGGCGCATCGGTCATGTGCTCTCCCTCCACAACTGCTCGACTCTCCGTAACCGCTCGGAGTCCGAGAGCGACTGATACTGCTGAAATGTAACGCCCGGAATCTCGTGAATGCCCTGCGGATCGGAATCGCCGTAAGCCCGCGCACCACACGAAGGACAAACCGGCATAGGGACAAGTCGCTGGCCAGCGATAGAATCGGCAGCAGCGGCGATGACTCTGTGAAAACGGTCTATCTCTGAACACGAAGGAGAATCGCTAAGAAGTGCTGCTCGCCGCAGTCGTGCCTCGATGTCCTCCCACGCTGGCTCATCATGCGCGGAAAGAAATCCGAACACGCGCTGCCTCTCGCCGTGGAAGATGAACTCGCCATAGCTGAAATCGCTCAACAGCGGCATGGAGAACCGATGACCACAAGCCTGGCACTTTGCGCTGAAGAACTGAACTTTGTGGGTGAGCGTGGTCATGCGCCTAACTAACTAATCATTATTCGAGATTGATCGTGGATATTCCGTCAAGGCCGATGATATCCACGATAGTAATGCTGCAATGTGGTTTGGCAAATACGATTTTGCTCCGGAAGGTGAAATATGTCAGTCGATGCGTTTTCCGGTTTGCTCGGTCGGTGTGATGTCAGCCCGACCGGCAAGCGATGGTTTCCCGTCTGCGCCGGTACGCGAGTCATCTCAGCAGGACGCCAAAACCACCGGTTGGCAGTCGACCGCGAGACAGTCAGAAAGCGACGTATCCCGATTCGATTTTAGCTAAAATCAGTCAATGAAGACGAATTCATTGGTCAACAGCAGTGCCTGAGTGAACTGCTGCCAATGGGCCGGTGATGGCTGCTGGCCCAGGAATTCTCTGGCGAATTGTAGTTCCATGGCTGTGGGAGACCTGGCGAACAGGATCTGGAAAATCCGCTCGATTCGCTTGTCGAAATCAGCAACCGTCGCCAGATCTGGACGTCTCAGTAACCAGTCGGCGGCCGTTGCGACCAGCGGACCGTTCATCATGTACAGAGCCTGCGGCGAGACCGTTGTCGTATCGCGATTCGTACTCGTCGCAGCCGGACTGGGGACGTCAAACACGCTCAGCAGGCCTGGCGGGTCCTGACGGTCCAGATAGGCATAAAGCGTTCGCTGGGGATGAAAGCCGCCATCCAGTATCGATTTCGATGGACCACCGATTCGATCATCGATATGCCCTGCCACAGAAAGCAACGAATCGCGAGTCGCTTCGAAGTCGAGTCGGATTCGGTTGGCACGTCCCAACCAGCGGTTTTCGGGATCGGCATTCGACGTCTGCTGACTGGACTGCTGATAAACCGCACTCGACATCAGCCGACGATGCAGTTGCTTCAACGTCCAGTTGGCACCAGATCTGCCTCGAATCAGGTCGTCAGCGAGCCAATCCAGAAGTTCGGGGTGCGACGGAGGTTCGCTCCGAATTCCAAAGTCACCCGGTGTACGAACCAGACCAGCACCAAAGTGCTGTTGCCAGAGTCGATTGACGGCCACTCGCGGAGTTAACGGATTGGCAGGATCGACGACCGCACGCGCTAGTTCCAACCGTCCACTGCCGATCGAGAATGGTTTGCCGTCCTTGGCAAGAGCCGACAGGAACTGGCGCGGTACGGCATCCCCCAGTCGATTCGGATTGCCACGCACGAACACTCGCGGGTCATACGCAGGACCGTCAAGCAACACCATCGCCCGGGGCGGTGCTGCAGGAGCATTGATTAACCATTGCTCGACCTCCTTCAACACCTTTTGGTATTGTCCCTGCGATGCTCGGTCTGGGAGCAACGACAGGAATCCCCAGCCGAAGACGAGTGGCACGTTGGCAGGAGCGGATTCACCATACAGTTCCAGGCGAAGTTCTTCTTCGTCCGCGTTGTCAAATTGTGTTGGAGTGGGACGCTTCAGGATGACGGCCTCTCGCAAGATCGCCTGCCACCGCACATGAATCGACTTCATCAACACACTGTAACGATTGGCGACTTCTGTCAGATTCTGCGGCGGTGCCGGACTGCAGATCGCTTTTACGACCAGCGTATTCAGCGATCCGGTCACCGGGGCAGGACCACCATCCGCCGATAACAATCGCTGGCAAAGTTCAGCCGACGCTTCCGGAAATCGCTCGGGAGGGATCGCTGCGAACTGAAACCATGTCCCCCAGACCGGATGAGTAGTCCCCTTGGTTGTGGGCGATTCGGTTCCACGTCCTTCCAGTTTTTCCAGATAGGATTGCCAGCGGACGATCATGGCCGGGTTCAAGTCACCGGGGTCGGCAATCAGCATAAAGTCATCGGTCGCTGGCTTATCACCTGCCGACTTTGCTGCCATCAGATATTCGCCGACGCGGGTTCGAGCCCCTTCTACCAGGGCTGCGTGCTTCTGAGCCACAAAGTCATCCAGGTTCTGCTGTCGGACTGAAAGTTCAGCCGTGAACCGACGATATTCCGGATGATCGGCCGGGGTCTTGAACAAGGGCAGTACCAACGGTTCGGTCGAACTTCGAAAGACCCCGTACAGGGAATAGTAGTCTCGCGTTGGTATCGGGTCATACTTGTGATCATGGCACCGGGCGCACGTGACGGTCAGTCCCATCAGGCCTCGCGTGACGACATCGATTCGATCGTCGATGATGTCATGCACATTTCCCATGAAGTGCCCACCCACCGTAAGGAATCCAAGTCCAGCCAGCGACGAATCATCATCGCGGTCTGCCAGTTGATCTGCAGCAATCTGTTCCAGCAGGAACCGGTCGTAGGGCTTGTCTTCGTTCAGCGAGCGTATGACGTAATCACGGTAGGTGTAGGCCCAGGGATAGGACTTTTCTTCGAAAAAGACATACCCTTTCGTGTCGGCGTAGCGAGCGATATCGAGCCAGTACCGTCCCCAGCGTTCGCCAAATTTGGGTGACGCCAGCAATCGATCGACCAGCCGTTCGAATGCGTCGGGCGAAGAATCGCTGACGAATTCCGCAATTTCTTCAGGGGTGGGCGGCAGTCCGATCAGATCGAAGCTGGCTCGTCGAATTAACGTATGGCGATCCGCTCGTGTCAGCGATGCCGGGATCCCTTCCTCGTTGAGTTTGCCAAGGATGAAGCGGTCAACGGGCGTCTGTGAAATCGTGTCGTCAACGATCTCTGGAACCTTGGGACGCTGGATCGGCACGAATGCCCAGTGCGTTTTCCAGGCAACGGACATCGCCGACCCTGCTACCTCCTTCGGCCAGGGGAGCCCGAATTCTATCCATTTGGAAAATGCGCCGATCTGGGCTGGTGTCAGACGGCCATTGGGTGGCATCTGCAATTCACCATCGCGACGGATCACATGCATCAGCAGGCTGGCTGCGGGATCTTTTGAATTGACGAGTTCACCGCGATCGCCCCCTTTCAGGATGGCGGCGCGAGAATCCAGCCGCAGTCCCGACTCAGCCTTCTTCTCGCCATGGCAACTCCAGCATTGCGCAGCCAGAACCGGACGAATCTGCTTCTCAAATAACTCTTCATGAGCCCTCGACGGTTCTTGTTCGGCGCTGATTGCGTTCGAACCAGAAAACAGTGCGATAACGCCAAGGACCAGCAAAAGGTTGCGAACATGAATCATGGGAAATCGCCTGGGACATGCGGATCACCAGTGTCGCCGAAAACCTTCAGCGCCAGTCGTATCGGCAGATTCGAATATTTGAACAGATGTCACGACAAATCTCGACCTAGATCACTTCGGAAATCCCGTTGAGTATTCGCTCGCGTGACTCATCGTGTATCCTGTCACAGACGCCGAATCCCTGCCATTCCGCTTCTGGATTCCGCCATATCTGGTTCAGGTGTTTGAAATGAGGACTGCGGGTGACGGATTCGTTAAACGTCCTGTATGAGGACAATCATTGTCTGGCAGTCGATAAGCCTGCCGGACTGCTCACGATGGGAGATCACACGGGCGAACCGACTCTGGTCGATGCCGCCCGCGAATACCTGCGTCGAAAATACAACAAACCCGGCAACGTCTTCGTCGGAGTTGTCCATCGACTTGATCGGCCTGTTTCAGGCGTGGTCCTGTTTGCCCGCACGAGTAAGGGGGCCAGTCGACTGTCGGAACAGTTTCGGGTGCGAAGTGTCGAAAAGACCTATCTGGCCGCTGTTGAAGGAACCGTCTCACCAGTGTCCGGAGTCCTCGCAGACCGGCTAGCGAAAGATCGTCAACGCAACGTTGTCTCTGTGGTCGAAGATGACGACGACGATGGCCAGGATTGCCGGCTAGGATTTCGCCGGATCCGCAAATTCGGACGATTCACGTTGGTTGAAATCAAACCGGAAACCGGACGCAGTCACCAGATTCGAGTGCAACTGGCAGCTCAGGGATGGCCGATCGTTGGAGATCGAAAATACGACTCACGCACACATATTGATGGATTCATCGGCCTGCATGCGTCGTCGCTGGCATTTCATCATCCTGTTTCGAAAGACCTCGTCACGGTGGTCGCGGACATTCCCGCCAACTGGTCTCGAATCGAAACGATGAAATAGTGCGGGGTCAGATCGGTTAGACCTATTCTGATTTCACGCGAGTCGCCACGAAACCGAATTTCCGTCCGGTCATTGTGACAGTTCCTGCCATTTGTGACTTGTCCTTCGTCCACAGGTAGCCATCGACGGACAATTGAGTGTTGGCGAGGAACACTTCCAGTTTCAGATTGTGAGGTGTTCCACCTGTCTGCCCCGAGACTTCGTACGAATTCTTGGATTCGTCAGAAATGAACGAGCCGCTGGCGCGACCACCTTCGGTGACTTTGAGTTCCATTTCGCCGAGCCAACGGCCATCAGCATTCAGCTTCCATGTGCCAGTGAAATCCTCGGCCAGGACTCCCTCGTGAGCATTCGGATCCTTTTGCGTCGTTTTCTCGGCGGGCGGAAGTTGAGATCCATTCAGTGGAACAAGCTTTGTATTCGCAGCGGGGACCAGATCGCCATCGGCTGTGAAAACGATGTCTTCTCCCTGTCCCTCAGGAACCACTTGTCCAATATCCAGATTGAAGCCAAAGCCAGGAAACAACATAACGTCTTTACCTGTCGCCGATGTCAGGTCGAGGCGATCGCCGCGATAGGTGACATACCGTTCAACCAACAATACGGGCGTTGGCTTCTCAGCCGACTTTCCCTTCTTCAAGCCCCATGCCACCAGCAACTTGGCGTAACCTCCTTCGTCGGTCCGGACAACAATGCAGGGGGAACTGATGGTTGCCGCCAGGGGCTTCAGTTTTGAAGCCTCCTGCATTTGAAGCTGCTTCGATGCTTCTCCGTCCTCAACCAGGCTTTTGACCAGACGGGCTTGATGGCGTTCGAACACGTCTGCGGCCATGGCAGTTGTCGGGACAGCACAAGCCAAAGTGCAGACTGCACAGAATCGAACGGTCCAGGAGCGAAGCATGAAAATCCCCATTTCAGCCGATGTTAAGAAGTTGCCCGTTGCCAGATCTTACCAATGCCCATGCACATTCGGCACTGTTGGAGTTTTTCAGGAAAGAATCTGAGTCATTCCTGCCGTGATCAGATCATCAATTTCGGGTTCGCAAAACGCGACCGAAACTTCATATCCGCCATTGGGATATTCTTCTTTGACGGGGATGTACCAGGGGCCACCATCTCCGTAGGCTGCGGTACAGACGAACCGGTCCGGCTGCAACCGCTGAGCTCGAAGCTGGTATTCGATAAACATTTCAGCAGGAAGATGCAGCAGTTTGACACCTCCCACATGCAGGGAACTCAGCACAATCGGAATCCGCTTTTCCAGCCGGTGTAACCACGA
The DNA here is from genome assembly GCA_963977965.1 of uncultured Schlesneria sp. Taxonomy (GTDB): domain Bacteria; phylum Planctomycetota; class Planctomycetia; order Planctomycetales; family Planctomycetaceae; genus Schlesneria. Next base: position 29,950 of record CAXBSB010000029.1, read on the forward strand.
CAGCATGTACGAAGGACGATTGCGATTCACAACCGCATTGGTCTTGTTAGCGATCTGCTGAGCGATCATTTCTGCATGCAGGGATGATCGAGGAGGAGGCAGAATCTCAGCCGTTTTCCAGGCAATCGTGGCTGATTTGAGATCGACCTTGTCGAGCTTCGATTCCGAGGCGACAAGTCCGTCGTACATCCGTTTCGTCAGAGTTTGTCGTGCCGCAGGCGAGCCATCGTTGTATTTCCCCGCAGCAACATTTCCAGAGCAGCCGGTGAAATAGACGTGCTGACATCCCGGTTCTTCCTGCTGACGCTGCTTTCGCGCCAGACCAACAAAATCACTGCTGCAGCGCCCATCAGCGTAGTAGCTCATCGGGTGAGTCGCATAGTAATGGAGCGACGCCACTTTTTGATCCCCGTCAAAGAAGGCGACCGTCTTGAGAAACGGATCGATCAAGCCTTCGTCGAGTGCGATCAACTGTTCGTCCTTGCAGGCACTACCTCGCATCGCGAGGACCTTTCCATCGTGATCACGGCTGACGCGTCTGTTCGAGGCGACTCCGACTACCTTTCCCTGACCGGTCCCCAGATGCGTCACCGGGCGAGACTGCTTCACGGCCCGCTCAACAGCCGCACGGCCGGTGTCCAGGCATCGATTGAAGAAGTCGACCATGACGATATGAGGCAGATCACCTTCGGCTGCAACAATTCGCTCCGCCTCAAGGCACGCCATCGGAGCGTTGTGCTGATGGACACAATGAACGGCAACGCGATCAGGCGTCGTCCCGGCTCCCTGTGCCAGTGCCGTCCGCCATTGGACGTGAGCTTCATTGAGTAATCCTGTCCAGTCGACCGCACACAGGACAATGGGCTTGCCCGCACCCAGCACGACTATTCCGACAGCCTCAAGCGGATCATCGACCAGTTCGATCGGCTTGATCCAGCCTCCACAGCACGAATGTCCCTTCGGTGGAGTGACATCGAATCGGAATGTGGCAATTCGCAGTTCCCCGGCTGAACCCTCTGCCGCATGGCCTTGATCAGGTGCCAGTAGACTCCATCCCGCTGCCGTCGTCAGCAACGTCTGAGCCAGAAAATCACGACGTGAAACATCGGATGCGTACAAAGCCATGACAGTCGCTCCCAAATTCACTGAGGACGAAGTTTGTGCACATTTGTTGTACACCCAACGATGATCTCAATTCCAGTTAGTACACGTCGCACGTCCGTGTCACGACGGAATATGGGTTAAAGGTCTGTTCTTCACTCGCGTTTTGCCAGCGTTCAATGTCTGAATGATTCACGCCTGACTATACTTTTCGAATCATTCTCGGCCAAAACCTATCTTCAAGGACGTGACGATGTCTCGACACTTCGCTTCTTGCTCTCATCCTGCGGGACATTCTTTCATCGCCCGGACATTTCGGAATGGGCTGCTGGTGTCACTCCTTCAACTGACAGTCTGCCTTTGTCTCTGTCCTGTGGTTCGCGGGGAAGAATCACTCGAAAAGGCGATTCATCACGTCGTGCATCAGCCGCACTTCAAGCATGCCCACTGGGGTGCCTTGTTTGTCGACCGCAAGACTGGCGATGTGATCTATGAGCACGCACCGCAAAAGCTGTTTGCTCCCGCATCAACAACAAAGCTTTACTCTGTTGCCTGTGCGCTGGATACGTTGGGGGCTGATTTTCGGTTTCGGACGCCAGTTGTTCGTCACGGCGAAGTTCACGAAAACGTGCTGACGGGCGATTTGATCCTGATCGCGTCGGGCGATTTGAGTTTTGGTGGCCGCACAACCGCAGATGGCAAAATTGCATTTGTTGATTCTGACCATACGTATTCGAACGGAAATGCCGACGGTGGGCTGACGGCTCCTGATCCGTTAGGTGGCCTGAATGATCTCGCGAAACAGGTCGCGGCGACCGGAATTCGACGAGTTCACGGTGATGTCATGATTGATGATCGGATGTTTGATCGAGCCGAATCGTCCGGCAGCGGGCCCACTCATGTTTCGCCGATCTGCATCAATGACAATGTTATCGATCTACTGATTGAGCCAGCGGAAGCAGGGCAACCGGCCAAACTGACTTCCAGGCCCGTGACTGCCGGGATTCATATCGAGTCCAAGGTCATGACCGTTGAGCACGGTAAACCACTCAGCACGACGATTCGTGATCTGGGGCATGGGCGGGTATCGATCACCGGTCAGATTCCGCAGGGACACAAGCCGCTGGTTCGAGTCTTTGAAGTTCACGATGCGGTTGCACATGCACGGACGTTGTTTATTGAGGCGTTACATCGTGCAGGAGTGACTGTTGATGCTCCCACGGTCGGAAACGGAACATCGCATGCGCTGCCAACGCCTGCTGAAGTGAAGGCGATGCCTCAAGTGGGCGTTCACGTCTCGCCACCATTTTCTGAATCTGCCAAGCTGATCTTGAAGGTGAGTCACAATCTGCAGGCCAGTACATTGCCGTTACTGGTTGCTCATCATCACTCCGAACGAACCCTGTCAGCAGGGTTGAAACGTCAGCATGACTTCCTGAAGCGAATCGGTGTTGAAGTCGACACAATCTCGTTCGGGGGTGGAGCAGGCGGGGCTCGCGGTGACTTTGTGACACCTCACGCAACTGTACAATTGCTGCAAGCCATGGCGAAACGCCCGGACTTTCCCGTGTACCTGCACGCACTTCCCAGACTGGGTGTCGATGGGACCTTGGCGAAAAACATTCCTCATGACAGCCCTGTGCGAGACAAAGTTCAGGCGAAGACGGGAACGTTGTATTCAGAGAACGTGATGAATGGTGCGACCTTCATGACGAGCAAGGCGCTGGCAGGGTACATGACGACTGCCAAGGGGCGTCACCTGACCTTCGCCATCTTCGTCAATAACGCCCATATCCGGGACGGAGTCACGACCAAGACGTTTGGTGACGACCTCGGAAAGATCTGCGAAATCGTGTTCGAGCATGAATGAGCGTTAGCAGTTGCGATGGGCAGAATGATGGGGGGCAGAACGATGAAGACAATTGCGCATCATTGTGGATCTGTGAACAGCATGTGAAACATCAATACAGTAGGCAGTGCTGTATGGTTTCAGATGAATCGCCGTGTGTATTCACTCATTTTCATGGCTTCTATCATTCTGCCCCACATCGTTCTGCCCACCTGCTTTCACCGCCAGCGGAGTACGACTGTTATGCCAATTGAAGTGGAATCTGAAATCCGCGTATTTGGTCGCGACGAATTTCACGCGTTGGCCCATCAGGTGTTGGGGATCGGTTTTGATATTCAGAATGAATTTGGGAGGTTGTTGAACGAGTCAGTTTACGCGACAGCGCTCCGGCACCGCTGTTCCGAGATTGGAATTCTTCCCGCCGAACAGGAGGTCGAAATCAGGCTCAGTCACGCAGGATTCGTGAAACACTATTTCATGGATCTGCTCTTCGCGTTTGGCTTGATGGTCGAAACCAAAGCCGTTGAATCATTAAGTAACTCGCATCATGCACAGACGATCCATTACTTGATGCTGACTGGCATGAAGCACGGGTTGCTGCTGAACATGCGATCAGAGCGAGTCACACATCAATTTGTCTCAACGACATTGACTCTCGCGGAACGGCGTCAATTCACGGTTCACGAGGCCGACTGGAAGCCAATCAACGAAGCTAGCCGATGACTGAAAGATACTGTTATCGAGATACTCGCCGACTGGGGAGCGTTCCTTGAGATTTCCGTCTATCGTGAAGCCGTGATCTATTTTCTTGGTGGTGCGGACACCGCACTCCATAAGATTCCCGTTTTTGACGGGAACCGGGTGATTGGAGTCGAAGATGTGTGCCTGATTTGCGAAGACACAGCGTTGGCCTTCACTGCGAAAACAGACGATCAACGCAAGATGCGAGACCACCTGCAGCGGTTGCTTGATCACACTCGATTAGCCTGCATCCAGTGGGTTAACTTCAATCGCCGTGACATCACGTTTGAAACCCTCTTGCAAGCCAATCGAGATTGACTGTGGAGCAGAACGATGGAAAGCCATGCAGAAAGCTTTCCGTCCGCGAATCGACTGCATGATGAATCGAAACGGGTATTCACTCATTCCTCATAGCATTTATCATTCTGCCCTTCATCGTTCTGCCCACCTGCTTTCTTGCGAATTCCGCCAAGAATGGAGCGAAGGAAAGGCGATGGGCAGGATGATGGGGGGCAGAACGATGAAGAATCATGCGGAAAGCATTCCGTCCGCGAATCATCTTCATGATGAATCGAAATGGCTATTCACTCATTGGTTTTATCATTCTGCCAATCGGCATGTTTCATCCCGATTTCTGCAATGCGTGAATCGTCCCAGATTTCCAAAGGAGAATATCGGGGGTGCTTGGAATCCTTGTAAGGATCGTTGTGCCTGGTGTTGTAGCAGCAGATGAATGCCCAGCGGGGATGGTCACTCTTGTTCTGGTCTGACCGATGCAGAACATTGCCATGAAAGAAAATGGCAGAGCCCGGTTCCAGTTCACAATAGACCAGTTCCAGTCGCTGCAAGGTTGCTGCGACACGTTCGGGGTCGGCACCTGTTTGATCGCCCACTTTCATGTGATCGATGCGACCCATCAGGTGTGAACGTTTGACGACCTGCAGGCAACCATTTTCCCGGGTTGCGCGGTCAACAGCGATCATGCAGCTTCCCATGTCAGGGAACAAGCAGCCGTTGTTGTACCAGTATCCGTAATCCTGATGCCATGCCCAGGCACCGCCGACTCGAGCCTCTTTCAGGATCATCTTGTGGTGATAGTGATAGACTTCGTCACCGAACAGTGACTGCATGGTTTCGACAATGCGTCGGCTACGAACAATCGCTCCGTAAATCGTGTCGTCGGGCAAATCATTGCGAACAACCAGCTTGACTGCTCCCCCTTCGCCATCCGCACGACTTCCGGCATCCCGCTGGAGTTCATGATCGGCCTTGGCGATCGTTCGCAGCATGTCGGTCTCTTCGTGGTCCAGCAGATTCGGGACAACGATGTATCCATCAGACTGAAATGCAGCGAGTTGTGCGGGACTCAGAACAAACCGAGACATGGTGACGCCTTCGTGAAGTTCATCGAGTTAGAGATCGGCTGCGAGACAGTTGAGCTACGAAAGTTTACCAGCGAGTTCTACCAGAAGCTTTTCGAGTTGCATTCGTTCCGGGAGAGAATTGCTCCCTTTCAGCCCGCCATCGGTGGCGCGGATCAGATGCAGGATCTGTTCAGCTCGATGACGGCCGATCCGGCGAAGGTAGGCGGTACTCGGCCCGATCGCCTGAGGGAAGACGCCGACTTGCCGCATGGCCTGATCGAGTGCCATCGTTCGCGATAAATCGGTGGCTTGAGCCAGCTTCTTGAAGACGTATGAAATCCCGCCGAGCAGTTTCAGCGGCGGCTCGCCTGCTGTCAGCAACTGGTCGAGAGCACTGACTGCGAATCCCAAGTCTCCGTCGCGGACGGCGTCGGTCATGGCCCAGGTCGTTTCTGTCCGCCATCCCCCGACCAGCTTCCTGACATCGTCCACACCAATTTTGGCTCCAGCCCCGACGTACGACGCCAGTTTCGACAGTTCCTGATCCAGCATCCCCAACTGTTCGCCGATCAACTCGATGAGCAGAATTGCCGCGTCGCGATCGAGTGACTGCTGGTAGGAATCGCGGGCAGTATCCTGCAACCACTTCTGCAGTTGGACTCCTTTGAGTTCCGAGCATTCGACATCCAGGCCGGTGGCCGCAACCTGCTTGGCCAGGCGAGTGGTCTTGGTCCAGGTTTTGACGTCCAGGACCAGAACCGACTTCTTCGCTGGCTTTTCGACGTACTTCTCCAACCCGCTGCGGTATTTCGTGACGAAATCGTCGGCATCTTCCAGGATCACCAGCCGCCTGTCACCCCACATCGAAATGGTACGCAGTTCATCCGTCAGCGATTGCAGATCCGTATTCGAGCTGTTGAACACGGTCAGAGACGAATCGTCATCGTCAATGACAGTTTTCTTCAGAATTGCCAGAACTGATTGCTTCAAATGCCGTTGCGAACCGGTCAATACCGTCACCGGGGGGATCAGTTGCGGAGGTTGCTTCATGAACTCAACGGCGTGCATGGCATAGCTCTTACGGCGACAATCAGAATCAAGATCTTTCGGAGAATTGCCCGACACCGTAACGCGGACCGCCCGATCAGGCAACTGCCGATTGACCGTATTGCTCTGTTATCATACAAGCTTCTGACGAGCATAGAGGGACAGGTCAACGGATTGGTGTTTCCACGGATGGAACTTCAGCAAGCCGACTGCGATCACAGAGCCGGTACAGATTCCGCGACCCCTGCGGAAACGTGTGCTGTTGCTTCCCCTTCTTTGTCGCATCTTCGCACAGCCGGTTTGCCACAGACCGAGCCAACCAGTCCAGTGAACCTGATGCGAGTTCTGAACGAAGCTGCTACGTGGTTTCATTGTCCGGGGGAATCACACCCTGTTACCTTCAGCGTCCATGTGGCGCGACAGGCCTCAGGATTTGCTGCCTGTCGAACCTGCTCCCACAACACAATTTCCGGACATGGGTTGGCGGCTGGACCATCGCCTTCTGGTAAACATTCGACCGGACGTTCGCTGATTACTCAAGACGGGATTCGAGGGCTCTATCTCAACGAACTCGATCGCCTCCGTGCGGCGAACTGGAGTGCCGCTTTTGCATCGATTCTGTGGGACGAGCAACCAAGAGTCGGGCGAAAAGCGAATGCGAAAGACAACGGGGCCTTATCGACGACGGACGGTACCTCAATCGTCAAAGAAGGTGGTGGACCGATTGCCTCGTTGCCGCCTTCGTCAGTGCGACGAGGTCCAGTCGTGGTAATGGGGTTCGACGAACGTTCCTCGTCCCCTGATATCGTAATGGGAGTCGCCCTGGGACTGCGACGGATGGGGTGCCACGTCATCGATCTCGGTCAGACAACCAGTCCTTGCTTCCACTTTGCTGTCCATCATCTCGATGCAGTCGGCGGAATGTTTGTCACGGGTGCTGGTTGTGACCCTGCCTGGACGGGATTTCGCCTGGCCGGCCGGACTTCCATTCCGTGGATGCAACCCGACGTCTTGCAGCAACTCGAATCGCGGGCGAACGGCAAAGTGGAACGACCGACCCGTACGGCCGGATTCCAGCGTCCATTTCATGCTGTGGTCCCCTATCAGGCGGGACTGTGGAAATTCTTCCACGCCTTGCGACCACTGAACATTGTCTGCGGAACTGCCACGCGCCAGCTTCCTCGAACTCTCGATTCTCTCTTTTCCAGACTTCCGTGCCGACTGACACATGAACCGTTGCCGACTCGAAAGCGGAATCTGAACGATCCGCAGGATGCCGATGTTCGACGCGTGAGTGCAGCGGTTACTGCGCAAGAGCAACATCTGGGTGTGATCATCGATGATGACGGCGAACGTTGTGCTTTCTTCACTGATCAGGGGGAACTTGTTTCGATTCGTGAATTAGCTCAGTTGCTGGTGACGTGTGAGCTTCATGAGCATCGAGCAATCCGAATTGAGCTCGACGAATCGCTCGGTCCCGATACGGGTTGGCTGAAGACTGCGTCGACGACTTGCCAGGTTGATCAGGCCCCGACCGTGGATCTTCCGGCAACGATCATGCAGCACAGTTCAAATCTGGCGATCTCGGCTGACAATCGTGTCTGGTTTGGGGGGGATTATCCCGCTTGCGATGCCATTCTGACTCTGGCTCGTGTTCTGCAATCACTGAGCCTGACTGACAAACCGATGTCAGAAATCATTTGATCGTTTCGCGATCAACCAGAGATCCGCCATGTTCGAGATTTGGCAAAATACCCCAGTTTGCACGGCGCTCGTTCGTCGTCACAAAGTATGGCCGGCCAACCACGTGAGCAAAACGCATCAGAATTTGTTTGACTGAATTCTGGCGGAACTGTATTGTTTCGCATGTGATCTTGTCTTTCGTCGATTCACATCTCAGATCGCGATAACGCGAGTCCTTTTCTGTTGTTCTTTTTCAGCGGAGGTGATGTCATGAGATTTCTCGGACGAAGCCGTCGGTATGGTCGGTGGGGTTTTACACTGATCGAACTTCTGGTTGTGATTGCGATCATCGCAGTTCTGATTGCGCTGTTACTGCCTGCCGTACAACAGGCACGCGAGGCGGCACGGAGAACGCAGTGTAAGAACAACCTGAAACAGATCGGGTTGGCGCTGCACAACTATCATGATGTTTTCAACAAGTTCTGTGACCTGCGCGGTGGCCCCAACGACGGGGCCGGACGCGGTGGCGACGAATGTGGATTCGTCAGACTGCTGCCGTACATGGATCAGGCGCCGACCTACAACCTGATCCCTCAGAACAACACCGTTCCCGTCTGCTGGGACGGTACCTTCAAACCATGGAATACTCAGTTATCGGTGTTGTTGTGCCCTTCGTCTCTTCCCACAACGCTGCAAAGCAACGTTGCAGCCAAGAACTACCATTTCTGTGTTGGGACGACGATTAATGACAACTATGCAGGAGCGACCAACGGGTTGTTCCAGTTCAGCCAGAAGGGCTACAAGGGGATGCGTGACTGTACCGACGGGTCCAGTAACACCGTCGCAATTGCTGAGCGGGGAGCGGGGGTTCAGAACAGCCGGTCACTCATCGGAAATGCCGCTTACGGGGTTGCTGGATTTGATACCAATCCGACCCTTTGCCGAGCGCTCGCAGGTCCCAATCTGTCGTACACCACGGGGACGAGTGTCAGTTCATGGGGACAAGGTTCGTTGTGGCCGTTTGGTCATGCACACTGGTCCGCGGTGACCACAGTGCTGCCACCCAACAGTCCTTCCTGTGTGAGTATTGGCGACAACGCCAGTAACGCATGGGGAATTCACACGGCCAGCAGCTATCACACCGGCGGGGCTCAGGTTCTGATGGCCGACGGTTCGGTCCGATTTGTGAACAACAACATCGACTGCGGGAACTACGGAGCTGGTTCACCAGCCAGCTTCGGTGTCTGGGGTGCTATCGGAACTGTCGCTGGTGGTGAGACCACGGGTGATTTCTAGAATGCAGTCCCCGCCTGGCGCTGCTCATACTTAAAGATCACTTTCACGGAAGCCCGGTCCCATGGCCGGGCTTCTTTAATTCGTTTGCAGGTCGCGCGAATATGCAACTGGCGAATCAGGGGAATTCGCGAATTCACCCCCTGTGGTACCTGGCGGTCATCGCTGTGATTGCTCTAGGGATGACAGCGTTTTTGCTTTTTCGTTCCGCTGGACCAACATCCGACTCGCTGCTTGAGGTCGCTCGGTTGAATCTTGCTCGTGGCGACTTTCGTCGCGCCGAAGAGCTGGCACGTCAGGCAGCCAGCGGTTCGAATCCATCGCCGTGGGCTCTGATCGTTGCGGCGGAAGCGGCATTGAAGACGAACCGGTTTGCGGATGCACTGGATTACTATCAGCGAGTCCCCCGGCTTTCGCCAGAAGCCAGTGATTCTGCCGATTTTGGCGTTGCTGAAATGCTATGTCATCTTGGCCGGATCTCGGAATCTGAAGAACAACTGCGTCAGCTTCTGGTGAAGAACCCGGCACATAAACTCGCGCATCTGCGATTGGCATTTCTGCTCAACATCACTGGCAGACGCTGGCAGGCACAACCTCACCTGCTGTATCTCGTTCAAAACCGCGCTGCGAACATTGAACATCTTCTGCTGCTGGGAAACTCGCAACGACAGATCGAAGATCGAGCGTTGCTGGATGCGACTGCGTCCCAGTATCCAGACGATCCACTCCCCTCATTGGGGGCGGCCCGATTGGCTCTGTCTCTCAACCGGCCCGATGAAGCGAAACCACTGTTAAAGCAGGTTCTTGCCGTTCGCCCGAACGAACTGGAAGCCGTCGTTCGCTGGGGGCAGTTGCTGCTTGAAGAACCGGATTCAGGTCCATTTGTCACCTGGTCCGACAAACTGCCGGCCGATGTGGAACGCCATCCGGATGTTTGGATGCTTCGCGGACAATTCGCTCAAGCCCGCAGCCAGCCTGAGGTGGCCGCGAGATGTTTCTGGGAAGCACTGCGTCGAGATCCCGATCATCTGGCGGCCTGTCACCAGTTGGGGCGAACACTCACACTGCTTGGCGAATCAGAGCTGGCAGCGGTGTTCCTGGAACGATCCGATATTCTGCAACGACTGGCGTCGATCCTGGATGATCTGTTTCATCATCGCGATCATGTGGAGTCCATGCGCAGGGCCGCGATTCTGACGAGGCAACTCGGACGCCTCTGGGAAGCCGCGAGCTGGTCCAGCATCGCACTTTCGATCCACCCGGAACTGACCTGGGCGATTGAGATTCTGCAGGAAGTATCGCCGCAGTTGCATGCTGACCTTCCTCAGACTGCCCCAGCCTTCGACCCTGCTCGACGGATCGATCTTGCTCGGTACCCACTCCCGTCGCGCAGTCCATCAAACACTGAAGTTCCAGTCACGGCCTCAGGGCAGAATGGTAGCCCCGTCGCTCATTCTCAAATCCGTTTCAAGAACGATGCCAGTTCGCTCGGAATCAATTTCAGCTATGAAAACGCCGCTGATGACTCAACGCCTGGTGCGCGGATCTTTGAGACGACAGGGGGCGGGGTTGGTGTCATTGATTACGACCGCGATGGATGGCCGGATCTGTACTTGACTCAAGGCGGATCCGAACCTGGTCTTGCAGGGATGGCCATGGATCGAATGTACCGAAATCTCTCTGACCACTTTGACGATGTCACTGTTCATTCGCGATTGGGCGATCGAGATTTCAGCCAGGGGGTTGCCGCGGGCGACTTTGATAACGACGGGTTTCCCGATTTATACGTCGCCAATCTCGGACAGAACCGCCTTTACCGGAATCAGGGAGATGGAACGTTCGTCGATGTCACCGTCGATGCGGGGATTGCCGAATCCTGGTGGACCACCAGTTGCCTTGTCGCAGACTTGAATGGTGATGGCCTGCCGGATTTATTCGACGTGAACTATGCTGCGGGTGAAAACCTTTTGACGAAGATTTGCGAGAAGCAAGGGGTGATTCGTTCGTGTTCACCTCGTGCCTTTGATCCGGCCCCGGATACCGTCTGGTTGAATCAGGGGGATGGCAGTTTTCGCAACGTGACAACCGAATCTGGAGTCGATGTTCCCAACGGGCTGGGTCTAGGTGTTGTCGCCATGGACCTGCAAGGCGAAGGTCGATTGAGTCTGTTTGTTGCCAATGATGAAGTTCCTAATTTTCTGTTCGTGAACGTCACATCATCGCCCGACAAGTTGCGGTTTGAAGAGCAGGCGATGCTTTCTGGTGTCGCCGTCGATGCGGATGGAAAATCGCAGGCGTGCATGGGCGTTGCCGCCGGTGACGCCGACGGGGATGGATTGGTGGATCTGTTCGTGACGAACTTCTATCAGGAATCGAACACGTTTTATCGTCAGATCACTCGCGGTCAGTTTGCCGATGTGACACGTTCCGCGCGATTGCGAGATCCCGGCTTTCCGATGCTGGGGTTTGGAACTCAGTTTCTCGATGCCGACCATGATGGCTGGGAAGATCTGATCGTCACCAACGGGCACATTGATGATCTGACAGCGATCGGCGAGCCGTACAAGATGCCGACTCAGTTCTTTCGAAATGCAGGACAGGGACGCTTTGACGAGATTCCTGCGGCCCAACTGGGGCCGTTTTTTCAGGAATCGCACCTGGGTCGTGGACTGGCTCGACTGGACTGGAATCGCGATGGCAATGAAGACGTCGCGGTCTCGCACCTGAAGGAACCTGCGGCGTTGCTGACAAATCAGTCCTCGGCAACAGGACACTTCGTTTCACTTCAATTGTGTGGAACCCGCTGCAGTCGCGATGCAATCGGAACAACGGTCGAGATCACCGTGGCGGGAAAGAAAATTGTGAAGCAACTTACTGCGGGTGATGGCTACCACGCTTCAAATGAACGACGGCTGGTGTTTGGCCTGGGTCGAGCAACCAGGGTTGATCAATTGCATATCCACTGGCCCAGCGGAACGATACAGACGTGGAAAGATATCCCGGCGGGAACTTTCGTGACGATTGTTGAAGGATCGCAATTCATACGTTGACCATGAATGTTCCCCCGCCGAGTCTACGTTCTCTGAAGAGAGTGTTCGTAAGACGTAATTGGTGCCGGAATTCAGGAGAACCTTATGCCCGCAGAAAAGATTGTGATCACATTCCGTACTCGACTGAATCCGGGGTATGAGGCTGAATTGACGGCGCTTGGAACCCGGATGTATGAGTTGGCGGCTTCCATGCCCGGTTTTTTGCTGTATCAGGACTTTGCAGCCTCTGATGGTGAGTTCCTGACGCTCGTGGAGTTCGATACGGCCGAGCACCTTGCAGCATGGAGAATGCACCCTGAGCATGTCGCTGCACAGAAACTTGGGCGAGAAAAGTACTTCTCGTGGTACAAGATTCAGGTTTGTCAGTTATTGCGTGAGTACGAAGTGCCACCGCCGGATCCGGCCTGAAATATGCCGTGTTCAAGTTCTGAATTCGAATGGAAGTGCGATGCCAGCCGCAAAGAAGTTGAAATCCATCAGATACACATCCAGGTGGACCGTAGCAGGATGGCCTCTGGTTTCGATCGCGTTCGGCCCAGATGCAGACAGCGGCGAGTTGAAAGGGGTGGCTCGCGGGATCATCGCACTGGGTGATTACGCGATCGGTTTCGTGGCGATTGGTGGAATCTCCGTCGGCGGAATTTCGATAGGCGGGGTCGCGTTGGGTGGTCTGGCACTCGGTGGCGTCGCGCTGGGCGGATTAATCCTGGGTGGTGCATCTGTGGGAGTCGTCGCCGCGGGAGGAGCCGCGATTGGTCATTACGCACGCGGCGGCGCTGTGATCGGAAATTATGTCGCCAGTCCAAAGCGGAAAGATCCTGAAGCAGTCGAATTGTTTAACAAAATTATCCCCGGCAGCCTGTCCCCGGTTCCGTAGAGGCGATTGTTCGCTCGATTTCTTCGATAATCGGGTATCTCCGGGTTGCCATGCAGGTTGTGTCCAGGAATCTTAACACGAAAATTGCCGTCTTTTCACAGCCTGTTTTCTGGTTCAATCGCGAGAATCCCCAGTACCCCCTAAAGGTTTCCTCGCAGTGCTGGCGTCAGTTTTCACTATGCCGTTTGAGAGAAATCGCTGCCAAATGAGTGGTGCTTTCCTTTGTGTCGTTCGGCGGCCATCAAAAAGCACTGCGCGCTTGATTTCCGTCACCGTGCGGTCAGAATAGGGGGGCTTCCGACCTTCATTTCTTGGACTTGTGCCAATCGACGGCAGGTGAATCCCGTCGAAACAGTGGTGTGAGTTCGCTAACCCTTGGAAACAGGCCGCACGATGAAATTCTTAGACGGTCACACCGTTGGCATCGACCTTGGAACTACCTACTCCGCCATCGCACGGCTGACAGCAGATGGCCGCCCTGAATCCTTGCCGAATGCCGATGGTCGTAACATCACGCCGTCGATCGTGCTGCTGGGAGACGATGGGCAGGTCGTTGTCGGTCCGTCGTTTGAACGATCGTCTCAGGAATCTGCCGACCACATCGTGGAAGCGGTCAAGCGGCAGATGGGGAACAAGAACTTCTTCGTCGTTTATCAGAACAAGAAGCTGACCCCCGAATTCATCTCGGCCCTGATCCTGAAGAAGATGAAGCAGGATGCCGAAAAGACCATCGGCCCCATCACCAACGCCGTGATCACCGTTCCGTACTACTTCAACGATGTACGCCGCAAGGCGACTCAGGATGCAGGTCGCATTGCTGGCTTGAATGTGGTCGACATCATCAACGAACCGACCGCAGCAACGTTGGCATACGCCTGGATGAAGGGAGAACTCGGTCGAGCGGATTTGAAGCAGGAAGCAAAAACGATTCTGGTTTACGACCTCGGGGGGGGGACGTTCGACGTTACCGTCGTTCGATACACTCCTACTCAGTTCCGCGTGCTGGCTACGGACGGGGACGTGATGCTGGGGGGGATTGACTGGACGAAGCGAATCACTGACCACGTCGCCGAACAATTCGCTCGCCGGTTTGGCGAAGATCCTCGTGGTGATCTGGACGCTATGCGCAACTTCACGGTCGAATGTGAAGATGCCAAGCGAGCACTCAGTACAAAGGACCAGGTTCCTCTGTCCGTCTACTACAAAGGGAAGACTCTCACCCTGCAGTTCACTCGAAAAGACTTCGAGCGAATGTGTGCCGACCTGTTGCAGCGAACCCGTGACACAACCGAGCTGGTGTTGCAGCAGGCAGGTGTCGAACCCGGAACGCTCAGCGAAGTCGTTCTGGTCGGTGGTTCAACGTACATGCCCGCCGTTGAAAAGATGCTGACAGAAGTCTGTCAGCGTAAGCCTTCTCGCGAACTGCGGCCTGAAGAAGCGGTGGCCCAGGGTGCAGCAATTCACGCAGCGATCCTGGAAGCTCGAGAAAGCCGTGGCGTTGAAGGGCTGAATACCCTGATCACCAACCGGCTGAAAGCGGTGAAGACGGCTGACGTCAATTCACACTCACTCGGGGTCAAGGTGACCAGTCCACAGGATCGGACTCGCAAGATCAACCACGTGATGATCCCGAAGAACTCGCAGATTCCGATCAGCGTCAGCCAGAAGTTCGTGACGAACTCGGCCAATCAGACCTCGATCCACGTCTACATTCTGGAAGGGGAAGCGAGCGATCCGAATGCCTGTACCCAGATCGGAGATTTCCGGATCGACAACCTTCCGCCAAATCTTCCAGCCGGGTCACCCGTCGAAGTGACCTACAGTTACGATGCCAACGGTCGAATCCACGCCGCAGCCAAGGAATTGACTGGAAATCGAGTTGCCAAGACCGAAATCGTTCGCGATTCGGGCCTGTCCGAAACAGGGATCGGCGACTTCACACTGCTCGCCAGCGAATACCAGGTCGAGTAGTCGTGTTCCAACTGAGGAGAGATTTCGATGGCACTCGACGTTTACAAGGAATGGCTGGGGATTCCAGAAGGTCCGCGACCGCCTGATCATTATCAATTGTTGCGGCTGATCCAGTTTGAGGACGACTCAGAGAAGGTTCGCAAGAACTACAAGAAACTCAATGCGCACGTCCGCAAGTACGCGACCGGGCAATACTCCGTTGAATCTCAAGACCTGCTGAACGAGCTAGCCAAGGCGATGCTCTGTCTGACAGACGAAGAGACGAAGCAAGAGTATGATCAAAGCCTGGGCCGCGTTATCGACGATACCGACGCGACGACTGGCCGTCGTCCGATGACATCGTATCTGCAGGACGACGGAATCCTTTCCGCTGATCAGGTTCGCGAAGCCAAGTCCCATGCCGAGCGAACGGGATTGTCGATCCGGGATGCTCTGGTTCAGCTGAAACTGGTCGAACCGGATGTTGCTGCCCGTGCGTTCGCTCGTGAACTGGGGCGACCGTACGTGGATCTGGCGGATATGCTGCCAGACGATTCGGTGCTCGATCAGGTTCCGCGAGCCCTCGTTCGGCGTCATGTCTGCCTGCCGTTGTTTGCTGACAATGGCGGCTTGCTTGTTGCCTGCGTCGAAGAGCCTGATTCAGAGCTCGAAGACGAGATCCGGCTACGGTTCAACCTGCCGCTGCGACCCGTGATTGCGACGCCGCTGGCCATCAACCAGGGGATCGCCAAGTACTACGCCGCAGGTCTGCGTAAGGAAGCCGCGGCCCCGGCCAAAGGATCTGCCAAGGGAACCTCGGGCAAGTCGAGCACCAAGCAGACGGAAGTCTTGTCGGATGACGACAAAGCCCAGCGCAAGCAACTGGGATTGATCGGAATGTGCTGGGCCGTCATCGGCTTCAGCCTGCTCGATTCGTTTGTCCTCTACGACCTGATCTACAAGTCACTGAAGTTGCCCGGGATGATTCCATTCTCAGGCATCCTGATCGGTCTGCCGATGGCGTTTCTGATTTATCTCAGTTACGTCAAACCGAACAGCAAATGACTAAGGCCTCAGTTCAGACTTGCTTTCGCTGAGGCTAGGATTTTAACGCAAAGTCGCCAAGACGCAGGGACGCAAGGAAGAGCGGTTAGGTTGTTTCTGTGGCGTCCAGATTTGATGCGATCTTACGATACGCGCCCGATTCAGATCGGCTGCCGCCAGACTGGTACTGGCCGGATAAAAATGCAGACGCGAGATCCTTCTTTCCAGAAGGATCTGAAGACTTTACGAACGAGATCTGTTATCAAACCGCGAAGTTGCGCTGTTCTCGTTGAATTCGTAAAGATCGTGTCATGTCCACCGAACCTCATTCCTCATCGACCAGCCAGGTGCTGATTCTCGGCGGGGGAATTCATGGTGCTGCCGTTGCGCGAGAACTGGTGCTCAACGGGATCTCTGTCATCCTGGTCGATTCCGGCGATCTGTCGGCTGGTGCGACTTCGAAGTCGTCTCGACTGATTCATGGTGGACTGCGGTATCTGGAATATGGTGATGTCCGACTGGTCCGTGAATCACTTCTGGAACGAGGCAGGTTGCTGAAACTGGCACCTCAGTTTGTACAACCGTTGCGACTGTTTGTACCGACGCGCCAGCGCTGGTCTGGATTACTTCGATCTGCACTGGGTTTCTTCAAGCTGGCGCGAACGCGGATCGGTCGTCGATTGATGGGGCGGTCGGAGCGCCGGGCACCGCGAGGATTCTGGCCGATTCGTTTTGGGTTGTGGATGTACGATCTGTTTTCGTGGGGTGACGGGCTGCCACGAAGCCAGGGGTTCAAAATGGCTCGCGGAGGGAAGCCATCCATTCACGAATACCCGGCCATCGCACCACACTATCGCCGGATCTGCGCCTATTCCGATGCTCAGATGCTGTATCCAGAACGATGCGTTATCGCATTGTTGCGTGAGGCCGAACAGATCGCACGCGAGCAGCAGGTTTCGTTTCATGTCCAGCCGCATGCGACCGTACGCTGGCAGTCAGATTCGATTGCGATCTCACAGGGTGAAGGGACACCTGCCCAGGTGATTCGACCCGATCTGGTGGTCAATT
>CAXBSB010000030.1:0-45989 GCA_963977965.1 uncultured Schlesneria sp.
GATCATCAGGTTGAGTCCGGTCGCCGTTCTTAAAGCCATTCTGAATCTGAAATTCATAACCATGCGATGGAGTCTTTTCTGTCCCCGTCATGGCTCGGAAGAAGACACCGCTATTCAGCTTGTCACCATTCGTGATCGCTTCGAACTGCAGGACAAAGTTTCCAGCCGTTTGTTCGGTTTCCAGAAAGCCGGGGCCGTTGGAGACGTGGATGGTTCCTTCTTGAACAGCGAATTTACTCTTGGAACCCGGAACTTCTCGCCAGCCTTCCAGTGTCTGGCCATCGAACAACGGGGTTGTTCCCAACGGCTTCAGATAGACGTTTCGAAACTCAATCTTGCCCCCATTCATCTGCAGACCGATGAACCCAGTTGTGAGCGGCTTTTCCGTCGCGTCGGTGTATTCGAGGGTCGGCTTTCCATCGAACTGGACGGTGACTTTGGGACCTTCGACGCGGACATGGAAACTGTGCCAGTCGCCATCACCCATGACGGGGGTTTCCGGTTTGGCTCGCTTGACCAGGCTTGCCGTTCCGAACGCAGGGTGAGTGTCGCACATGTTCAATTCGTAGCAGTCCACTCCCGGGTCAGCCGGCTTCAATGCGGTGCGCAGAAAGATGCCACTGTTGCCACCCTTGGCGAGTTTGTAATCGCATCGCAATTCATAATCAGCGAATCGCGTTGTCGTGCAGAGTAACCCCGGGCTTCCGGCATCTGCAGAGATGACTCCATCGTTGACAGCCCAGTTCAAATCGCTGTTTGCTTTCCAGCCAAACAACGTATGTCCATCAAACAAGCGAATCCAGCCCGCATTCAGTTCATCGCGTGTTAGCCAGTTGTGCCCGTCTGCCGAAGGAAGTTCGAGCGATGCAGTCTTGGCGTCCTCTTTTTTCTCTTCTGGCTTCTCTACCGTATCGGCGTCCTGACCTGGGATTACATCGGGCGCCTTTCCGGTCATTTTCCCATCCGATTCCGCGCCGGTGGTGGCGGACGCAGCAGGTTTTGGCCCGCTATTAGGGACAGGCATCGCAGCATTTTTCGAGGGCGGTTCTGCTCCACAACCCGCGAGAATCAGGGCAACGACGGACAGGCATGGAAACAAACGGAGCATGGAATTCCCTTGTTGTATTTCAATCGTATTCACGCGAGAGACAGGCATTACAAACGGATGTTTTCTTTGGGAACCGAATTCAGTTCTTCGCCCTGGGCAACTTCAATTCAGCCAGCCAGACGAGTGACTTTTCCTGCCAGGCATCCCACATCGGACCTTTGTACCCATTCAGGCCGTGGCCACCTGAGGGGAGTTCCAGATACATCGAAGGAACTTTGTGAGCCTGACAGGCGTCGTAGAACATCTTGGAGTTCTCAGGGACGACGACCTTGTCATCGAGAGCGTGAGCCAGAAACGTGGGAGGAGTCTTTTCATTAACCTGCTTTTCGTTGGAAAACAGGTCAACCATTTCCGGTGTCGGCTGAGCCCCCAGCAGATTTCGTTTGGAACCCTGGTGAGTCTTTTCGCCCATCGAGATCACAGGGTAAATCAGGATCGTGAAATCGGGACGGCAACTGACTCGTTCCACGGGATCGGCCGATTTAGAGTCACCGTCATCGAAGTGAGTCCCTGCGGTGGAGGCCAGGTGCCCCCCGGCCGAAAACCCGATGATGCCGATTTTCCCCGGATCGATCTGCCATTCTTTCGCTCGGCTTCGAACCGTCCGAATGGCACGCTGGGCATCATTCAAAGGGACGAATGTGCGACCAGCAGGCAACCGATATTCCAGCACGATGCCCGCAATCCCGTGTTTATTCAACCATGCAGCGATTCCGTGACCTTCGCCACCGGTCACGAGTCCGCCATAGCCACCTCCCGGACAGATCACAACGGCGCTTCCAGTCGGTGTGGCGGGCAAATGAACCGTAATGAAGACCTCAGTCTCCTGAAACTTCCCGTCACCAATCGGTGCACGTCCATTCCAAAGCCCAACGCGAATCGGCTCGGATCGTTTCGTTCCGGGTGTCTCCTGAGAAAAGACTGACGAATGCAAACTGAAAACGATGGCCAGCATCACAAAGGCAGCCCGAAACAACATGAGCCTCTCCATTCGGTTCGATCAATGTTAGGAAACAAAAGCACCGCGCATTACCGCGGCCAGAATCAATCGCGGGGTACATCCAGAATCACTGTGACGGTCGTTTCCGGATGCTGGTACGTGGTACATAAAGTAATGCGAGTGCGATCACTTGTCACGCCGCCAACCCTGCCAACCCGTAGTGAGCCGTCGCAAGTCATGAAGACGATTTACCACAGGGGACACAGAGGAACACAGGGGCCACGAGTCAGGGGCTACGATTTTGAATCGTCGTCAGAACTGCAAGTCGTTCATAGTTGTATGATGCGTAAGCGCTTTGTCACGGCTATTCTCGACGAGGTACTACTCATCAACAGGATTGCTGAGCAGATACGTCACAACATCGCGTAGCTCGTCAGTGGTCTTCACAATCCCGTGTGGCATTGCCGAGACATCGCCGAGTTTTCTTTCTTCGATTTGCGACTTGAGAACGGTGATTCGCTTCGTATCCGCCTGAAGAACCTCCAGCTTTTCAGCCGTTTCGACGACGACCAATCCCGTGATAATCTTGCCGTCGACCGTTGCAATGATAGACGACTTGAAGACGGGCGAAATGACTTTGTTTGGGACGAGAATCGATTCCACCAGGTAAGGAACCGTGAATCGCTTGCCAGCATCTGCCAGGCTTGGTCCGCCGCCACCCGCCTGTGACGCGGTCGCGGCATGGCACTTGGCGCAGCCCAGTGACTCCGCCGCAAACAGCTTCTTTCCGCGTGCGACATCTCCCTGCTTAACCGCATTGACCCAGTCGACCTCAAGGAACTTTGGATCAACAGCCTGATTCCCCGTTCCCGCTGTTTTCAGTCGGTCAGCCAGGGACAATCCGTCCGGTTTATCGGGAATCGTCAACTTCACGTCGCCGAGATGCCTGTAGTGGAGGTACTGACCTCCGATTCCCTTTCGCATCTGTACGCGAACAAGAATATCGTTGCTTCCTGGTTGCAGATTGAGTGACAAAACGTCGTCCAACTGAATGAGCGGTCTGACGACATTTTTTTCAAAAACCAGCTTGCCGTTCTGCCAGATTCTGACTCCGTCTTCACTGCCAACGAGCAATTGCATGCGCTGCGCTGTGGGAACATCGAATCGAAAGAATGAATAGACTGACGAATGTGGAGACGGCCCGAACAAGGTGTGAAAGTTATACAGCGGGCGATCTGGACTGGTCGTCTTTGTCAGCTTCCACTCAAACGATTTTCCGCCAATTTCGTATTTGGCAGACAGATCGACTGGTCCGGTTTCGATCGGATGGACGGAGCCGAATCCATTCGCATCGGGGACTGGCCCAAGCATCCAGACTACCGGTTTCAGATGCTCGAGCTTGCCGAGATTCAACCGCTTGTCCTGAACATCGGTCAAAACGGAAAGCACCCTGGGCTCACTGCGAGAATCGTCGAGTAGCGACAGGAAATGAGCTGCCTGTAATCGAATCTTGTCATCTGTGTCATTCAGTCGTTCGATCAACAGTCCAAACAACGCTTCCTGTTCATCCGAATGTTTGACGGCTTTCCAGTGTTCGGCGACGGTGTAATTACCATCCCGCCCCAGCTTTCGAAGATCGATCGGTTCTTTTTCTCCAGCGAACAGGATGATGTTGGCCTCTTCCTTCTGCTGGGGAGCAAGCGGCGCGTTTTCAGGAAGAGATGCGTCGACGGGTGGAATCGTCAATCGGAAGCCAGCCAGCAGAACACCCCACATTCGAATATCGACATTTGCATCCCTACACGACGCTTTCGTGAGATTCGGCAGTGGGAATTTGGCCCCTTTCATCAGCAGTGGCAGGGTCTCATATTCCCCCTTCGATGGCTTCTTCTTGAGTTCTTCTCGAAGTCCCTTCAAGAAGCCATCGACGTTGGCTTCGATCGATTGCGCAATCCCACTTTCAGAATTGGGGAAGCTCAGCCCATTCCATTCGAACGAACTCGCCTGAGGGCTCTGTGGACGTTCAATGCGCCGACGCAACTGTTCCTGGTAACAGGCTGTCCGAATGGACAAGGGTTCAGATGTCGGCACGTCGGCTAACTCTTTCGACGTCATTTTCGTCAAGTCATGGGATTTGAATGGCATCAGATCCGTGTCGTCTTTGCGAGTGATCACCGCAAGGTCGCTGCGATAAGTCGGCGAGCCCTCGTTCTGAGCCATGTAGCTTAGCGTCACGAATACTCGTCCGCCGCGGCCCACGCAGACGCCGACCGGTCTGGCCTGATCTCGCCCTTCCAGCAGGACGTGTTCTTTCGCTGTAAATGTTTTGCCTTGCTGCTCGAGTGGAAAGTAGGCGATCTGCCGGCGACACCAGCGGGCGACCATGAGCGAATTGTCGTACTTCGGGGGGAGATAGCCATCACCGTAATAGGTTTGCAAGACTGGTACCGCTCGCCCCATCTCTTCGTTGATGGACGGCATCAGGTCGGCCCGATCAGGCGTCTTGCTTTTCAGCCAGCCACGTGGCCAACTGAAATAGGCGTCTTCCGTAACATGCAGCAACCGCCCGGGCGCATACATGGACGGCAATCCTTCATGGTCGTTGTCATTCGTGAACAGATTCCAATTCTTGTCGAAACAAAGTCCACACGAGTTTCTCAATCCACGTGCAAAGCTTCGCAGCTTCGTACCGTCTGGCCGAATTCGAAAGACGGCACCAACGCCGTTGTAGGGGACCGCTGCCCACTTGGTTTCGCCAACCTGGACGATCTTTTCACCACCACTGTTTTTTGCTTCCAGCTCAGACGAAGGCTTGAAAAACATTGTCCAGTGTCCCCAGTGGTCAGGGCGACTGAAATCGCCGTAGTACCAGAGAGGATCACCCATCGAAACATACAAATCACCTTCCGGTCCCCAGGCACATGCATGCAGACATTGATGAACGTGTCCATTCGGAACACCCCACAGCAATCGTTCAATCGTCAGTCCCTGCCGCTTGACGCGAGCACCGGGCAATCGATAGACCGCACTGACCGTGACGACGTAAAGATCGTCCCCCAGGATTTCAATGTCATTGACCCATGAGTGATCCGGGAATTCAAACAAGAGGTGCCGAGGCTGATATTTTCCTGAGGTATCCAAGTCGTAGACGTACAGAGTCTTTCGTCCCCCGACAAAAATCCGCCCTGTGGTGTCGAGCCTCACCGATAAGAATGAATCATCTGGTGAAGAATCGAGGCGTACAACTTTCAGTTCGGAATCGAGAACCTGATAGTCAAGTTGCTCGGCGAAAGCCGCCATTTCACAGCACAGGAAACAAAGTACGGGCAGCAGGCGGTACATAAGAATCCTCGAAATAGTCACTTCGTGTTCAATCGAACAACGGGGGTATTGGTCGGCAGATTGCTGATCAGGTAGGGTGATTGAGCCGCACTTTCAAAACTGACATTAACAAACTCGCGAACACGACCGGAAACGTAACTGGTAATCTCTCCCAAGTCGATGATTGAATCCTGGTTGCTGTCTGCTGCACCATCGAGTCCCTGCAGGACGTGGTACGAGAAAACACCGTGACGCAGGCGAGGATGTTCATAGCTGGCCTCATTCGGGGCACAAGCGAAGAATACTGCCATTCCCTCAGGAGGTTTCGGAGAACTGTCCCAGCGAATTTGATCCGCGACGACAGTTTGGCATGTGTCGACCAGCAGAATTTTCTTTTGAGCAGGACATTCGCGAAACAGTTCGTAAAAGTCTGCCAGAGTCATCAATGATTTCGTTTCGCCGGGATTGCCGTCGGCAGGCAGATAACAGTACATCGGCGGGCTTCCCAAATCTCCGCCCATTCCCGTCACAGCAACCAGCAACGTGTCATCGGGAATGCATTGCGCGAACATCGCTCGCAATTGAGTTCGAATATTGGGGCCTGTCGGTGCCAGAGCGGCATTGTCAGACTCGTTCCATTGAGTCAAGAGGCGAATGTTTTTTCGAGGGAACCCTCGTCGAAACAAGAGTCGAGACAGTTCGTCAACGTCGGACTCCGTGAACTCCAGATCGATCGATTGGTCGGGCAACCGATACGAGCGCACGCCGACGAGGAACGCAAACGATTCTCCAACAGTACGCGACGGACTCGGCACAGTCGGCGTCGGGGCAGGCAATGGAACGGAAGGAACTGGCACAGACCGATTCACAACCCGCGTCTTCACAAAAATTGCCAACATCACCGCGACGATTGCCAATAGTGCTACTCGACGAAAGGGATGATTCGGCTTCAATCGAGTGACCGGTTTGTGTTCAATGACTTGGCGCAGGTCTTGAGCCAATTCAGCAGCGGACTGATAGCGATTTCTGGGGTCTTTCTCAAGACACTTACGACAGATCATATCAAGCTCTGGTGAAGCATCAGGCCTCGACTTACTCAGTAATGTCGGCTGCAGAAATCTGACGCGGTCAAGGGACTCGGCCATCGATGAAGTTTGGAACGGCGCGACGCCTGTAATCAACTCGTAGAGTATCAGCCCGAGTGCGTGAATATCCGTGGCCGGTCCGACATCACGAGCCCTTCCCCATGCCTGTTCCGGAGACATGTATGTGAACGTTTCCAACATCGCAGCGCTGTGAGTCAATTCCTCGTTATCGACTAGATTCTTGGCGAGTCCGAAGTCTGTGATCTTGGGTTCAAATTCAACAAGACGCCTGTTTGACGAAGTCGGACCTGATGGATCTTGCGTAATTTCAGAAACCGAGTCACGTACCAGATCC
The DNA here is from genome assembly GCA_963977965.1 of uncultured Schlesneria sp. Taxonomy (GTDB): domain Bacteria; phylum Planctomycetota; class Planctomycetia; order Planctomycetales; family Planctomycetaceae; genus Schlesneria. Next base: position 6,810 of record CAXBSB010000030.1, read on the forward strand.
GTTGCGGCCGACGTCGCCAGCAGCACATTGGCGGGCTTCAGGTCGCGATGAACAATCCCTTCCCGATGGGCGTGTTCGAGGGCTTGAGCCAGTTTTTCTACCAACCGGCAGGCGAATTCGATCTCCAGGGGCCTTCCGCGTGTCCACTCCGACAGATTTCCATCGGGCAGATACTCCAGCGAGAAATAGGGAACATCGCCCGCGTCATTGAAGTCATAAATCTGCACGATTCCGGGGTGCTTCAAGCGAGCGACGGCTTTGGCTTCGATACGAAATCGCTCTCGAACCCCTGGACTCGCCAGGGCGCTATCGCGAATCATTTTCAGAGCGACTGGACGGTTGAGTTGCAGATGGCGGGCCAGGTAGACGACACCCATGCCTCCGCGTCCCAGTTCTCTGAGAACTTCGTATCCTGGGACTTCAGGCAAGCGTGTCTCAACAAGTGGTCTGGTGGAGATTTCATTTGGCAGATCCGTCGATCGATCCGGCTCAGCCATTTCTGAAATCAACATGGAAACGGACTGCATCCCGGTGAGCGAATCCATCAATTGATTGACTTCAAACTGCCTCGTCAGGGCCTCTTCAAGATGCGGAAAGCGTTCGATGTATTCACGCAGCTCGAACTTTTCGGAGCCTTCGTTTCGCAGGCAGATTTCTGCGCAGATCAGATCCAGAACAGCATCGTCTGTGACTTCTGGACAATTCGCCTTGGCGATCAGTTGCTCGACGAGCAGTCGTTCGCCGCGTTGCCAGGCAGCGACCTGCTGCTGGCGCAGATGATCCAGAGCGGTGCTATCGGGTTGCATCGGAAGATCCCTGTCGAGAGACACCTCGCGAGATCCGCGAATTCCGGCATGAGCAACGGGATCGAAAATCGGCCTGCGGCGACGGAAAACATGACCACAGAGACGCGAAGCTACCCCCTGCCGCACCCAGAGCCTAATGCTTAGGGCTGCTCCGGTTAAGGCCTGACCCGGTTCACACGACCCCGCCGCAGCAAGGGATAGCTTCTCATCTCCGCAAGGAAAATCTCCTCGGAGCAGAGCGGAAAGTATGAGTTCTCTCGGACAGAAGTCAAGCCACCACCAGATTCTTGAGATTCGCCACTTTTGACCAGATCATTGACATCTCGCTCCGGCGTGCCTAAGGTAGAATTCATGAACGATGTTCTGCTCAAAAAATGAATCATAAGACATGGCACGAACACCACAAGACATTACCGATGCCGAACTGGCAGTCCTCAATCTCCTTTGGACTCGCGGTCGTAGTACTGTGCGCCAGTTGACAGATACGATTTATCCCAACGGCACTGGTGCTCATTACGCAACGGTTCAGAAGCTGCTCGAACGCCTTGAAATCAAGAAGTTCGTACGTCGTGATCGGAAGCCATGGCCTCATCAGTTCGAATCACGCATTGAACGCGAGGAACTGATTGGTCGACGCCTGCAGACGACGGCAGACAAGCTTTGCGGCGGTTCGCTTGTGCCACTGATGACGCATCTGGTGAAATCGCAACTGTCAGCAGAAGATCGGCGATCACTCCGTGGTCTCCTGGACGAACTTGAAGCTGGTGTCACGTGATCGCGGTCTGATGTTGCCGCTCACCTGGATCGCCGATGCCCTGCAGGAGTTAAAGACGCAGGGCCTTTTCCGTCGTCGCAGGGTCACTCGCGTTTTTCCCGATGGCTGGTGCGAAGTCGACGGGCGACGGGTTCTGGACTTCGCTTCCAACGACTATCTGAATCTTTCTGGCGACCCGCGGGTTGTCTCTGCTGCAATTGAGGCACTCCGAGCTGCATCTGCCGGCGCACGTGCCAGCCCACTGGTCTGCGGCCGTTCCCCCTGGCACGAAGAACTGGAGCAGACGATTGCTCGTTTCGAGGGTCAGCCCGATGCCCTGCTGTTTCCGACCGGGATGGCTGCCAACGTTGGGACGATTGCAGCCTTATGCGGTCCCGAAGACCTGATCCTGTGCGATCGAGCCAATCACGCCAGTCTTGTTGACGGTTGCCGGTTGTCTCAAGCGAAGTTCAGGATCTATCGTCATAATGATTTGTTGACTCTTGAGCGCGAATTGAAAAAAGATCCCGGTGTTCGTCGGCGCTGGATCGTCACCGATTCGGTATTCAGCATGGACGGAGATACCGCGCCTCTTCAGGAACTTTGCGAGATCGCAGAGAACTGCGGCGCAGACTTGATCGTCGACGAAGCGCACGGAACCGGAGTCCTCGGTGAAAACGGTCGTGGTGTCTGTGAAGCATTCGGGGTTGAACATCGAGTCGCAGTGCGAATAGGAACACTCAGCAAGGCCATCGGAGCTCAGGGGGGATTTGTTGCTGGTAATCGTGAACTGGTCGAGTATCTCTGGAATCGAGCACGATCGCAGATTTATTCGACGGGGCTGTCACCCGCCATCTGCGCTGCAGCTACTGCGGCAATCGAGATTATCGCCGCAGAGCCATGGCGACGTACTCGTCTCGCCGCGGCATCAGAATTCTTTCGTGAACAATTGCGAACGGTCGGCGTTGAGACGATTTCTGCTGCAACTGGTCCCATCGTTCCTGTGATCTTGCGAGCTCCCAATGCGGCGGTTGATGTGGCAGCCCGGTTGGAGAATCGAGGATTTCTGGTCGGGTCTATTCGCCCGCCAACCGTGCCTCGTGAAACTTCGCGATTACGAATCGTGATGACGACTGCCCATCGGGATGAGGACCTTGCCAGACTTGCCGTCGCGATTCGCGAAGAACTGGGCAATTCACCCGCTGCCTGAATTCAACGTTCTTGAAATGGCCGCGATGTCTCACTTCGCCTGCGGTTTTGCTGTTCTCGGGCCGAGTTTCAATTCGGAATGTTTGGCGATGTAGGACAGGATCGCCTGTGCAGTTCGGTCACTGTCGCTCAATGCCATCTGAAAGATAATCGTCAGGTGATTTCGATCTGGAATTGTCAGGCATTCAGCAGAAATTCCTTTGGCAACCAATGAGTCTCGCAGGTCATTTGACATCTGGTCGCAGCGTGGAATATCGCTTTGTGCCAACAGAATCAGGAAGGGTGGTTCATCTCCCGAGACGTGATTGATCGGAGATGCATTGGCCGCTGCTGCTTCCCCCCATCCCACAACCAGTGCCATCTCGTTTGGTCGAAAGGTATAGATCCCACTGATCGGAATCGCCGCGTGGATTGCCTTAAGAGTCAGGCCGTGGGCCTGAAGGTACCTGGCATCCGTACAGAGCAAAGCAGCCAGATGGCCACCCGCCGATTGACCCGTCACAAAAATCCGGTCTGTTCGTCCGCCATATTTCGCGATGTTTTTATGAGTCCACGCGAAAGCTCGTGCGACGTCTTCAATGTGTGCTGGATGTTTGACGCGAGGAGACAGGCGATAACTTGTCACCACGGTCCCAATTCCATTGCGGGCAAACACCTTCCCAAAATAGCTGTAAAGCTTGCGGTCTCCTGTCGTCCAGGCACCTCCGTGAACAAAGAACAAGACCGGAAAATCCTTGATCCCTTTGGGGATGAACAGGTCCAGCTTGTGTTTTCGCTGATCAGCATCGGCGCCGTCGTAGTAGGGAATGTTCAGATGACTCTCGACATCGTAATCACCTCCAAACTGTGGGGCAGAAACGACATGCTGACGTTCCTTCTGGCTGGCGGCTTTACGACGCAAGATCGCGGTGACAGGAAAATGATCTGATGGAGTTCTGCCGGCGCGCGCTGTGTGATCGATGGCCGTCGAGCGAATCTGCCAGTCACGAGAGACTCCAATCCAGTCAATCCGTGCACCAGAGATGGCGTCTGCTTTAAAACTGGAGAACGTCCCTTCCTTCCCCAATAATCGGTCCGGCCGATTGGCGCGATAGCTGTCAACGACGGGCGAGGGGACCGAGTCGACGGCGTCGAAAAGTGCCCGGTAGGGTGGAGACGCTTCGTCCGTATTGAAGTCACCTGTCACGATCACAGAGCACGTGTCGCAAAGCGCGGCGATCTTGCGACGAAGCAGTTTGGCGGATTCCAGTCGCGCCGTTGTTCCCATGTGATCAAAATGCGTGTTGAAGAATACGATCGGCGGCAACGCTTCCTGTCGCCGGTCTCGCAGCTTGACCCAGGTCACCATTCGTGGCAGGGAACTGTCCCAGCTTTTGCTGCCAATGACATCGGGGGTTTCACTAAGCCAGAAATGGCCACCATCCAGTTTCTCAAACCGATCCTTTCGGAAATACAGTGCCATCATTTCGCCGCGTTCGCGACCGTCGTCACGCCCGATGCCGAGGTAATCGTATTCGGGAAGTTTTGTGGCAAGATAATCGCGTTGAAATCCAAGTGTTTCCTGAGTTCCCAGCAGATCTGGAGAAAAGGTACGTATTGTCTCGACCAGGAAATCACGACGAAGTTCCCAGCGATTCACGCCGTCATTGGCCGTGCCGTAACGAACATTGAAGCTCATCACTCGCACATCCGGTTTCACTTCGGCGGCAATCGCGGACAGTCCGCACGAAAGACTCCATGCAGCAAGGATGGTTGCGGCAGCGGCATATCGAAAGGAAAACATGGAAAGCCTCGAATTCAGGATGATCGCAGATCCGTCAGATCTGGGGGGAATCTTACGTCAGCGTCATTGATCCAACAATCTGTCCGGCTGTCGGAAACAAACTTTGCTGCAACAACCATGAAAGAATCAAGGAGGGTTGATGACGAATAGTGACAGACGTGACATGCGGTGCCAAGAAGACTACGTTGTAGGCATGTTTCGCGAATTCGAACACGTTCGAACTGCGATCGCTTGCTGACACGAATTCACATGACAAGGCGTGGTCTCATGTCAGGTTTTCTGAACCGTCCGCTTCCTGCATCACTGGAAGGCCTGCGCGACTTTGCACTGGATGTCCGCTGGAACTGGAGTCACGCGAGCGACCGATTCTGGGAAAGCCTTGATCCCGAGACATTCGCCATCACGAACAATCCCCATCTGATTCTGAGTGAGATTTCTCAGACGAGACTGGATGATGCCGGACGTGATCCCGAATTGATCGCCAGTTTGCAATGGGAACTGAAACAGCGGCAGGAGTATCTGAACGATCCCGGGTGGTTCAAACAGACTTTCCCCGATTCTGACTTGCGAGGGATTGCCTACTTCAGCATGGAGTTTGGCGTGACGGAGGCACTCCCGATTTACTCGGGTGGCCTCGGAATTCTGGCCGGGGACTATCTGAAGACCGCCAGCGATATGGGACTGCCTGTTGTTGGGATCGGGATTCTTTACCAGCAAGGTTACTTCCGACAGGTCCTGTCCCCCGATGGACGGCAACTCGAAGCGTTACCGTACAACGACCCGACAGATCTGCCTGTCACCGAAGTACGCGACCGCGAAGGGGCGTGGTTACGCATCCGACTGCCATTGCCAGGTCGCGAATTGTCGTTACGTGTCTGGAAGGCAACGGTCGGCAAGGTTTCGCTCTATCTGCTCGACAGCAACGATCCAATCAATAACCCCTGGGATCGTGCTATCACATCAAACCTTTATGCTCCCGAACAGGAACGTCGACTGCTCCAGGAAATCGTTCTCGGTGTCGGTGGCTGGCGCGTGCTGGATGAGCTTGAGATTCCGGTTGATATCTGTCACCTCAATGAAGGTCACGCGGCCTTTGCTGTGCTGGCTCGAGCCCACAGCTTCATGACCCGTCACAACTGTTCGATTGAGGAGGCACTGATCTGTACTCGTCCGGGAAACATATTTACGACTCACACGCCGGTCGAGGCTGCGTTTGATCGGTTTGACCCAACTCTTGTTGAACAGTACGCCGGCCCATTTGTTGAGCGAATGGGCATGTCCATGAACGACTTTCTGGGATTGGGGCGGCGCATTCCTGATGACGTTCACGAGCCATTCAACATGGCATACCTGGCTTTACATGGTTCTGGATACGTCAACGGAGTCAGTGCTCTTCACGGACAGGTCAGTCGCCAGAACTTTCAGCCGTTATTTCCCGACTGGCCGACGGTTGAGGTCCCAATTGATCACATCACGAATGGAATCCACGTTCCATCGTGGGACTCGGAAATGGCGGATCGGATATGGACCCAGAACTGCGGTGAAAATCGCTGGTATGGTTCGTCCGAGAATCTCTGCGGAAGCTTCAGCAAGGTGAGTGATCTTGACCTCTGGAATTACCGGGCCGAAGCTCGCAGTGCCTTGATCAATTACGTCAGGTGGCGTCTGGCTCGGCAACTACGTGAGCATGGAGAATCGCAAGAACGCATCCAGCGAGCCGAACGAGTACTCGACCCCAACGCACTGACGCTGGGTTTCGCTCGCAGATTCACTGCATACAAGCGGCCGGATCTGGTCTTAAGTGATCGCGAGCGACTGATTCGAATCCTCAAGGAGACTGATTATCCAGTCCAGTTGATTGTTGCCGGAAAGGCTCATCCTGCCGATCAGGAAGGGAAGCGACTGGTCCAGATGATGGCTCAGTTCGCCGAGACGGAAGCTCTGCAGGATCGAGTCGTTTTCCTGGAAGACTACGACATGGCCCTTTCGCGCCGATTGGTTGCGGGGATTGATGTCTGGCTCAACACTCCACGGCGTCCGTGGGAAGCCTGTGGCACCAGTGGAATGAAGGTGCTCGTAAATGGCGGGCTCAATCTCTCAGAACTGGATGGCTGGTGGGCCGAAGCGTATGCCCCTGATGTCGGCTGGGCTCTGGGTGACGGACGCGAACACGCCGAAGGACGCTGGGATGCGGTGGAAGCTCAGGAGTTGTATGCATTGCTAACGGAACAGATTGTTCCCGAATTCTACCGGCGCGATGTGACAGGGATTCCCGTGGAATGGATCCAGCGAGTTCGTGCGAGTATGTCACAACTGACTCCACGATTCAGTTGTAATCGCATGCTGCGCGACTATGTGATGCAAGCCTATCTACCGAATTCCACTCTGTTTCGCCGTCGATCTGATCAGTGGGCTTCGTTGCCTGTATCACTTCTTCAATGGAAGGAAAACATTCGCCAGCATTGGAACCATGTCCATTTTGGCGAAATGCGAGTCGCGAACGAGGATGGAAAGCTACATTTTGATTTGCAGGTTTATCTGGGCGAACTTCAACCAGCACAGGTGAAAGTGGAACTGTACGCGGACAATCTGCAGTCGGGGGGAGTCCCAACGCGATTTGTGATGGAATGTGACGGCGAAATTGCAGGGGCCGTTAACGGTCATCGGTACTTCGCAACGATACCAGCAAGTCGCCCGGTCGAACATTTCACTCCGCGAGTGATCCCGTTTCACGAGGCTGCAATTCTGCCCATGGAACTTCCATTGATTCGCTGGCGCCGTTGATCGCGAAACCTGCTGCGATCGGACTTACAGTCACCTCGCAGAATGAATGCCAGAATGAAAAAAAGCCGGGGCTTAGTGAACCCCGGCTCTCTACGAATGAGAAAACCAATCTGTAACGCGGCGTCAGTTCTTGGATTTGACCGGGCGGAACGGGTAGACCCACGACAGCAAGGGGTGAATGTAGCGAGTCTGAATCCAGACTTTGCCCTGTCCCGAGAATCTGCAGACAAGTCCTTCGCCACCGAACAGGAAATTCTTGATCGTCTTTGCCGGGCGAGACCCGGGCAGAACCACAACCTTGTAGTCGAGAGTGTCTTCGAATGCGACGATGTAACCCGTGTCGACGACATAGTCGTCGGTCACATCGATTTCCAGAATCGCCCCAAACGAGTTGAAGAACAGGTCGCCTGTCCCTTGCGCTTTCAGCAGGACCAGCCCGTGTCCACTGAAGAACCCTTTGGCCCCGCCCCATTTGGCGGACATTTCGAGTCCTTCAGAATGGGCGAGAAATGCTCCTCGCTGCAAGAAAATGGAGTTGTTGTCGAGGCGGTAGTGCATCACGTCACCGGGGATCCCAGGTGCCAGAACAACTTCTCCGGGCTGTGATTCGGCGGTGAATGTATTCACGATCATACTTTCACCGGCGAACATTCGACCAAGAGCCTTTTTGAAGCCACCTTTCAGCCCCGCTTTCATAGTGAGCGAAGGTGTCATCGAAGCCATCGCGGCAGGCTCAGAAAAAACCGTCTGGCCGGGCTGCAACTGGACAGAAACAATCGCAAAATCGGGTCGTTGCGAAATCTCAAAATCGAGTCCACTCATGATAACCTTTCAGTGCGTCTGCACGAATGTTCGGTGAATTGGGGATCAGCATTCCTGGCGATTCTTTTAGAACTACGCGAAGTCACAATCACTCTCAGCGAGGCTTCAGGTTTGGCCCCAGCAGTTTGCCGAAATTCGGCGGATTGTGACTCTGGCAATAGAGCTTTCCAGTCCCCTGGAACTTGCAGACCAGCCCTTCGCCGCCCAGGAAGCTGCCAATCAGACTCGCTCCCGCTTTAACGATCTTGAATTGCAAAGTGTCTTCAAACGCAACGATATGCCCCGTGTCGACGATGTACTCACCATCGACGTCGACTTCGTAAATCGCCCCGAAGCTGTTCAGGAAAATCGAACCTTGCCCCGTGGCCTTGACCCAGAACAGCCCTTCGCCACTGAAGATGGCCTTTCCGAATCCCTGCCAGGTGGCGTCGATCTTGATTCCAACATCACTGGCCAGCCAACTCGATCCTTGAATCACGAGCGATCCGCCACGCAAATTGTGGTGGACAATGTCGCCCAGCATGGTTGGACCGATGATTAACGTCTGGTCCGGCTGGTTCGCGGTGAAGTGATTCAAGAAAAAGTTTTCGCCTGAAAACATTCGCTTCAGACCTTTGAAGAAGCCACCGCTGGCTCCTTTCATCCCTGACGTTGTCTCGACGGAAATGCCAGTCGACATGGCGATCATCGCACCCACTTCGCAGGTGATCGATTCGTTGGAATCCAGTGTCAGTTTAGCCACGGCCGCAGCAGGTCGGGCCAGAATCTCGTATTGCATGAAACGGTCCTTGTGGTTGAAGGAGACGTCGCGTATGACGCGCGAAAAAGAGGGGAACGTGACGTTGAAGATGAGACGCACATCACGTCATGTGAGCATTCATCCAGGAAGTGAGCCCCGAGAAGTTACGCGACTGCATGTAGATCTTGCCCGGACCGCGGACTTTTGTGACGAGCCCTTCGCCGCCGAAAAAGCTTGAGAAGATACCACCTGCCAGACCAACCCGGATGTTGATCGATGGCTCATAGGCAACCAGGTGACCGGTATCGACGATGTATTCGTCGGTAATCTCGCGACTGAAAATGCCGCCGTACGCTGAGAACCACACGCGGCCATTTCCTTTGACCTTAAGTCGGAACAGCCCTTCGCCACCGATGAAACTGGCGAAGCCGGCCCATCCCAGGCCCAGGGTGACCCCAGGCTCACATGCCAGAAATGCTCCCGGCTGCAGGAAAAGCGTCGTTCCCTTCAGATCAATCGATTCGATGTCACCGGGGAGTCCCTGGGTCAAAACAAGTTCTGCCGGCGCATCTGCAGAAAACTCGTTCACAAACAGTGATTCTCCCCCGAAGATCCGCTTCATGATAGCCTTGATGACCCCGCCACTGAATCGCGTTTTCATCCGCACGTTTGCAGACATGCTGGCCATCGCGTCGGCTTCCGCAATGATCTTATCACCCGGCTGAAGTTTGATCTGAACGTTTGCAAACGACGGACGGTTCCGAGTAATGGCATCCATGAAGGGTCCTTTAGCCTGCTGAAATTGAAACGATCTGTGCCACGAATGAGCGACTTGACGATATGAACGCTGACAGGAATTGACGGGACGGTGTTGACGTCCATTAATCAGCACCGATTTCCTTTAATCGCTGCTGAACCTTTTCCCAATCGATATCTAATTCACGATATTCTTGAGGCGGTAGCTTCGCAAGCTCACCGCGAATCGTTGCGATTCTTTCATCATGCTGAGGGTGAGTGCTGAGCCACTTGATCGCTGCCGGGATATCCGGTCCTTCGTCCTTCAGCATTTCGAAAAACGAAGCCAGTTCCAGCGGATCGATGGCTGCAGCGTGTAACATCCGGACCCCGGTGACATCCGCTTCGGTCTCGGCCTCGCGACTGTAACTGGTCAGAGCCGCCGACTTTCCAAGTTCGGCACCGAGTGCGACAAGGCCGCCTACATCACCTACCATCAGCTCAATTGCCACGACGATTCCCAGCGATTCCATGACGCGTCTGAGTCCATGGCGCTTGATGGCATGAGACATCTCGTGACTCAGGACGCCAGCAACCTGTTCCGGCGTTTTGGATTTCTTCAGCAAGCCAGTAAAGACGACGATCTTACCGCCGGGAAGGCAATATGCATTGATCTCTTTCGAATCCACCACGTGGACCTCAAAGTTCAGACCTTTCAAGTCCGCATGCGGTTCCAGTCGTGTCACAATCTCTTTCACGGCGTTCACAATGATCGGATCGGTGACTTTCGGACCTTCGACGGTCCGTGATTCAAAGGCAACTTTCCCGATCTGTTCATCCACGCTGACTGGAATCGCGTTAATCGAAGCCTTTGCCGCAGTCAGCAGACCGTAATAGCCAACGTAAAGAACCCCGGCGAAAACAATTGTTCCGACGACCAGCCACATCCGCCAGCTGATTGCTTCGGAACGACGCAGGCCTCGCACAGATGCCAGTTGCTCGGCGAGTTCGACAGAACCATCCAGTTGCAGTGCCTTGGGAAAACGACGATCTTCGCAAAAAATCGTCAGTTTTCGATCCTGCGTTCGCACGAACACCATTCGCCCGGAAGCACCACCCATATCCAGAACGCATTCCGAATACCGGATTTCAAAACGCTGATCGGTACTCGTGACGGCTTTCACACTGCCAGCCGTTAATTCGATGGTTGCACTCGCTCGACCCCCTTCGATCGATTCGTGAAAGACGCCTCCTTCGAATTCTTCGGCTCCGTACATGAACCATCCCTCCATCACTGATGCGTTGATTGAAGCTGCCACAGTTCCACAAACTCTGATGGAGTGCAGGCAGGCTACAGCACTCATGTTGCCAAATGCGTTGGCGGAATTCTATTCAGTCTTTCAGAACCACTTCGCGGCCATGAAGACTAACTGAATAGCGATAAGAGAGGATCGCCGGGGCAGATGACCATCGGACGCGATTGTTGGTCTCGTAGTTCAAGATGCTGGGGGACTCCCAGCGCGGCATAGACAGTTGCTACCAGATCCATCGGCCGAACGGCGTTTGAAGCGGGGTATGCCGCGTAGCGATCAGAGGATCCATAGTACTGGCCACCGCGAATTCCTCCTCCCGCCAGAACGGACGTGAAACAGCCTGGCCAATGGTCGCGACCATCAGCCCCGGCTCCGGCATCGCTGTTGCGTTGGCCAATTCGCGGTGTGCGACCAAACTCTCCTGTCCAGATGACGAGCGTTTCATCGAGCAGGCCACGATCTTTCAGATCATCCAGCAGTGCTGAAAACGCGCGGTCTGCCACCGGCATCAACCGCTCCTTCAAGTCAATAAAGTTTCGGGAATGAGTATCCCAGTAAACACTGACATTCTTGATTCCGTCGTTTGGCCAGAAGACTGTTACCAGCGAAACACCGCGTTCGATCAGCCGCCTCGCTTGTAAGACGGACTGTCCGTGAGGATTCATCCCATATTTTTCTCGCATTTCGGGACGTTCCTGCGTCAGATCAAACGCCCCTTTCGCTTCCGCAGAGTTCATCAGAGCAAAAGCTCGTTCATAATGGCGTGTCATATTCTGCATCGGCTCGAGATTGTGGCTGCGATTTTCCAATGTCGCCAAAAGCGACTTTCGAGATTCAATGCGTTCGCGAACGATCCCCTGAGGCGGATCGAAGTCGCCGACACGGTAGCCGACATCGTGAGGATTTGCGTCGATCGTCAATGGGTCGTACACCGGGCCCAGCCAGCCCGCGAATTGTCCATGACTCTCTTCAACGAATCGGGGTACATCACCCGGCAGCTTGGGTCGCATCGAGACGAATGGCGGAAGTGGCGCACGACCGCGTCCCAGTCGTGACAGGACACTTCCTATGCTTGGCCAGTCCATTCTCAAATCGGACGTGGGCGGCGGTGGCTGGCCTGTGAGCAGAAAATGTGTGGATGGCGTATGGTCAACGTTGGTATGGGTCACCGACCGAATGATCGCGAGCTGATCCGTCCTTTCGGCGAGCATCGGAAAATGCTCAGAAATCTGGATGTCGGGGACTCGTGTGGAAATTGGTTGAAACTCCCCTCGGACTTCCCGCGGGGCATTCGGCTTCATGTCCCAGGTGTCCTGATGAGCTGGACCACCCCACATAAACAACAGAATGCACGACTTTGCCCGACCGATTGCAGCCGTTGTCTGCTGAAGAACGGACTCATTTGCTACCGCGCGAGCAGCGAAGAATTCTGGGAGAGATAGCCCCATAAACCCGGCGGTTCCGGCACACAGGAGACGACGACGCGATACCGACGGGCGATTGGGGTATTTTGTCGGATCGAACATTTCAACAATCTCCTGTGTGTTGCCTGACGTGATTTTCGCGTTCCGAACGAGATCAGGTCAAGAACGACTGACGCGGAAATCGAGCATCTCCGTGAGGAAAGCCAACGTCTTTCGTCGATTGCCACAGGAAACAATTTCGTAAAGCATTAATTCATAAAGAGATGCGACGTGCTCTTGGTGGCAAGGCCGAATGGTTTACCCAAAACGGAATTCTGATGAATCCGGTGCAAAACTTCTGCTGCTCGATTCGGAAGTGCACAGCAAAAACATGATACGCACAATGGGCTTATGGCAAATGCGACGTTTTTTTCCGCGAAATTCCTGAGGGGCAAGACCTGCACACTGCAGATTGAATTGGATATGATGGTCCGGCATTGTTGTAAGTTGCGAAGTGGACTGCAAACTTTTACTTAATTTGACGTCTGGTACCGAACAGCGCAATCGTGCGTTCGTTGCGAAAGTTTCGCATCTCGCCGCGACGAAGTGTCGATTCATCAGCCATCGGGCTAAAAGAAGTGAATTTCTACCTGCCAAGACGGCAGGAGCAAACAGCGGTTCGGGAGATCCATGGACGTGAATCCCCGCCATGACATTTGACCGGAACGTTGCTTTATGAGTTATCACCTGCTGACCGGCGCCACCGGTTTGCTCGGGAACTACTTGCTGCGAGACCTGCTGCTGGCGAATGTTCCAGTTGCGGTTCTGGTTCGTTCCAACCGTCGTCAAACCGCTCGCCAGCGTGTTGAAGCGGCGATGTGTGCGTGGGACGCCGAAATCGGTCGACCCATGCCGCGCCCCGTCGTGCTTGAGGGAGACATCGCTCAGCCTGATCTCGGGTTGGAACCGCTGGCGGTCAGGTGGGTGGCAGAATATTGCTCAACGGTGATTCACAACGCGGCCAGCTTGACGTTTCATTCGACCAGCGAAGACGGTGAGCCGTGGCGTTCCAATGTCGGTGGAGTCAAGAACGTCCTTGAATTCTGTCGTAACACGGGCATTCGTAAGCTTCATCATGTTTCGACGGCATACGTCGCAGGGCTACGGCAAGGACGAGTTCTCGAGACGGAACTGGACGTCGGACAGGAATTCTCGAACGACTATGAACGAAGCAAGCTTGAAGCCGAACTTCTCGTTCGCCAGGCCGACTTCCTCGATCCTCCGACATTTTTTCGCCCGGGGATCATCATCGGAGATTCAAAAACCGGATTAACGACAACGTATCACGGTTACTACGCAGCCCTGCAACTGTCGCATACGATTGTCAGAGCGATCCCGAGTGATGAGACTGGTCTGGTCGGCGGCCAACGAGTTCGCCTGACACTCAACGGGACCGAGACAAAGCACCTTGTCCCGGTTGATTGGGTTTCGGCCGTCATGGTACACGTGATGACGCACCCTGAACTGCATGCGAAGACGTATCACCTGACTCCGCAGCATCCGGTGACAACGCGAATGATTCGCGATGTCCTCGAACAGTCCGCAGGGTTCTACGGGGCAATGCTTGTGGGAGCGGGCGATCGCCCCGGAAATGCCTCAGAAGCCGAAGCACTCTTCTACGAACATATCCGTGTCTACAATTCCTATTGGAAGATGGATCCGATTTTTGACACTTCGAACACGAACGCAGCAGCACCTCATCTCCCCTGTCCGCACATTGACCGCGACCTGTTGTACAAACTGTCACGAATCGTGATCGAAAGCGAATTCCCGGGACCATCGAAGCGACCTCTGGAGCCTGATTTCGACGTTGAGTCGCATCTACAAAGCGTGACTGACCAGGTTTTGGCTGAAGACACGAAACCGTCGGATGAACGGTTGCTCGGACTCGAAGTCTGCGGTCACGGCGGTGGACAGTGGCAATTGATTGTGCGGGGAAATCGAATCGTCGGCCTGGAAATTGGCAATCACGAAGAGCGCAAGGCAACCTGCAAACTCGACGTCGACACGTTTGCGGCACTCGCCAAGGGGCAAACTACCTGGAGAGACGCTCTTCAGTCAGGTGCCGCAGAAATCAGCGGAAATGGACGGTCCGTCGGACAGTATTCAGAACTTCTTGAGCAGCTCGTGTCACTCGAGAAACTCGCCGAATCTCGCTAGAGCGCATTCCGTTTCAGTGTGGCGTCCCGCGGGCATCAAACGCAGTGTCTGATCCATGTTCCGGCGTGACACGGAAGTGCGACCCGCGCAAGTTTTGAATGCTGGGATGCGAGGTCACAAAAAGAGCTGTGCATCTCGTTGCAGGCGGCCGGCGCGAACAGGAATTCCGAACCTGCTGCTTCGCGCCGGACATGGGTTATAACTGGCATTGTTCGCCGATCGCGAGCAGGCTTTCAGCCTTCTGCTGGATTCGCATCATCACTGGCTGACAAAGCTTTCAGCAGTCATGATTCTCGATCCGAGTAACGTATTACGTTGGAATGTGTACCATTTGGTATTGACTATTCACGAGTAATACCACACTTTTCGCTCCTTACACGGACGGACGAGGGTAGCACTTCTGACCCGCCGTTGGCTTCACGTAACCCGTTATGCTAATGGAAGATATTCACAACAAGACAAGGTGGCGCAACGTTGCCCGAATTGACGTTGTTTACGAACGGGAAGAATAACCACAGATACGACAATTGTGGTAATCGAGGTGATTCGTGACGCGTCGCGCCCCTAACGATCCAGTCTCGGTCGTCTACATCGTAGGCTCGGGCCGTAGCGGGACGACGTTAATGGATACGATCCTTGGCAGTCACCCCGATTTGTACGGCGCTGGTGAACTGGCGCTGCTGTCGGTAAGTGATTTCTTTCATCAGATTTATTGCCCTTGTCAGAATCGTGTTGACGAATGTCCTTTCTGGCTGAAGGTGGTCGAAGTCTGGTTTCAGAGGACTGGGCTGACCCATCTGAATCAGCACAACGAGCTTCGACGCAAGTTCGAGGGGCCGCAAATGCGCGGGTTCACCCGACTCATGCGTGAAAAGATGATCCGAACAAGCGCATTCACAGAGTACGCGCTGCAGACAACCGAACTTTATCGAGCAATTCGGGAAGTCACCGGCCGCACGATGATCGTCGATTCCAGCGCAATTCCGATGCGTGCGCTGTCGCTTTCGATGATGCCTGACATCGATTTGCGAGTGATTCACATCGTCAGAGATGCCCGCGGAGTTGCCTGGTCGCTCAAAAAAGGTCTGAAGGCTGATCCCAAAGCAGGTATCGGTGCCTCTGAAGTTCCGCGGCCTGTCTGGAGATCGTCGCTGACCTGGATCGCATACAATTTGCTGTCGAACTGGGTGTGTCGTCAGTTGCCAGCCAGCAATGTAGCGTTTTGCCGTTACGAGGATTTGTCATCCAGCAGCGAGTCTGTGTTGCGGCGGTTTGGCGAGTTCCTGCAAATTGATTTCGAGGAGATTATCGAAAGGATCAAGTCGGGCGGGGCTCTCAAGGTGGGATGCAGTTTTGCCGGAAACCGGATGCGCATGAAGGGCGAAGTTCGCATTCGCCTCGATACCGATTGGGTTCAAATGCTGTCGCCCAGGGAAAAGCAGACCGTATTGCGAATGTGTGGCTGGCTGATGCGACAGTACGGCTATCAACTGAAAACACCATGCATCAGCCTCGCCCTTCCAGCGATCAACTCCACAGCGCACGATCCTGTTCATCCCTAGCGCGGGTCGCACTTTCGTGTCACCTCGGAACATGGGGCAGAGGCTGTAGTTTGATGCCCGCTGGACGCCACGCTGAAACGGAGTGCGCTCTGGCGGATGTTCCGACGCGACACGGACGTGCAACCCGCAATTATTGTTTCGTCTTCGCAGGAATCGAAAGCCAGTGGCCCAGATCACGTTCCACGAGGCTTGCAAGCAACTGCACATCGTCTCGAAACACATCTGCCAGTTCGGCTGCGAATTCATCAGAGAGTTGAGAACGACCAGCGATCCTCGAATTGAATCGTCGACTCCACTCAAGAATCTTGTAGGCCATTCGTCCCATCAACGAGCCATGCAGGTAGTAACTGCGCTTCAGGCGATTCCTCGCGTTTTCCAGAAATCGTGGCGGAGACTGAAGAAACCGACCTATCACACCGTTCTTGTGTGACTTTCTTTTGTTAACCAATGGAAAGTCCGTTCTTCCGTCCGATTCTATTCCAAGAAACGCCAGGACTTCTTCATACACTTTTTGTGGTGAATTCTCGAAGTCATCAAAAATAACGACCTTGCGATTCTCGACGGGGACTTGTGAGAAAAGTCGTGAAACCTGTTCACCCAGCGAACAGATCGGAGCATACTGCAGGAGCTTCGGTTCTTTGCAGAGTTTGGGAATTCGTTCGCCTCGGAGTCGTCGTTCCTGAAGTCGCCATGCGACCGAACAATCCGCCTCGTCCTCAAAGAAGGAATACAGAAACTGAGAATGAAGCGAAGGGTACATCTGCAGTGGATTCCGTACCATTGCCAGGAACTTCGCAGAGGGATCGAAGTCCAGAATCCTCTGTACTGCAACGGACGAATACAAATAGAAAACGGATGCTTCACCACAGGCACTCGAATGCGATCCACCATCGCTGAAGAGTTGATGGTATTCCGCTTCGGTCCGGATGGTACTCAACCCACTCAAATCGGTTGCGAAGAACTCAGGCTCTTTGAGCCGAGGCATAAAGATGGCGGGGTGACTGCGAAGATACTCGTACATCGCAGATGTACCGCACTTGGGGGCTCCCACAATAAAAAATCGAATCGCAGCCATCGAATACTCTGTCGCTGGAAAAGCAATGCTGACTTGGGACCCGCGAAATTGAACCATTACGAACGGTAAACAGAATTCCCCCGTCGAAGGGGCACCCACCAGGAACCGAAGAACAGGTACAATCCTCCACAAATCATCAGTGTGCGGACCATGTTCATGTCGCTGTACCAGAACCATGACATTGACGATGTTGCAACACAACCGTAAAGCAGCCGTGTCGAAGAAATTCCGCGTTCATTTTGAAGTTCACAGTAGGCAATGAACGCTCCGCAAAGAAACAGTACCGGAATCACGCCCCAGATCCCGAAGTTGCGATAGGGCACAACGACCGGATGCATCCCTCCTAACGAGATCAGACATCGATACCACTGAGCGGGATTCGCCGAGCCATCCAGAGGCCTGACGTAATTGAGGCGTTTGGTTATCGGACTCGGTGGAAGCGAAAGGAAATAATCCAGATAGGTCCTTCCGTACAGGTAGTCGATGGTGCCGTAGTAGTGATCCGTGGCCAACCCCAGATTGTTGAGGCAAACGGCTGTCCACGTATTCCGCGTGAGATATTTAACGCTATCGCTTCGCGTGTCGATGTCGACGTAGGTCGATTCGTTGGCGATATTCCGCAACGTTCCCAGTCCTGCCATCAACGCTACCGCAATGGTCAGCGGGGTCGCAAGTAACAGAGCACGCCGAAGACGACTGCGGGGTTTCTCCGCTCCAGTCCCCAGGATTGTCACGGGACGAGTGATAAACAGCATCGCCAGCCCGATAACGAGGCCCGCACATTCGCGGTCACCTCGCAGAAACTGCAAAACGACAATGATGTACGCGACCGCTGCTGAAAACCCCAGCACCTTGCATCGACGACGGAAACCCGGCTGTTCTCGTTCGAAATCAAGATACAACAGGATCAGGATCATGTACGAGCCCAGCCAGCTTGCATTGAGCTTCGCTGCCGACTTGATGGCGTAAGGTTCTTCGAAAATCGTCTTCGCCGGAGAATGCAGGGCCGACAAATAGATCGAGACTCCCAGCAAAGCTGCAGTCATAGGCAAGGAAAGAGTCCGCGAAAGACAGGTTTCCTCCGTTCTGGATTCTGCCCCAGAAGCCACGGGCGCGGAATTGCAGTAGAACCAGCAGGCCATCGCTTCTATGCCTGCCAGCAGGCCACAGAGGCCGACGATCGCGATGGACAGCATCACGTTGATGATTTCAGGAATCAGGCACAATGGCTGAACATTGGGAGCCCGCGTCCAAATAAAATTGGCATCAAACAGGTAACCGATGGTTGCGGCAAACGGAAGCGAATAAAGCAGTACAAAAAAACGGGACAATATCGACAATTCGACGACGCGCAGCGCAAGGATTCCGATGACAGTAAGCGAAGCCAGGATAACGACCGCCACCTCCCGCGGTGGAAAGGCCTCAAAAGAAAAAGTCGCTGCCTGCAGCGAACCAATCAGTACCCAGACCAGGCTTCGCATTCCATGCTTCGTGGGCTTCGAATTCATTCGCGAAATCTTTCACGAGATGTCGATCCGTCTCGGTGTTTCCGTACCGATTCAGTAGAAGTTAACGCCTGGCGATGAACTTGGCTGGGCGATCCGTCCGAAAGTTTAGTCTGCGAAATGATCAGTGTCGACATCGCGGGCAAGTGCTCTGAAATTCCCGAAATCAGTGGTCTATTTCGGACACATGGAAGCAATCTCGACCCTGATCACAATCGTATCCGCGGCCCAATCGCCGAGCCTTTGACGGTGATCTGTCATTGCAATCGCCACGATTGCGGGTGCCCAGCAGAGCAGATAACACGATTCGAACGCCAGTGTCACCTCGCGCGCCAGGCTTCGGATGAAACCACACGGCTTCAGCGTTGTCTGAACCACACGCAGGCCGCAGCACCACTTGCCGGGAGTGATTCCCCATTTCCCCTGAATGTAAACGAATATCAGCAATGTCACGCAGAGCCACAAGAAAACCGCAATGGAGAGGTGCATCGCCTGGGAAATCGTTGGGTGCCTGACTTGAAGTGTCAGCGCCTCTGCCAGTGACGACCAGTCGAATTCGTACGTCAACATTCGCCCGAATATGCACGCCGACGCGATGATCAAAGCGAGGTCAATCGCCCTCGCCGTCCCGCGTTTGAAGACTGAAGCGAGTTGGACATTTTCGACTCCATAACCGTAATCAGGGTGAGTCGATGCAGTCATGGCTACCACTGTAATGGTGGCTTGTATCGCCGCGAGGACGAGTGCGAAAAATGGAAATGTCAATAATCGAGCAAGGTGTTTGAATCCATCAAGCGGCTTCTCCGGGTCAACCAAAGCCTGCTTGACCCCCGCCGATGAAGCGGAGAACACATACACACTTCCAGTGGCAGTTGACATCAGGATATAAGATCGTTCGCCATCGTCACTGCAGGCCGTTCGAAAGCGAACTCCTCCGAACGGGAAATGCACTGTTTCGAAGAGAGACCACTGCTGACCATCAAATCGATAGACTCTTCCAACCGTTGCCCCTTTCGACACTTCGTCAACGATGAGTGCGGCGGGACGGCCATCAATCAACAGGCCACACGTGGCGACCATTGTTCCGAAGGCAGGAGATTCTGAAACCAAAGACCAGCGAATTAATTCAACGTTTGAATTCGCAGGTTCCAGAGGAGATGGCGTTTGATCGACTTTCGCTCGAGCGGTTGTTCCAATGGGCTTCAGGGGTAATCCTTCGCGATAGAGCAATCGATCGCTGGTCCGGGCGAAGCAGTGCAGGCGATCCCCTTGAGTCACGCACTCGATGGAAATCACAGAACTGAACGCAATCTGAGTCTTGCCGAACAGCGAACGTCCGTCGGGGAAAACGACATCGTGTGTTGGTTTCCATGAATTCGAACTTAATGATGTCACCGTAAACCCAGTGCCATTAGGATTATTGGTGATTTCGGCCAACGATCCGTTCAAAAGAAACCGCTGGGAATCCATGACCATTTGTGGTGAACGACTGATTGCTTTCCTTTGAGCGACGGAATCCACAATCTGGTATGAGTCCTTATCTCCAACGAGCCAGAGTTGGTTTCCATATTTGGCGAGTTGATACGAACCAAGGGTACTTGGCATCGTGATATTCGCGATGCTGGATGCGCCTGTCTCCGGGTCACGCTGCATGAGAATCGGGCGGTTGCTATAAGCGATGCTACAAAACTTGCCTTCCCAGAAGGCGGATCCTTGCAGCACGGAGTAGTTGCCGAACGATAGAAAGTTAATCGGGATTCCATGTCGCAAGTTTTGCAGGTACGACATCCCGGTGATCAATTGTGGAATGCTCAGAACGATAGCAACGAGTGCGACGCACGACACATAAGCGGGAGTTCGATGTGACAAAGAAGTCTCCTCGTTTGCCCGTTTTGTACCTTGAGGCTCACTGTCACATCCAGATGACTCGAAACCGCTTCGCGAGACTACAGAGACTACGGCGCAGCGTCGACGAATCGCCCCGGGTTCAAAAGTCCCTGAGGGTCCAGCTTGGATTTCAATTGCTTCATCAAAACCCACGACGGTTCAGGCGTGCCACACATTGGCATGCGAGATTTCCATGTTGAGTCGCAGTGCAGCACAACCAGGTTTCCCCCCGCAGATCGCGCTACTGTGCCGAGCTCATTCAGAATCGAGACGGTCTGATCAATGGTGGCAGATTCTTCCAGAAGCTGGCCGATCACCTGGCCGTTCCCTGCATGCACCTGCACGGCCACTCCTAATTCTGTTGCACGCTCCGCAAATGCCATGCACTGCGACGGACGAAGATTCGCCTCGAATGTCAGTGGATCATCCGCACACGTCTGGAATTCCGTTAAAGCTTCCCAGATTCGATCCGCATCATGATCCCGAATCTGTCGAGACTCCTGCAATCCCCCAGTCGTCAACTCCTGCGAAAGCATCTGCAACTGCCATTCGACATCGCGTTTCGATCCTTCCACACCAATACACAAGACAGGCGCATTGGCCGGAAGGTCACAGCGAGCTGAAGTTGCAATCAAAGCGGCTGCGGCAGGATTCAAGACCTCGATTGCCACCGGACGTGTTTGTGACGTCAGCAAGCCTGCCAGACGATCTTCAATCGTGCGAAACCAATCGAACGTCAACCACAACTGTGCCGAGGTTTCTGGCAGCGGACGCAGTTTCAGCGTTACCTGAGTCACCACCGCCAATGTTCCGCGCGAACCAACCAGCAACTTGCACAGGTCGTAACCCGCGACATTCTTGACGACGCGGCCCCCCGCCTTGAATAAACGTCCATCAGCATCGACTGCCGACAGTCCGATGACGTAATCGCGAAACGTGCTGTGGCCAAACCGGCGCGGCCCGCTTGTATTCGTTGCCAGAGCACCTCCCAAGGTGGCTCGCTCTGCCTGAGCGATATCGACAGGAAGTCTCTGTCGTTCTTTTGCAAGAGTCGCCTGAAGGGCATCAATTCTTAATCCAGCCTCCACCGTAATCGTCATGTCCCGTGCAGGGTAATCGACGATCCGATTCAGCTCTGACATCACGATATGAACACCGGGGGGCGGTGCTGAGAAGCCGAAATGAAGTGCCGTCCGACCTCCAACGGGACACAACGTCTGCCGGTGAGTTTGAGCATTTTCTGCCACGAACCGCGAAAGTTCCAGTTGCGTTGCCGGGGTGAATTCAGTTGCAGACAACCGTCAGTTCCTTGTTTTGAATCGTCGTCCATTGAGTCCGAAGATGCCGACGTCCAGTTACATTGCAGCACGACGACCTGGCTTCACTTTGGGCAGGTGCTCATTTCCACAACCGGCCGACGTCGGCAACATTTTGCCCGGACTGCATCGTCCCGTCGGATTGAAACAATCGCGAATCGACTTCATCACAATCAGATCTTCGGGAGCAAACAACTTGTCCATGAAGCTGATCTTTTCGACTCCAATTCCGTGTTCGCCTGTCACACTGCCACCCATGTCGATGCATTTGCCCAGGATCTCATCGCTGGCAAGCAGAACTCGCCGGACCTGGTCAGCATCCCGTTCATCGAACAGCAGAATGGGATGAATGTTTCCGTCTCCAGCGTGAAAGACATTCACGATCCGCAAGCCATGTCGTTGTCCGCAGGCCGTGATGAATTCGAGAATCTCGGGAAGCTTTGTTCGCGGGACGACGCCATCCTGTGTGCAATAGCTGGGACTGAGACGCCCGATTGCTCCGAATGCCTGTTTGCGACATTTCCACAATAGCATGCGTTCTTTCGGTGTGTTCGCCTGCCGCACTTCGCGAGCACCGCTCTGGTTGCAGAGAGCGATGATTCGCTGTGCTTCTTCATCCACCGCGACCTCAAGGCCGTCAACCTCGATCAACAGGACCGCTCCGGCATCCAGCGGGAAACCAAAGTGAAACGCCTGTTCGACCGCGCTGACAATCCCCTGGTCCATCATTTCGAGAGCGGCTGGAACGATCCCGGCACCAATGATTTCGCTGATCGCCCGAGTGGCATCACCGACTGTTTCAAACACTCCCAGCATCGTCCGATAGGCGGCAGGGTCGCGCGTCAGTCGAACAATAATCTTGGTGCAGATCCCCAGGGTCCCTTCGCTGCCGACGAATAAACCCGCCAAGTCGTATCCGGGGACGTCTTCGACCGTCCCCCCCAGCATGGCCACGCTTCCATCCGGAAGAACGACTTCTGCTCCCAGGACATGGTTGACGGTCACTCCGTACTTCAGCGTGTGAGGCCCCCCCGAATTGGTGGCAAAGTTGCCACCGATCGTGCAGGCCCCCTGGCTCGACGGATCTGGAGCGTAGTGGTATCCCGTCCCCTTCAGATGTTGAGTCAAGTGGACGTTGACCAATCCGGGTTCGACGATGGCGTAACGATCACGCAGGTTGACTTCCAGAATTCGCTTCATCCGCGTCAGTGAAATCATGACGCCGCCGCCGATGGGCAGACAGCCACCGGCGAGACTGGTTCCAGCCCCGCGAGGGACGAATGGGACGTCAAACTCATTACAGGCCCGGACGATTGCCACCACCTGGTCGGTATTGGCCGGAAAGACGACGACATCCGGGCATTTTTTTTCGACGGTATAGCCATCGCACTCGTAAACCAGCAGTTCTTCACGTTCCACCAGCAGACCGGCCTCCCCGACAATTGAACGGAGTCGGTCGAGAAGCTTTTGAGATCGAGCGTCTGCGGTTACGGGCTCAGCAACTGCTGTCGTCATACGTCAGTTTACCTGTCGAAAAAAAGGCCTGAAATCCTGTAATCCGCATTCTAGGCGGGGAACGGCCTGCACGCCATCATACGACAGTCGCTTTCAGTCGGGACGCGCCTGCAACCTCTGCAAAAAGAGACTTTGCGACGGTCCGCTTTTTTCGTCGAACAGAGCCAAAGAGCTGCAGAAGTATGCGTTGTGGGTTCTCAACTGGCGACTTGGTTTCTACACTGCATCAACTTGTCAGGATGGCTGACGGGTTTGAGCAGTCGAGTGCGACTGCCTTCTCTGTTTCAACTTGAAATCTCGACTTAACCATGCCTCGATACGACGCCAAACGCATTGAACCCAAGTGGCAGGCCTACTGGGATCAGAACCAGACATTTCATGTCGATTCGTTCGACGCCGCCCGGCCGAAGATGTATGTCCTTGATATGTTTCCGTACCCCTCCGGTGCAGGACTGCATGTCGGGCATCCCGAAGGCTACACGGCGACGGACATCATTTGTCGATACAGTCGGATGCGAGGAAAGCAGGTGCTGCACCCGATGGGGTGGGATGCGTTCGGACTTCCTGCCGAAGAATACGCCATCAAGACGCAGACCCATCCTGCCGTCACAACCGCCAAGAATATCGGGACGTTCAAGCGGCAACTGAAGATGCTCGGCTTCAGCTATGACTGGAGCCGTGAGTTTGCCACGACCGACCCTGATTACTATCGCTGGACGCAGTGGATTTTCCTGCAGATTTTCGACACATGGTACGATCCGGCATTCGTCTGGACGGGACCTGATGGTGTCACCCGCAAGGGCAAAGGGCGACCGATCAGCGAATTGCCGATTCCTGATGACATCACTTCTCAGGGTGATTCTGCCGTTCGCCGGTATCAGGATAAGCATCGTCTGGCCTACCAGCATGAAGCCCCTGTAAACTGGTGTCCAGCGCTGGGGACCGTTCTCGCGAACGAAGAGATCATCGACGGAAAGAGTGAGCGGGGGGGACATCCGGTTGAACGTGTTCCGCTGAGACAATGGCTGCTGCGGATCACGGCCTATGGTGATCGACTCGCCGACGAGCTTGAACCGCTGAACTGGCCAGAATCCATCAAGCTGATGCAGCGCAACTGGATCGGCCGCAGTGAGGGTGCAGAAGTCGATTTCTTCCTTGCCCCCGCGCAAGCCGATCCCAAATCGTCGTTCGAAGCTTGGAAAAAGGAACGTGCCGGATCGGGTTATCCGTCGGATCCCGACAGCAACGTCTTGAGAATCTATACGACTCGTCCAGATACGTTGTTTGGAGCGACCTACATGGTCTTGTCTCCAGAACATCCCGCGGTCGATCGTCTGACAACTGCCGACCGACGCGGTGATGTCGATGCCTATCGTCATCAGGCTGCGCTGAAAAGTGATCTGGATCGCACGGACCTCGCCAAAGACAAGACGGGGGTCTTCACCGGCGGCTATGCAATCAATCCTGTGAACGGCCAACCGGTCCCGGTCTGGATCGCAGACTATGTTCTCATCAGTTACGGAACCGGGGCCATCATGGCCGTTCCCGCTCACGATCTGCGTGACTGGGAATTCGCCGTCAAGTTCCAGATCCCGATTATTCCTGTGGTGCAGCCTCCTGCCGGTTACCAGCCGTCCAAGGACGAGATTGCTCTACAGATCAATCCCGAGCCGGGGCAGACTGGCCCTGCCTGCCCAATGACCAGCGAAGGGGTTGCGATCAACTCCGACCGCTTCAACGGATTGCCAACCCAGGAATTCAAGTCAAAAATCACGGCAGAATTGACTGCCAGCGGTCTCGGAAAAAAGGCGATTAATTACCGCCTGCGCGACTGGCTCTTCTCACGTCAGCGGTATTGGGGCGAACCGTTCCCGATCTGGCACGAATTGGATGCCAGTGGCGAGCCAACCGGGTTGATGCGGACCGATGCGGCGTCCAGCCTGCCCGTCCTGTTGCCAGACCTCGCTGAATTCAAGCCGACCGGGACGCCTGACCCGATGCTCTCCAAAGCGCCGGCTGACTGGTTGTACACAACCGCGCCCGATGGCGTACGGCTGAAGCGAGAAACCAACACGATGCCTCAATGGGCCGGGTCCTGCTGGTACTATCTCCGCTTTGCAGATCCGAAGAACGCCGAGAACTTCATCGCCCCGGAAGTTGAAAAGAACTGGCTGCCCGTCGACCTCTACGTCGGAGGTGCCGAGCATGCAGTGCTGCATCTGCTCTATTCGCGATTCTGGCACAAGGTGCTCTTTGACCGCGGGCTGGTTTCAACGTGCGAGCCATTCCAGCGTCTCGTGAACCAGGGGATGATTCTTGGTGACACGGATTACCACGTCTCCAGCGAGGTGTTCGCGGCGAATCAGTCGATCCTCGACTCGCTGAAGCTGAATTTCCTGCACTTCAAGGAAGACGACGTTGAATTCGTGGCGTTGAGAAACCAATCCGACAATCCCGAAGAATTCTGCCCTCTGCGAGAAGATCAGATTCTGAAGGACAAGGGCAAGACGCTGCTCAAGGGGACCGACATTGAACTTGTTGGACGTACCGACAAGATGTCGAAGAGCCGGAAAAACGTCGTAAACCCTGACAAAGTCGTCGATGAATACGGTGCCGACTCACTGCGTCTGTATGAAATGTTCATGGGACCGCTGGAAGCCGTGAAGCCGTGGAGCATGAAGGGGGTTGAAGGTGTTTCGCGATTCCTGGGTCGAGTCTGGCGAATGATTGCTGACGAACGAGTGGAAGACGCGATCCAGTTGAACCCTGCGATTCAGGACGTGGCACCGACGGCGGCTCAGCAGCGAGTTCTGCACCAGACGATTAAGTCGGTCACTCGTGATATCGAGTCGCTCGGCTTCAACACAGCCATCAGCAGGATGATGGAATTCGTGAATGAATTCCTGGCACTCGAAGTCCGACCACGCGCCGTGATGGATCCGTTCGTGCTGTTGCTCAGCCCGTTTGCACCGCATCTTGCTGAGGAACTTTGGCAATTGCTCGGACATACTTCGACGCTGGCGTATGAACCATGGCCACAACATGACGACCGGTATCTGGTCGAAAACGAGGTCGAAATCCCCGTGCAGATCAATGGGAAACTGCGAGGCAAGGTCACTGTGCCGACGGGTGCCGATCAGGCCGTAATCGAAACGGCCGCTAAAAAGGACGACAGCATCGCCGCACTGATGGCTGGGAAAACGATCGTGAAGACGATTGTTATTCCCGGCAAAATGGTCAATTTCGTCGTGAAATAGGAATCGCATCAGCATGATTCTCGATCTGTTCAAACTGGATGGACGCGTCGCACTCGTCACAGGAGCCAGCCGAGGTCTCGGTCAATCGATGGCACTGGGACTGGCCGAGGCGGGTGCGGATATCGTCGCCGTCAGCAGTTCCGGCGGATGCGAGGAAGTTAAAGAACTGGTACGCGAGACCGGGCGACGTTTCTGGCAGGTGAAATGCGATCTGGGTCAGCCGAGTGATCGAGTCGGCTTGATCGACCGGGTGCTTGAACAGACCGGGCGACTCGACATCCTCGTGAATAACGCGGGGATCTCACAGCGGCACCCGCCTGAGGAATACCCGCTCAGTGAATGGCACCTGCTGATGGAAGTCCATCTGCATTCTTCGTTCGACCTTGCCCAGCAGGCGGCGAAGACCATGTTGCAGCGAGGCCGCGGAAAGATCATCAACATTGGTTCCGTCATGTCGTACGAAGGGGGCTTGAACATTCCCGCCTATGCTGCCGCTAAGCATGCCCTGGCGGGACTGACTAAATCTCTGGCAAATTCGTGGGGAAAACGCGGAATCAACGTGAACTGTATCTGTCCGGGTTACTTCGAGACATCCATGTCACACGTGCTTCAGGACGATTCAGTTCGAGGGCCCCAGATTCTGGACCGTATTCCGGTGGGACGCTGGGGACAGCCTGACGAAATCGCCGGGCTGTGTGTCTTCCTGGCGTCCGATGCCTCGAACTACATGCATGGCAGCACTGTCGCCATTGATGGTGGATGGCTCTCCCGCTAGCAGTCCTGGCCGCCCGTGGCAAAAGGGGGCAGACCCTTTGGAGGGCAGTTGATTTGACTTGGAAATCGTATGCCCGGAGAGGGTCAGCCCCCTTTTGCCACGGGCTGTGAGGAAAAAGGGGCCGCTGAACTCGTCATGCGGATTTCGATCATCATTCCGACGTTGAATGAAGCCAACAACATTCAGGGACTCATTGAACAGACGCGTCGCCTGGGTCCCAATGAGATCATCGTTGTTGATGGTAGTTCCACGGATGACACAGCGGCACATGCCAAGGGAGCCGATCAAGTTTTGACATCGGTTCGAGGTCGTGCCAGACAGCAGAATCTTGGAGCCAGTGCCAGCACGGGCGATGTGCTGATGTTTCTGCATGCGGACTGCCGCCTGCCGGAGTCATCGCTTGCTTCCATCACAGAAGTGATGAAGGATCCCAGCGTCGTTGGAGGCTGCTTCCAGCAAACAATCGATGCCCCTGGCTGGCGCTACAGAATTATGGAACGAGGAAATTCCGCACGAGTTCGCTGGCTGAGAATGGCATACGGAGATCAAGGGATCTTCGTACGAAAAACAGTCTTCGATGCGATTGGACAATTCCCTGATCTGCGACTGATGGAAGATGTCTTCCTGATGAAGCGACTGACAAAACGGGGGAAGTTTGTTCTGCTGCCTGATCGACTGGTCGTCTCGGCTCGACGCTGGCAGAAGCACGGAATCTTCCGTCAGACGCTGCGCAACTGGACGTTGCTAACATTGGCGTTTTGTGGAGTCTCACCCGACCGGCTGGCGAGGTTCTATCCGAATACACGATAATCCTTCCTTAATCTTCAGAACCATGGCGGCGCGCCAAGTAACAGTGACGATCCGTGTCATTCGATGCGAAGGGGTTTGGGCAACATGCGCATACAAACGATCGAAACGATTCCTGTTCGAATTCCGCTGAAGCCCGAGCGGCGTATGATTTCCGCTCTTGGAAAGCACGATGTCTCCGAATTCCTGCTCGTACGTGTCCAGGCCGATAACGGTCTGGAGGGCTGGGGCGAAGCAACGGTGACTCCACGCTGGAGCGGCGAAACATGCCTTGGTGCCAAGGCGATCATTGACGGTGTTCTGGCACCTGCCGTGATAGGGGCCGATGTCTCGCTGATCAAGGAATTGGATCAGCGAATGGACGCTGTCGCAGTCGGAAACTGGTTTGCAAAGTCAGCGATCGAGATGGCGTGCTGGGATATTCAGGGACGAGCGGCGAATCGCCCTGTCTATGAACTGCTGGGGGGAGCCTGCCGACCTCTCACAATTCGCAGCCGCTTTTCGCTGGGGGCATACGCCCCTGAACGGGCTCGGCGACGGGCTCGCGAACTGGTGGAAGCTGGCTTCACAACGATCAAGGTGAAGGTCGGCGTTGATCCTGCGAAGGACGTTGAGCGAGTTCAGATTGTCCGCGAAACGATTGGCCCGCAGATTGACCTGACGATTGATGCCAACGGCGGTTGGGATACCGAGACTGCAATCCGCTGCATCCAGGAACTGGAATCCTGCCGTCTAACGATCGTCGAACAACCAATTCCGCCGGGAGACTTCACCGGACTGGCACGCGTTCGCCGCGAAACGGGAGCCAGGATTCTGGCCGACGAGAGTTGTTTTAATCTGATCGACGCCCAGGAATTGATTCAGCACGATTGTTGTGATGCGATCAGCCTGTATCCGGGTAAAAACGGGGGGATTCGAAAGGCTCGCGACATCGCCGAACTCGCGGGGCGACATGGAATCGCCTGTTCGATCGGTTCCAACCTGGAATGGGATCTCGGAACAGCCGCGATGGCACACTTGATCGTCGCGACGCCCAACATGCAGATTGAAAAATACCCCGGCGATGTTCTGGGGCCGGATTACCACGAGGTATCGATCGCTCGTAATCCGATCAGAATCGATGGCCCCTTGACGACGATCGGCACAGGCCCGGGGCTGGGAGTTGAAATCGATCGATCGCTCGTCGAGCGACATCGCTTTGCGTAGTTGGACAGTTCGCCTCAAAGAGATCAGCGAGGATCGCTGGCGAACGGGTCACCAACTTCGGGCAGATCTGTCACATCTCGCGGCAATTCACGAGGACTCTGTCGCGGAGATTCTTCCTGTTCGTAGTTTGCAGGCATAATTTCCTGCGGACGACGTGCTTCACCTCGAGCCAATTGAGTTCGCAGGCTGTGTTTGAGGGCAAGGCGTTGGGAATCATCGACACCTGCAATCAGTTGAACATCGTCAATGACGTAGCGTTCGAACTCGCGACGCAATTGAACCTTGGCACCATAGCGATTGTCACCCAACTGGACTGTCACCGCTTGATCCGATACGGCGATTCCCTTCAGGGGAGCCTTCAGGAATGTGTCTGCGGACATTCCCGAATTGGGAACAAATCGAGTCTGTGACCAGACAGTACGATTAAAGTCAGAGGTCGAGGTGGCCTGGAGTCGTTCCAGTGCTTGCTGCTGGTGTTGTGGATCTCGCGATGCGTTGATGGCAGCCGCGAATTCCTGAATCGGAACCAGGATCTCCATCGTCGTCTTGAACGATGCCGGGATCCCGGTGATTTGCCAGTTGACGTCATCGACGAAGAAACGACCATACTCTTCGCGGAGAAGATACGTCAGCGGACGTCCGCCTTGCCGAACATCGATTTTCGTGAGTGAGCCCTGGAACGAGGCACTGACGAACTCGATCTTTTCGGCGTCAAACGGATCAAGCGGCATTGCAGCCATTGTCTCTGGCGTCAGCTTTGACCAGACTCGCCCGGCAAGGTCTCGGGTCGACGTGTGTCGCAGCGTTGTCACGTCGCGTTCCGCCAGTGCTCGCACGAAGATGTCGAGCATCCCTTGGGCCGTGAAGAGTGCGGAAAGCCGCTTTTCCTGCTTCGTTTCAACTTCATAAATCGTCACGTCCGAAACACGATATTTTGGTCGGACGTCTGACACCTTTTCGGTGTCACGGTGCATATCGATCTGTACCAGTTCGGTATCATTCTTCAGAACAAAATCTGCGCGATTACCTCGCAGTTTCACCTGCAGTTCGTGTTCGCTGAACTGGGCGTCAGGCAGCTTGACCTGACTCAGCTCGCCAACCGCCAGGCTCCCTTCGTAGAAGTCGGTTGAACTCCATTCGGCCAGCGACGCTTTGTCGCCACGACCATACGCAGCAAGGAACGTGGTGCAACTGTTGACGGCATGTGCCAGCTTCAGCATGGATGGAAGCTGGTCATCTCCTTTGGAATCCACCGCGACATCCGAAACAACCCAGTGCCCTTTGACTCGTTCCATCGAGATGACCGTGTCACCCGCCAATCGAGGAAGTCGGACGACGGCAACTTTTTCATCCAGTTGTGCGTTGGGCTTGTACTTGCCACTCGTTGGTTTTCCCGCCGAAACGATCCGCGTCATGGAAGCGAGGTACGAAGGTGGCAGTTGATCCAGCGCGGCTCGGAACGATTCGGATGTGACTCCAAGCACCTGTTCTCGATCACCTCGACTCCACGTATCGAGGAATTCGCGGACTGAAAGCAACAAATCCATCTGCTCGGTGACAGACTTGTACGCTTCAACCCCTTTGCGTTTCTGCATCAGATAAATGTCATCCACGACCCAGTGGCCGGTTTTGTCTTTCGCCAGTTCGTAGAAGACTTCCTTTTTGGCATCGCCGACCTGGACTGTCACGCGTTTTTTGACATCCGAGATCTCTTCGACTTCAACGACGGTGGTTTTGCCATCGGGCAAGTGCAGAATCTTGAGATCTTCAAACGCAGTGGCGGTACGCAGGGCACGCTGGCGGAAGTCGCCCGTGGTGGCCTTCATCAGTCCTTCCAGATCCTCTTCTTTGAGGTTCTTGGAAAAGGCCGTAATCGCCCGGTTTTCGATCATGTGCGAACAGCCCGCACCAATCGTGGTCGCGCCCACCGCCAGTCCGTAACACCACAGGAGTGAGCGGATCGTTCGAGACATGCGCGACTTCCTTGACCGAATCTCCGGCAAACGCGATTGCGTTCACCGTGACCTGCGTTAACGATGATGGGACCAGAGAAATGGGAGGCTTGGCTTCTCCCAGATTTGGAATTGATGGTCAATATCAGGGAGCTTCTATGGGGCTCCTGCGACGCCAGACGTGAGCATTCCGTGGCGAATTCAGCAGAATCTGCGCATCGAGTGGGATTTTCGGCCCATTTTCAGTCGACGTAAATGAATTCAGCCGTATTCACGATCGCGTGGCAATAATTCTGCAAAGCTCGATCTGCAGCGAGTTTCGGGGCTTCCGGCCCGTTTCCGAGTGTCGTCAGCCACTGCTGCGTCAGCCGAACCAGATCCTCTTTTGCCTGTTCCCGGATCGCTTGTGAAGGGGGGATTCCGAAAGCCAGCCGATGAATTCGCTCGACCTGAGCATCAATATCGTCGCCAACTTCACGACGAACTCGCTCAGCAAACTGCGTGGCTAACGCGTGGACGTTCGCGTTATTCAACAGGTGCAGTGCCTGTGGTGCGACAATTGACTCACCCCGTTCTACGCAGTTTGGTCCCATCTGCGGTGAATCGAAACTTTCTAGAATCGTTGGCAGCTTTGTCCGGCGATGCAGCACGTAGATACTGCGACGGCCACCGCCGTCCGGACGCTTCACCGTCACCAATCCGTCGCCACGGACATCCACATCGACAGGTGGTCCAAACGGAGTATCGTCGAGTTTCCCGGATACGGCCAGAAGCGAATCACGGACGATTTCCCCTTCCAGTCGCCGTAAGGGCATCCGGGACAACAGACGATTTTCGGGATCAACGTCAACCGCGGGAGACGTCTGTAAGGACGACTGTCGATACGTCGCAGAACAGACCATCAAGCGATGCAAGTCCTT
Organism: uncultured Schlesneria sp.; assembly: GCA_963977965.1. Lineage (GTDB taxonomy): Bacteria > Planctomycetota > Planctomycetia > Planctomycetales > Planctomycetaceae > Schlesneria. The sequence continues at coordinate 39,155 of CAXBSB010000030.1, forward strand.
AATGCTCCATCCGCGATGGATCAATTCCGAAGCCAGCCAGTCGAGTAATTCTGGATGAGTCGGTGGAGCTCCCGTTTTGCCGAAATTGGCCAGCGTTGTCACCAGACCTGTACCGAAGTGATGCTTCCAGACACGATTGACAATGACGCGGGCGGTCAACGGATGGTCAGGAGCGGTCAGCCAGCGAGCCAGCGCCAGACGTCGACCCGTCGTTTTGGCTCCTTCCCTGGGACGATTGACTACGTGAGGCGTTTTTCCATCCGTCAGGACCGAAAGAACTCCCGGTCCCACTTCAGCACCTGCCGTCAGATAGTTTCCTCTCTGCAACAGATACGTGGGGGACGGATCACCTCGCGACCACAGAGCTCGGATCTTCGGCTCTGGCCGACGGCCCGCTTCTAGCTTCTTGATCCGTTCCTGCAGTGTCTTCTTTGCAGCCTCGTCTTTCTCTGCCTCGACCTGCATTTTCAGTGGTGTCACCTGATTCGTGATCTCTCGTTCATGCGATTCCCAGGCTTGCCGTTCTTTTGTCGTGACGAAATTCAGTTGACGAACTTCGGGACCCAGCCAGTCATGTTCGTCCAGAGCATCTTTCAGAGATGCGGCCAGTCGATAGTAGTCTCGCTGTGGGATCGGATCGAACTTGTGCGTATGGCAACGGGCGCAGTGCAGAGTCAGGCCGAGAACCGCACTTCCCAGTATCTGCATCTCGTCAGCGATCACTTCCAGTCGATCTGGTACGAAATTCGTGATGTTCGCAAAGGTCCTGTCAGGGGCCGTTCGCAGAAAGCCAGTCGCGACGAGATTATCGTAGATGTCTTCAGTGATTTGCGGGGCGTGCTCGTAGTCTTCCAGTTCGTCCCCCGCCAGTTGTTCGTGCAGAAAACGGTCATAGGGTTTGTCAGAATTGAAGGCCCGCACGACATAGTCTCGATAACGCCACATATTTGGCCGAACGCGGTCCTCATTCTGAGCTCCCTCGGAGTCCGCATATCCTGCGACATCGAGCCAGTGGCGGCCCAAACGTTCGCCATAGTGATGCGATGCCAGCAATCTCTCCACGAGCGATTCGTAAGCGAGGGGACTCGGGTCGTGCAGGAAATCGGCAACCTCTTCAGGCGATGGAGGAAGCCCGATCAGATCGAATGAGACTCGTCGAATCAGCGTGACTCGATCGGCTTCGCTTGAGAATGACAGATTCTTCTCTCGCAGCTTTGCCAGGATGAACTGGTCAATCGGATTATGAACCCGCGCCACGTCGGCAGGACTACTGATCACTGACGGAGGCGTGACACGATGAAGCGGTTGGAATGACCAGAAATTACGGTCGGCATCTGTGACCAGTTTGTCGGGTTCCAGTGACGCAACGTCGGGGGTGATGGGAGACTCGGGCATCCCCGCAGAGATCCACGCTTCCAGCTTTTTCAGCTCGCCCGACTCCATCGGCTTGACGCTGACGGATACCAGCAATCGACGCGGGGGCATCTCTTCTGCCCGGATTCGCTTGATCAGCAAACTTTCTTCAGGCTTACCGGCCACCGCCGCTGGACCCGACTTCCCTCCCTTCAGGATTCCTTCTTTTGTACGCAGATCCAGTCCCGCTTCGCGCCGTCTTCCCCCGTGACATGCCGTGCACCGCAAGAACATCAATGGAACGATCTGATGTTGCGTGATCGCGTTGGCGGTAGCGGCGCCAGGCAGGCGGGCTCCTTCGACAATCCAGCGCCGGATCAGCTCGATCTCATTCTTCGTCAGACCTTCGTTTCCCTTGGGTGGCATCTGACCATCATGTACCAGTTCAAACAGGGGGCTTTCATCGGGCTTTCCCGGCACCAGGACCGCACCCGATTCGCCACCCCGTCCCAGGGCGTCAGCGGTCGCCAGATTCAGTCCCGCGGTCTGCTTCGTTTCGCCGTGACACTTGCTGCATTTCGCGTTGAAGATCGGCTGAATCTGAGTCTCATATTTGACGGCATCCCCATCGGCTCCGTTCACCGCATGGCAGGAACCGGCGAGGATGATGCAGATGCCAATCCACTGAGTCAGTTTCATCGATTTCAACTCACGATTCAGTATTTCGTGGAACCGAAACGTCTACCGTGCAGGCTCGTTCGATCATCGAAAAGTCTCTGATCAGTTCGACTTCCTGGGACGACCGGGGCTGGCGAGATCGTGTGGCTTAATGATTTCTGTGTACAGTTCAGGACGTCGGTCTGCGATCCGATTGACCTCGTTGACACCCGCCTTGCGAATCAGATGCTTGTTGCGTGATCGAGTGACATCGATATCGGCATACAGGATGATTTCATCTGCGTGGTCGGCGGTGGCGAGAATCTTGCCGAGCGGATCACAAATCCGGCTTCGTCCGATGAACGGCACGCCGCGTTCGGTACCGATTCGATTGACGGCGGCATAGTAGATGGTGTTTTCCATCGCTCGAGTATTGATGGCATACTCGGCCGCCGTTTCTGCACCGGGTGGCCAGTTCGTTGGCAGGACAATCAGATCTGCTCCGAGCAGTGCCAGACAGCGTGCTGGTTCGGGGAATCCGCCGTCATAACAGATATTCATCCCCACGCGGACTCCGTCGACGTCATGCACGGCGAACGGGCCTTCGCCATAACTGGTGTACATGTCGATCCCGAGAAACGGAAGATGCGTTTTTCGATAGGAGCCAATCAACCCCTGCGGACCGACCAGCGCCAGCGCATTGAACAACCGGTCTCCATCCGCTTCCAGCAATCCGTAAACAACGTGCCCTCCGAGTTCCGCACAGACCTCAGCCATACGAGTCACAGAAGGCCCCGGCATCTGCTCTGCATGCGGGCGAGCTTCGTCGAGACTGCTGAAGCAGTAACCGGACAGCGCACATTCCGGAAAAATCGTGAAGTCCGCCCCCGCCCGACGCGTCTCGCGCAACTTCTCAATCATACGCTCCAGATTCCCAGCATTGTCACCAAGCTGGAAATCCATCTGCACACCGGCAATTCGCATTATCTCGCGTCCAAATTGTGTTCAGTGTCGAATGAAACAACATGTGAAGAATGCCTGATTTGGGCACGCGGTTCAAGGAGGTGTCGAAGAGTACTTATTCATCCTTGGGCAACATGCTGACAATCCTGTCCGCTACTGCCTCGGCAAGCAAATTGGTGCCTCTGGAATTGTAGTGGCAGAAATAGTCGTTGTAGATCGTATCGGCTTCGTTCGAAAACAACTTTGTCAAGTCGTGGAACACATAGTCGTTATCTTTGAGTTCCTCACTCGCAGCAATCAATCGCGGGTAACATTGTTTGACTCCAACCGCAAAGTCCTCGTCGGGGCTGAAGTACTGCTCCAGTTCCATGGGGCTGAGTGTTTTCGAACCTTCGTGGTATTGATTCGGTTGCAGAAAATGCAGATATTTCGTTCCGCGTCCCGAACAAATGTGGTGCATTTGCAACGAACTGTTACGCCAGATCTTCACAATCTCGGCATACAACTCATCATCACTTGTGTAAACCTGACGCGGACCTTGTCGAGCAAATCCGAATCCCAGAATTCTGTTGAGACGCGCTAGTTCCATCCCCAGATTGATCTGCTGAAAGCGAAGTCTCTCATCCTGTGCGGCCCAGATCAGGCTGCCTGTCCAGGTAAGTCTCAGGATCGATGTCCTCCACCATTGAGCCTTCTCCTGTCGCGTCGCGCGTATTTTCAAGAGCTGGAATGACACCGATGAATTCCGGGGGTCAACCACATCCATCAATCTGGCATGCCAGTTGCGCGGGTAGGCAGCGAAGATACCATTGATCGCGTTTTCACCGACGACCAGTCCCGTTTCATTGAATCCATCAATATTGACGATGAAATCGAACTCACCACCGAGCGCCAGCACATAGTTGAGCGTCATCAACTGCTGGGGTTGCTTGTATCCCGACATTGCCAGGCGGACGATCTCGATTTTCCGCCCTTTCAAAGCCGGACTCGCAGACAATCGATCGCGAAATGCCCGTTCCCCTTCGAAAGTCATCTGCTGGGCGACAGACCCGCCGCACACGCCAATCACAAGGCGATCCTGCGATCGCTTGCGAAGTGAAGAGTCGGTATCAACAAATCCGAGTGAGTTGACCGTAATGGGATTCTCAGCAGACAACGCACCATCAGGATTGAAGATCCAGCCAAGATACGGATGAAGAACCTCAAGCTGATTGTTTCTCTCGGTTCCAACGGTCGCAATATTTTCGCGGTAGGTCGCGTGTTGCTTCAGATCTTTCGGAGGCCAGAGTGTCCAGATGACCAGCGATGCGACTTCGATTGACCCCAGAACCAGTAAGGCGGTCAGCATCCGGAAAAGCCAGAGCCTGCCCGGCGGAATCCGCTTCATCCGGAGGTCGGTGCCAATCGCATCCTGGCAGAGTTCACTCAAAGGAAATCCTTTCAGGAAATGTCGGCCAGCAACTTATCCCGCATTGATCGCATCGATCAGTTGACGAAGACGTGACGTGTCTCGTCGATTGAATCGGAGTCGCAGTCGTGGAAACGTGGCGAGGTGTTCCTCGTCCCCTTCGTACGGATGTACGTCCGTTCGTTCGATTTTTCCTTCTACGAGCAGGTCTTTGAAATCTGCGTTGAGCAATTCCAGTTTTTCGTCACTGATCGGCGTCCGTAATCGCAGGACCAGATCTTCGCGGATGTAACGCATGCTGTCATATACGGAATAGAACTGCTGAACTTCTTTCTGAGCGGCGTCAACGCTGTCAACGATTTTCAGCAGCGACAGGTCATCGGGGCTGATTAACTTACGTGACAGCAGTTGTTCCTGAATAAACGTTAACCAGGCCGACCAATACGTTCCGCCGGGGGAATCGACACAGACGATCGGAATCAGATCTCGCTTTCCTGTCTGCACCAGCGTCAGCACTTCAAAAAGCTCATCCTGAGTTCCATATCCGCCCGGAAACAGGACTACGGCGTGGACCTCTTTCACGAACATCAGTTTGCGGGTGAAAAAGTAACGGAACGTGACCAGCTTTTCGTCTTTGCTGATCACCGGATTGGCCCCTTGTTCGAACGGCAGCATGATGTTCACACCGATCGACATGGCCTTGCCGGCTCCGACGTGAGCTCCCTCCATGATGCCGCCGCCCGCACCCGTCACCACCATCCATCCGTCGTCAGCCATCCGCCGACCGAACTCGACGCTCGCCATGTAGTCAGGATGATCCGTAGGTGTTCGCGCCGATCCAAACACCGATACCTTTCGGACATGCCGATAGGCGGTAAAAACCTTGAAGGCATACCGCATCTCACGCAACGAACGACTGAGAATCTTGAGATCACCTAAGGTTGCCTGGTCTCGATCCAGCTTGTCTGCAGTCTCCTTGATCTCGGCAATCAGTAGCGCTCGACGTTCCGAGTTAAAGTCGCCATTCCAGGACGAGGTCGAGGTCAGCATGGAAGTCCACTCCCGTTATGAAATCGCGGATACAGTCGCTCAGGCCGTGATCAATTCTCGAAGCTTTTTCAGGTGGCCCGGAACCGCAACGAGAGGATCCTCGGCAGCTTCATATTCCAGGACCAGGAAACCACGGTACTTGGCATCTTTCAGGATCTTGACCACTCGAGCCAGATCCGTCGGCTCTGATTTACCGTTTGGAGCAACATCCACCTTGATCTGTGCATTGATGGCATACGGAGCGATCTTGGCCAGGTCTGCATAGGGATCTGCCGTTCGGAAATTGCCGCCGTCAAAGTTGACACCAAACCATGGGGAGGGCTTTACACCTTCAATGATCTTCAACATCTGTTCGGGAGTTGCGGTGATGCCTCCATGATTTTCCAGGGCCAGACAGACTCCCTTGGTGGCTGCATATTCGAGCGACTGATTGATCCCTGCGATGCAACGTTCTCGCGCGGCATCTTCGGTTTCACCCTTGGGAACATTCCCTGCAAAAATGCGAATTGCTGGTGCCCCCAGCGTGGCCGAATAGTCGATCCAGTCCCGGCACATCTTCAAATTGCGTTCGCGAGCTTCGCCTTCAGGAAGGCAGAAGTCATTTCCAATGGCTGTCCCGGAAATGTCGAGTCCGAGCCGGAAAGTTCGCTCTTTCAGACTCATCAGGTATTCATTCGAGATGTCTTTGGGAAAGTAATAGGCAGTCAGTTCACAGCCATCCAGATCCTGCTCGGCGCAAAAATCGATGAACTTTTCCAACGTGTATTTTGCCGTCGGCAACTGGTCCGGAGTCCATGATCGTGGCAGTGAACGAGAGAACGAGTACGCTGCCAGACTCAGTTTCATATGTGACTTGCCGTTCCGAACTGGCGGAACTGCAGCCAGAGTAGACGTCGACCCTGCGACGACTGAGGCGAACGCAGCAACCCCAAGATTCAATGCATCACGACGGGAAATCCGCAGGTCTGTCAAATTGTGAACCATCACCGGCGCCCTTATCATGGAACAAAGCGGAAAATCGATTGGTCGTATTCTGCCGACTTCACTTCAGGTGTGAAAGTGACATCACCTTCATTGGGGGGTGTCGACCGTCATCTTTTTCTGTGAACGTGTTGAAAGTTGAGCCTTTTGCCAGTGTCCTCCATCACCTCGACTGAAAAGTCTGTCCGGAATTCAGCACCTGGACCTTCGAACTGGTCGTTGGTTTACAGAATGTTGTTGCTGGCATGGCAGTTTCGTGCGGCGTGCCTGTGGGTTCTGATTTTGAACTTTCTCCTGGTGGGGCTGAATCTATCGGGACTCGGTCTGGCTGGACTGGGAATCGACGTTTTGCGTAAGGCGGTTCAGCCTGACGGGCCATCACCTCAATGGCCGTTCGGGTATACACCTCCTTCAGACGCCAGT
>CAXBSB010000031.1:0-45519 GCA_963977965.1 uncultured Schlesneria sp.
TCCAAAACCGTGGCACCCTGAATTTGGGTGCTCTCGCTCGATTCACCATGTCACCACCAATTAACGACTGCCCCGCCGGTTTGCTCGGGGCTTCGTAAATCGCACATTCCGAATTGACCGCGTCTATTCACTCTCCGTAAGGTGTGTTGAAGACGGACGACAGAATGATGGTCGTCACTCCGAATCATTGACAGCGAGAACTGCGGCATGGCAAAGGAATCTCAGTCCGAAGATCTCCCTCAGTTTGTTCAGATCAGAGCCGGATTGTTAAACCGGCTGGCTGGTCGTATCGGGCTATCGAATCCCCCCACTCATCGGCGATTCTTGCGACTGCTGGTTTTGATCCTGTTGACCTGGCTTCCGCTGGTCCTGATGTCGTGGAATGCCGGACATCTGACCGGGCAAACCGTCAAGATTCCGATGTTCAGCGATGCTGAAGTCAATGGACGCTTTCTGCTTGCCCTGCCACTGCTGGACCTGTCCGAAGCTTTTCTGGTGATTGGCCTGGGTGTGCAAGTCCGCCAGTTCCTGCGTTCCGGAATTGTCTCGGGAAAAGAACGGGAAAAGTTTGAGGCGACTCGAGCGAGGATTGAGGATTTTCACGATTCAACCGGAGCCGAACTCGTCTATTTTCTTGCTTCGTTGGCCATTTCAATTCTGGCTCACCTGTACGGTCCGTCCAACGGGACTTCGTACTGGGGAAAGCACTCCACGTTTTTGACGCCCGCCGGCTGGTGGCACATGCTTGTCAGCCTGCCGATCCTTTACTTCTTCCTCTTGCGAGCGGTCAGCCTGTTGTTGCTCTGGGGCTGGTTCCTGTTTCGCGTTTCGAAACTGGATCTGGACCTGACGCCAACGCATCCCGACCACGCGGGGGGACTCGGGTTTCTCGGCTGGGGTATTGCCAGTTTTTCGCCGATGGTTGTCGGTATCACGATCATGGTTTCTGTCGGGTTCGCAAACGAGATCTATCATCGGGGTGAATCGCTGAGCACGCTGAAGTATCACCTGAGCATTTATGTGCTGCTGATCACATTGGTCCTGCACGCACCTGTTTTCGCATTCGGATACAAGCTGGCAACGTGCCGGTTTGAAGGGTTGCTTGATTTCGGAAAACTTGTGGCTGGTCATGACCGGTCATTTGATGAAAAGTGGATCCGGCAACCTCCGTCAAGGAATCAGGATCCTCTTCTGGGAAGCTTTGACCCACTTTCATTGGCGGCCCTGGGGACGACATATGAACACATCGAAGAGATGCGCCTCGTCCCGATTGATAAAAAGGCGCTGTTCCTGATTGTTCTCTCTGCCATCGTCCCATTGCTTCCGCTGATTGGTACCGAGATTCCGCTTCCAGAAGTGATGGCCAAACTCGCGGAATTTCTCTTCTGATCATTTCTGGCTAAGCATCGATGGACCGCGCGTGAGGGCCAGCGAAGGCCTCGATTCGCTTTCACCATTTCACGATGGCGATGGGATGTCGTGGCGGGGCAATCGTTTTTTTAATCTGGGCGGGATAGAAGGCTCGGTCATCAACTCAAGAAGAGACGGACAGATTGTCCGTCCTACCTAGCGTTACCCAACTGCGTAGCGTTACCCCGTCCCGTTCGCACAATTGCCTCTGTTGTGCTCGCTGGATTCCCACCTGCACGTGAATGACGGCATGCGGCCCAGCATCAGGAATCGTCGCGAAATACTCGTCGGCCCGCGCGGCGAAGCGTCACTTGTCCCACCCGCCGTCCGCCGGGTTTCAAAATGGCATTGACCCTGGATGTAGTGGCTTCCGGATGTTCGGGCGGTTAATATGATTTTCGAATGGATTCCCGAGATATTTCAAGGAACAAACCTGTGCCGAACAATCCTTTGAGTGTAGGTCAGTGGCGCTGTGGACGTGATGAGCCATTGCTGTTTATGGCTGGCCCTTGTGTGATCGAGAGCGAAGAACTGGTCATGGAAGTTGCCAAACGGTTGGCTGACCTGTCCGCTTCTCGCAATATTCAGATTGTTTTCAAATCGAGCTTCGACAAAGCGAACCGTACCAGTGTCGACAGTTTTCGTGGGCCGGGCCTTGAGCGTGGTCTGGAAATCCTGGCTCGTGTTCGCGAAGTGACCGGCCTGCCGCTGCTGACCGATGTGCATGATCCGAGTCAGGCGGAACCCGCCGCTGCCGTCTGCCAGGTTGTGCAGGTTCCTGCATTTCTGGCTCGTCAGACAGATCTCGTCGAAGCCGTAGCGGCTGCAACGGGTCGGCATGGCGGTGTGGTTAACGTCAAGAAGCCACAGTTCGTCGCCCCTGAAGACATGGTTCATGTGGTTCGAAAGTGCGAAGCCTTTGGGAATGCAAACGTGCTGCTGACGGAACGTGGAACGATGTTCGGCTACGGGCGACTGGTAAACGATTTTCGTTGCATCCCGGTGATGCAGGGATTCGGTGGCCCCGTCATTTTCGATGCGACTCACAGTGTTCAGTTGCCCGGCGGGGCAACGACTGGCGGTCGACGTGAACTCGTTCCGTTTCTGTCTCGGGCTGCCGTGGCGTGCGGGTGCGATGGGGTCTTTTTCGAGACTCATCCCAACCCTGATGTCGCCCTGAGCGATGGGCCAAACATGGTCCCATTGGCGGAACTGCCTCAGCTAATCGAACAATTGACGCGATTGCGCGCGATGGCACTTGAGTTCCGCGAACAGCAGGTCTCTTGAACAGGTGTTCTTGAGCCTGATCAGGGCAATCGGCCCACCAGAAGAAAATGTCGAGAATTCAGGGTGGGCTATGCGGCGAAGCGCCGCTGGTTTTTGAAACGCAGAAATCGCGGAGGACGCCGAGGAAGAAGGAGAGAAACCCCAAGCCAATTACTTCTCCTACCTTCTCTCAGCGATCCACCTTACTTTGAAAAAGCTGTTCTCGTGGGCCTTCAGCCCACAAACAGCAGATGATTGCGACATCGCCCCCAACCGAAAGTCAATGATCTGGGTAACGATGACTCCACCGTACATCCTGCCCAGCTTCAAAACGGCATCGGCCCTGGGCGCCTGATCAAGAATCTCTGCTGAAACGCGGAGATCGGACGGAAATCATCAACATTTCCAGTCCATTCGTCGTAAGCCTGCCGAAAGTTCGCATCAACTCGTCTCTTTGGGTTTCGTCGCGTTCGACAAAGAAGTACGCTTGGGGCTCGGGAGAAAACGCCGTTCCGGTTCGACAATCGGAACCACACAGTCGTCGCCCTTGCCACCGAGCCTTACCCCATGACTTGTCAGTACTTACGAATTCCAGCTATTCTGCTTCTGGTTGTCATCGCAGCAGGATGCCCGAAAAGCCGTCCCGCCAGTACATCACCTCGCCAGGATGGCAAGAGCGTGACAGGTGAACCATCTGCCGAGGACCTGCTGAAGAGTGCCATCCACCAACTGCGACCAGAAAACTACACGATTGCAGCGGCGACCGACAAACCGATCAACCTGCTGAATTCGTGGCGGGGAATGACGTCTCCGGATGCTGAAGTCGCAACGGTCGATGTTCCCGCAGGGTGGATCGATGATGCAGAACTGGCTCGATTGAAAGTTCTGAACTACGACCTTCGGGATGCAATTCATGTCCGTGATGCGATGCTGTCTCACACGATTGCTGAATTCATTGTCGCGCGTGGAGGAGATGAAATCGCTCATGTCCAGGGGGTTGTGGACTATGTTGTTCGGAACCTGTCGCTTCGTGGAAGTGATGAAACGGACATGCCCCTGGGGATTTACCAGTTGCTGCTGATTGGCCGGGGAACCGTTGAAGATCGTGCCTGGCTGCTGGCAACTTTGCTGCGTCAGATTCGCGTCGATTCCGTCATTGTCCGTCCGGCTGGTGCAGACAACGAAACATGGTTGTTCGGGGCGATCCTCAACGGACGGGTCTACTTGTACGATCTGAGGATTGGAATCGCGATTCCGTCGTCTGCAGATCTATCGAAGGCAGGGCCTCCGGCGACTCTGGACGAGATTCCGGATCACCCGGAATGGCTGCAACCGCTCGCACTTCGTTCCGATCAGCCTTACGGTATCGAAGCGGATTCGCTGAAGAATGCCGCTATTTTCCCGATCGGAGAATCAGTCTACTGGAGTCAGCGGATGAAAAACCTGGAAGCAGTACTTCCTTCAGAAGAAGTCTGCGTTCTGTACGATCCATTGAACGATGATGGAACCCGAACGGGATTGTTGTCTCGCCTGACTCAGGTCAAACCAAACTGGAAACGCGAAGACCTGAAATTGTGGGCCTATCCATTGCAGCAGTTCAACGCGATTCGGACTGTAACAAAGACGATGACGCAGGCACTCGAAGCTGCGACGATGCCGTTTAACCTGCCCATTCCGATCAATATTGACCCTAAAGGCGCCGTAGAAATCGGTGTACCGGAAAGAAAGCTGCTGAAAATCCGCACCGATCATTTGCTGGGCAAGTTTGATGATGCGACCAAGCGCTATCTGGGGATTCGCCATCTTGGAGTTGAGGAAATGCCCGTCCAGAACCTGGCGATCCTGAATCAACAGGGGGCCGAGCACGCCATTTACTGGACAGGAGTCTGCAAGTTTGAAATGGGCGACTATGATTCTGCGATCGAGCAACTTTCGACGTACGTAAAGCGATATGACCGAAGCGGTCGCTGGAACTTCGCCGCACGCTCGCTCTTAGCCGAATGTTATGCTCAGAAAGGGAATTTCAAAGAGGCGGTCACAACGATCGAACGAACTCGTAGCGATGACCCCAACCGGGGGGCAAACGCTTTTCGGGTGAAGCGGTGGAATGCCCAGAAGCCAAACTAGTGGTTTGTCAAAGCTAAAACGGGGGTTGATGATCGGGAACGCCAAGCCTCTGCTGAGCCGCTTAGGGAGTTATCGCTCACAGACTTCGCCCTCATCGGCGGAATCCGATTGGCCGGATACCCAGCGATGGATAGACTTACATGCGGACTGTTTTTGCGATCAACTGATTCATCCAGGAACTTTGCACGATGCCAGGGAAAGGGCAAGCTGATCGACCATCCGCCCATTTCGTTGGTGTTTGCGGCGCAGGGATGAAGGCATTGGCAGAGTTACTCGATGGCATCGGGTGGCAATTGTCAGGGTCTGATCTGCTTCCGGCCAGCACGGCAATCACGGCATTAACACTTCACGGCTTGGCGTTTTCTCAGGGACATTCTGCTGCGAATCTTCCAGACAATGTGCAATGCCTGGTTTACAGCCCTGCCATTCGTCCCGACAACCCCGAGCGAGTCGAGGCGATGCGGCGCGGGATTCCACAGTGGTCGTACGGTGAGATGATCGGTCGCCTGATGCGAGATCGTACCGGAGTCTGTATTGCCGGAACTCATGGGAAAAGCACGACCACGGCGATGGTCGGCTGGATCTTGAGCGTCGCGGGGCGCGATCCGGCTGTTCTGGTCGGCGCCGAATTGTGTGACAGCGGCAACAGCGGACGTGCTGGTCGCGGGGATCTGCTGGTTGTTGAAAGCTGTGAATTCAACCGCAGTTTTCTTGATTTTCATCCGCGATATGCTGCCGTACTGAATGTGGAACCTGACCACTTCGACTGCTATGCCGATCTGCCTTCACTGGTCGCTTCTTTTCAGGAGTTTGTTCAGCAGGTTTCCGACGATGGTGTCCTGCTCGTCAATCGTGATTCGCAGGCGAGTCGAGACGTTGCAAAAGCTTCGCGATCGCGTGTCGTGACGTTCGGCAGAACGTCCGATTCTGACTGGACTGTCGGAGACATACGTGAAGATCTGTCGGGGATCTCGTTTGAGATTCTTCGTAGAAATGCAGGCTCACACGATCGATGGGGCAGGATCCAATTGCGTTTGCACGGCGAACACAATGTGGAGAACGCCCTGGCAGCCGCTGCAATCAGTTCTGAGATGGGGACTGTCACCGAATCTATCGTCTCGGCACTTGGTTCATTCGGGGGAGTCAAGCGGCGATTTGAAGTCGTCGGCGAGGCAGATGGTCTGCTGCTGATCGACGATTACGCTCATCACCCGACGGCTGTTCGTGCCACTCTTCAGACGGCACGTCGTATTTACGGTGACCGGCGCATCTGGTGTGCCTTTCAGCCACACCAGGTTTCAAGGACGGTCGCGTTGATGGATGACTTTTCGTCGAGCTTCGATGATTGCGACGAACTGATTGTCGCACCAGTGTTTGCGGCGAGAGAACGGGTTGCCGACGAGCCGCAGCGAGTTTCACGAGAATTGGCAGATCGAGTTGCCGCACGTGGAAGGAGGGCTCGATATGTCGAGTCCCTTGACCAGATCGCCACAACTGTGGACGATGCGGCGCGACCCGGCGATGTGTTGATCGCCATGGGGGCTGGAGATATCGACCGGATACATTATGAGCGCATTCGAAGAATTTGCTGACATCGTCAAGCGTGACGAACCTTTGGCACCGTACACATGGCTGAAGCTGGGCGGACCTGCACAGTTCTTTTTCGAGCCCCGTAGCGAAGAAGAATTGGTTCGCGTCGTTCGTGTCTGCTGTGAAAACGGCATCTCGGTCAAGATCCTGGGGGGCGGATCGAATCTGATCGTGAGAGACGAAGGGGTCAGCGGCGCGGTCATTCGACTGAGTCATCCGTGCTTCGCGGAAGTGAAGATCGATGGAAATCGCGTCACGGCCGGTGGAGGTGCGCTGCTTTCCCATGTGATTTCAGAAACCGTTCGCGTAGGGCTTGCCGGATTTGAAAACCTGGCTGGAATTCCAGGAACCGTCGGTGGTGCATTGCACGGAAACTCTGGCGGTCGGCATGGTGAAATCTCGCAGTTTGTCCGCAAAGTGACAGTCCTGACTGTCAGTGGCGAAAAAATGGTCCGAGCAGAAGACGAATTGCTTTTCGACTATCGACATAGCAATCTCGATGAGCTGTTGATCCTTGAGGCCGAGTTCGAACTTCAACCCGATTCACCCGATGAGATTTCACAGCGTCTGCGCAAGATCTGGATTACCAAGAAGGCCTCGCAGCCACTTAGTTCCCAGACTGCGGGATGTGTATTCAAAAACCCGCGTGGCCAGCGAGCCGGGCAACTGATTGAACAGGCGGGATTAAAGGGAACGCGGATCGGCGGAGCGGAAATCAATGATCGCCACGCCAACTTCATTGTGACACACGAAGGGGCCTCCACCAGCGACGTTTTGCGGCTGATGGATCTGGTTCGATCCAAGATTGCCGATCAGTTCGGAGTCCATCTGGAGTCAGAAGTCAAAATCTGGTAGGTTCCCATCGCGGCAGATCACAAGATCTGGCGTTTGGCATCCGGCGCTGGTGCCATGGGCGACGTAAGTGTCGTATTGGTTTCGGTTTTTGTGATTCGTCTCAACTCATGGAGGAGCGGGGATGTCAGTGTCGGTATTGCGATCGGCATGGATGATTTTTTCGATCGCATTCAGTGCGGAACAGCCCGGTCCCCCGGCGCTTAAGGGTGCTCCCGAACCGCTGCCAGCAGTCAAAAATCAGCGCCATTTCGTCGTTCAACTCAAGTTGATCGAAGTCGACGAACAGGGGCGTGAAACCGTTCTCGGCGAACCTCGATTGAAAACGACCGGTGGAAACGCAGGCGTTTCGATCGACCATCCCGATGGACGTCGCTTCGAGTTCGTCATGAAACTCTCCGATCGACTTGGCCCCGGTGATGAACTGGCTCCAGCAAGACCGCAGGCGACAGATTCGGCCTTGAAGAAGCTCGATCAAAAAATCGATCTCAATCTGCAACAGCAGTCACGAAAAGAAGTCTTGCGGGAAATTGGTCGTCGGACGGGGCTGAGTATTGCCGTTGACCCCGAAAGCATTCGCGGCATCGTTGACCAGATGGATTCCGCGATGGATCTGAAGGTCTCCGCAGAGCCCGTTGCTGATGTGTTGAACCGCGTGATTGAGCCGTTGAATCTGGAGTTCATAGTCAAGCACGATGTCGTGTTCATCGCGACAGCAGAGAAGCTTCTCCCCGCACCTGAAGATTTCGTGGTCAAGACATACTCCGTCGTTGACCTCGTCAAGACGGGGGATCCCGAAAAGGATGCTCTAGAATTGGCCGCACTGACCGAACGAATCAGGACCAGCGTGATGCCCGCTTCCTGGGAACGAAAGGAAGCGGCTGCAACGATTCGGCCGTTTAACTCAACATTATCGATCGTAGTCAGGCAAACGGCGCCTGGCCATGCTGCGATCGAGCGATTGCTCGATAAACTTCGTCGCGAGTTGCCGATGAAAATTTCTGACTGATACAGCGTGATCCAAGTCATGCATGCAGCACAATTATGATTTCGCAAGGATGCGACGAAAATGTCTGAGACAAGACAAGTATGGCGAGTGGCGGTTCTGGCAGGCGGCGATTCCGACGAACGCGAAATCAGCTTGCAGAGTGGCTCGGCCGTGCAACAAGCTCTTTCCAGTCGAGGCCATCTCGCATTGCACCTCGATCCCGCGGTCGTGGACCTGGCAGGTGTCGACTGGAGCCAGTTTGATGTGGCGTTCCTGGCGTTACATGGCCAGTTTGGCGAAGACGGACAGGTTCAGCAGATCCTCGAAGACGCTGGAATCCCTTACACGGGAAGCGACGTAACGGCATCACGGCTGGCATTCAGCAAATCAGCCGCAAAAGAGCGATTTCTTCAGTTCGGCGTGCCAACGCCGGAGTATTCACTGCTGCACTATACGGACGACGTTTCACGAGTCGAAAAGGTCACAAGCGAAATTGGCTATCCGCTCGTCATCAAGCCTGATTGCCAGGGTTCCAGCCTGGGGATCTCAATCGTTCGATCCGCAGAGGATGTTCCAGCAGCCTTAAAGCTTTGCTTTCAGTTTGACAGCTTTGCTGTCGTCGAACGAGCCATCGCCGGAACGGAATGGACCGTCGGGATGCTCGATGAACTCCTTCTCCCTCCCATCCTGATTGAAACGGATCGCGAATTCTTCGACTGGCAGGCAAAGTACGAGGACGACAGCACTCGCTACCTGTTCGAAACGAGTTTCCCGCCGCATGTCGTTGAAGAAATTGCGAACGCCGCCCGAAATGCGTGTCGAGCCCTGGGAACTCGAGGAATGGCACGCGTTGATCTGCGTGTCGACGAAGCCATGCAGCCCTGGGTACTCGAGGTCAACACCATTCCGGGATATACCAGTCACAGCCTGGTCCCGAAGGCCGCTGCCCGCATGGGGATTGCATTTGCAGAACTGTGCGAGCGGTCAATTGTTTCATGTCTGCCGACGAGTCTACCTCATCCGCATATCTTGCCGAGAACAATTGTTCGACAGCCCTCGGACGAAAGATAGAAAACCACGCCCATCGGCATAAATCGCCGGTGGGTTGCCGGACGATGACTTTCGTGTTGCGTATCCAGGTGAGCCTCATTTCTGGGGCTCTGCCCACTTCAACGGGAGAATTCTCCGATACCCGGCTCACCTGAAACCCGCATGGCGTTGTCACATTGCGTGACATTGATCGTTGTCACATTGAGTGACAGTGATCTCGTGACGAGGCTTCAGCAGTGAGGGCGATCCGTGGATCCTGAATTGGCGAATCTGGCATCCACCGAAAAGTCGTCAGTCGCTGGTAAAAAAGCAACAGCGATTCATCCTCTGACGGACCGGATCTTCCAGCCAGTTCGATTGGCGCAGATTGCATTTCTGGTCGGATTGTCGGTGATGTTGCCGTACATCGTCCAGCGTCTTCCCAATCTCAACTCGCGTCCTGAATACCGTTTGGACGCCAGAAATATCTCGATTGTTCCTGAGCCAAAGTCACCAGTTCCAGTCGATCTGCTTGAGCAGATCCGGCGGCAAAATCAGTTGCCGCGCGAGATGTCGATTCTTGACCCAAAGCTCTGCAAGACGATCGCCGTTGCGTTTTCGAGGCACCCTTGGATCGCTCGCGTCAATTCGGTCAGACAATCGTATCCTGCGTCTGTGATCATCGATGTCGAGTTTCGAAAGCCCGTGGCAATGGTACAGGTCAAAGGGGGGCGAATACCCATCGACAGTAGTGGAGTCGTCCTGCCCAGCGAAGACTTCAAGGTTGAAGATGTGGCACGGTATCCGCTGATCCGAATGGAAGGAGGGGGCAACCTGACACGTGACAAAGGTCGCGTCACGGAACCCGGTCTGGTGGGTGCTGCACAGATCGCGGAACTGCTCTCTGACAAATGGGCAAAACTTGAACTGGATGCGATCGAAATCCCCAGGCAACAGGATTCAGCCAGGAATGCGACCGACGTCGTCCTGCACCTTCATTCTAAAACCGGTTCAACGATCGTCTGGGGACGGCCTCCGGGAACGGATCACCCGGGAGAATTGACCGCATCTCAGAAGGTCGCTCGTATGGAGAAATACGTCGCAGAATTCGGCGCGTTCGATCGACCGAGCGGCCCCTACGAAATCGACATCCGTCACTGGCAAGAGATTACTCGACGGCCTGCCGGCAAGGTTCAGGCTTCAAGTCGGAAAGAGACGCGGACTCGCCAATAGCAGTCCGTGGTAAAAGAAGGCAGACGGTCAGGCCAACCTGTCCCATTTCTCGAGCCGAGTTGATTACACGGTCAAATATGCTAAAACGGGTCAAGTGCCCGCGTTCAGCGATTTCGCGAACTAGTGATGTCGTGAGTTGGGAGAGTGACCGTGATTAAAGGAATAGAGCAGTATTATCAGCTTATTGCAGAAGCAATCGACGAGTCGATCAACGAATCATGGGTTACGGCAATGTTGAATGCAATTTTCTATGATGACAGCATTACCCTCGAAGCGGAATACCGCAGGCCCAATGGCAAGGATGTGAGCTTTCACATGCCCCCAAAGGCTCGCATAGCGTTCCAAGCGATCAGAGCCAAGTTTGCCGAGGCGGGAGAGCCCGTTTGGGGGCAAGCTCATTTTGAAATGAATTCCAACGGAAAGTTCAAGATGGACTTTGGCTACAAAGATTGCGATGAGCGGGGAAACACTCACTTTGACCCAGACGCATGGCAAGCACATCAAGAGGAACGCCTAAGACGGCTCTCATCGTGACCGACGTAAGACGCAACTGAAGATCTGAAGCATCCGTGTCAACTGGCTTGAAGTTTCAATTGGTTCCCGCTGGTGAATTCGAGATGGGCGACGGAATGTCGAAACACGAATTCGTGTCCGTGTTCGGCAATCGGGGGGACAACGCCGCCCACACCGATCAGGAATTCCCAAACGCTGATATGGACCTGTTCGGTCTGCCCCGTCTACCACGGGCCGATAGCCTCAATTGAAGTAATCGATGGCGTTCTGAAAGATTCGCCGACCGGCACCATCGCCCGTCAGGCCAAGCCGAGTCCACTGCGGGTGCTGGGTTCCGAACAGGAATCGCTCGGGATGTGGCATCAGTCCCAGGATGCGTCCCGAAGGATCACCCAGTCCTGCGATGTCCATCGTGGAACCATTCGGATTTGCCGACCATCGGTCGTTGATGGGATTGTCGCCATCACCATTGGATTCCCAGGCCGAATAGCTCAATGCAATCTGCCCCCGGGAATTCCAGTCTGCAAGAACCTGATCATTTCGAACGACGATTCGCCCTTCGGCATGGGCAATCGGAAGATCCAGCTCTTCGATTCCACGCAGGAAGACATTGTCGGGGGCTAACACTTTCAGATGCACCCACCGCGCGGTGTATTTGCCATTGAGGTTCCAGGTCAAAGTGGCATCCGCCTGATCTCGCTCAGCCGCTAATGATTCGGCCGTTCCACCCGGAAGAATGCCAGCCTTCAGCAGCGTCTGAAATCCGTTACAGATTCCCAGAACGAGTTTGTCACCCGACAGGAATCGCTGCATCGCATCTCCCAGGTGGCCTCGCAACTGACTCGCGAAAACAACCCCCGCACCAATGTCGTCACCGTAGCTGAAACCACCAGGCACGCAGAGGATCTGAAAGTTGTCGAGCAAGTCCGGCTGCTCAAGCAGTTGAAACAGATGGACTCGTTCGGACTGGCCACCGCATGAGTCAAAAGCGAATCCTGTTTCGACGTCGCAGTTCGTACCTGGGGCTCGCAACACGCAGATTCTGGGGGCAGACATTTCTCGTCAGATCCTCATTTTTCGCATCAATTTTCACCAAGTCACGCGTTCCATCGACCGGCGACAACGTGATCATACCGCCAAAGGACACGAATCGGGAGCGTCACGGGCAACGCCGGATCTGTTCTCGTGAAATTCATGAAATCCGGCTCTGGATGTGGTTCAGCAATCAGACGATTTGGCGTCGGTAAATACCGCTGCGGGGAAAACAAGATGCGGCTGAAGACGATCGCGATCAGTGATCCGAGCCAGACCAATCAGACGAGCTTTTTCATCAACCAGTGCCACTTCGCTGTTGACGGTCCCTGACATTTCTCCCAGGACAATCGACCGACCTTGTCGTAAGTCACTGACTTCCGCGACGGACACACTTCGACGCGGCATGGACTCAACAGCCAGTAGCGGTGGTTGAATTGCCTGTTGCAGCGAGTCCACAGTCACGTCGTCAAACGGCAGAGCATTTTCGAGGGAGAATGCCCCCACGCGAGTTCGACGCAGATCGGTCATGATCGCGCCACAGCCGAGAAGTTCTCCGAGGTCGCGGCCAATCGATCGTACGTACGTTCCTGATCCACATTCGATCTGCAATTCAAAATCAGGTGGCTCAAATCGCGAAACTTTGATGGAATGAATTTCGACAGGCCGTGCCTGAAGTTCGACCGTTTCACCTTGTCGAGCCAGAGCGTATGCCCGCTGGCCGTTGACGTGGATCGCGGAGTATTGCGGTGGAACCTGTGAGACAACCCCAATGAACCGTGTTGTCAGGTCACAAAGCAGTTCCAGGGTGACATGTGACGTATCCCCGCCGGGTGTAATCCGACCTTCGATATCATCGGTATCGCTCCGTTGCCCCAGGCGAAACTGCCCGATGTACTCTTTTGTCTCTCGCTGAACGTAGCTGATCAGCCGGGTTGCTGCTCCGACCGCGATCACCAGCACACCCGTGGCCAGTGGATCGAGCGTACCAGCATGCCCAACTTTTGCGGGACGGACAATTCGTTCAACATGATCGACAACGCGGCGCGAAGTCATCCCTGCCGGCTTATCGACAGCCAGCAACCCATTCCAGTTTGTAGATCGCATACGTCTCGCCGCTACTCCCTCGCAGGGTCTGTAACATTCGCTGTACTACTTGTCGAACAGACAGGTCCAACTCTTCGATGATGATCCCGGATTGCGGAATTGATTCTTTGGAGCCGGGTCGAGTGACACGCTCAATCCGGCCTCGCCTTGCAGCGTGAACTACGTGTCTAACAGCCTCCAGATTCGCGTTTCACAATACAGGGCGACTACCGCACAGCACAAGGAACATCAATCGTGTACAATCGTGTACGACCACGATGTACCTCAGATCGTCCCGTGATGATCGCGGTTGCCCGCCGATGTCCCCTGTAGTTACCCGTTTTCGAGCCATGAAGACGGTTTACCACAGAGGGCACAGAGAAACACAGAGGCTTAATGCTGGTGAGGACTTCCACTTCACTGAGCATATTCACTTGCGGATGCACGGACCACCCCCGTCGCAATGTCTCTGCACCCGACCCGACACTTGATCTCGTCCGGTAGTGCCGGAATTCAGGTTATTGGCTGATCGGTACCAGTCTCAGTTCAGTTCTGAACTGATTCGCCTCATCCTGAGTCAAATGATAAAGAATTATCGAATAGCCAGCGCGGGCAGCTGGCTTTAGCTTTTGAAAGTAGGCGTAAACTGGTCGGGCACCTTCAAAATGGCGGTATCCGTAAAGGTGGTTCGCGCTGATGGCAAACCACCCCGCTCGTGGTCCGTCAAATTCGCCAGAAGCCTGATCCCGGTCCTCGGGTTTCAGGAACGCAGGTACAGGTTCGCAGACGATTCCCGCCGTTTGAGGTTTGACATGAAAGTCACCAAAAAATGCGACGTGAATTGGCCTCGCTTCGGGATGATTCTTGTACCAGCGCTGCAAGTAAAGGAGATCCTGTGCCCAGTCGATATTCGAATCGAGCAGGTACTTTTGTCCGTTCAGCGGGCCGCCGATAGCTGCGCTAAAGAATGACATGGAGTGAGGATAAACCGTGAGGCTCTCCACTATCGTCGCCGTACAACACGCTGCCAATAGTCCTGACAACAGTTGATTTCGTCGTGAGATCAGCCAGGCCAGCCTGCTGATGTGTATGTAAACGAACGGAAGGACTGGAATGGCGTATCTCAAATAGCGGCTGAACCCGGTTTGCGAACTGACAAGAACCATAATCGCAATCGCAGGAAGCAGCAGTACCCATTCGTTCCGCCCCTCTGATCGGAATCGTGCGGAAAATACGGCCGCGAAGTTCGCCATGATGAACATCGCCACGGTGCCAATCGGCGATTTCACGAGAAATGCAACGAGATAATAGTACCACCACCCTCGTGGACGCTGTTCTCCCAACAGGTAACTCCATTTCCCTCGTTCGAAGTCATACTTTTGAACGTCGATGCCTCGAATGTAGTTCTCTGGAAGTGGGACAGGCACGTTCTCCAGCCAGGTCCCGCGAAAACGATTCCCCCCTTGAGGGGGCCGATCCTCACCACTCAACGACTGGCTGACAAACGTAAATTCGCCGAGCGGTTTAAAAGATCCCTCAAACCCGAACCCGAGATTCAGCAAGTAGACTGAGAACAAAAGAATCAATACAAGTTGCCGGAGCGGCGGGTTGCCGGCTTGTGAATGTTGCGAATCTGTTCCGAGACCACTCGAGGAACTTTTCGTCCGGTTCCGCCAGAGCCGAATCAGAAAGTCAATCCCCCAGATTGCTGGCCAAACAATGAAAAAGACAATCAGCGTCCCTTTTGCCAATTCTGCGATTCCCAACCCCACACCTGCCTGAAATGCTCGTGACCAGGTGGGAGTCTGCATCCATCTCCAATAAAGCCACGCTGCCATTACTCCCAAAGCCGTTCCAGCAGCATCCGGGGTGATCGAGGCTCCCCATGCGATGCAATTCGGGCAGAAACAATAGAGGAACATGGCCATCAGTCCCGCCGTCGGACCATAGAGGGACCGGGACCAGGCGAACACAGTCCAGGCTCCCACCAGGCAAAGGGGAATGCATGCCCAGCGAGCCAATGTGAAGTACCAGAAACTCGCTTCGCCATTCAGCGATACAAAACGAGTTCCCACAGGAAACTCGGAACGTGAATACGGCGATTCGATATTCCAGGAGTTCCAGTCCGTCTGTGCTCCAGTCAGCAGGACCGGAGCCGCCGCGACGATTCGAACCAGCGGAGGGTTGACGCGATATAACTCAAATCGTCCGAACTGCCAGTGACTGATCCCCGATGCGAGATGTCCAGGTTCATCCAGATTTGGGCTGGTGGTATAGGAAACCCAACTCAGCAATGCTGCATGAATGAGGAGCAGTCCAATTGCGCACGACGTTGCCACGCGGCTTGTTCGGCTGGTATTCGCAGTGCCAGACACAGTCATCTACTGACACCTTGGAAAGATCTTCGAGATCGAGCATTGCAGGCGATAATAATTCGACGCGATACCACGCCACGCAAATACACGTCATTGCATGGCAAGCGAAGTGCATGGCAAGCGAAGTGCATGGAGTCTATGGTCTATTACACACGTCGCCACTTCTGGCAGGATATCGGCTCTAGTTGTGTGCGTCAAATATCTCTGGGCATACGCAGGTCGAAGTAGATGCTTATAACGCGGGCCGTACTACCAGCCCGCGGCTTTTCCCCGAGTACGTCGCCAATCTGACGCTCCGAACGTCTTGCCGTTCTCAATCAGGATCGAATGTGCGTCTCCCTGCCGACGATAACCATCCCCCAACTGTTTGACTTCATTTCCGAATTCATGCTGCATTTGCCGCAATTCATTCATCAGGGTGGCATAGGCGGGGTCACCAAGCCGTTCAAACTGCAGTCGATCAGGAAACCATTGGTGATGCCAGCGAGGAGCATCGACGGCATCACGAACTGACATCCCGAAATCAATGACATTGACCACGACGCACAGCACCGTGCTTGGAATTGTACGTCCCCCCGGACTGCCCGTGACAAGACGCAATTTGCCGTCGCGTGCCACAAACGTCGGACACTGGGAACTCACCATTCGCTTCCCCGGCGCCATCACATTGGGCTCTGTTCCAACCCGTCCGTCCCGCGACGTAACACCCGGTCGCCAATTGAAATCTGTCATTTCGTTGTTCAGCAAAAAGCCAGCACCACGAACAACGACTCGGGATCCGTAGCTGTTTTGCAGCGTGTAGGTATTGGCCACAGCCATTCCATTTCCATCAACGACTGAAAAGTGCGTCGTGCTGGGGGGCTCATCCGAGAGTTTCAGATCAGGGGCAAGTTCTTCGCTGCGTGTGGCCTGATCCATTCGAAGTGATTGAGAGACCCGTTTTGCGTGTTCCTTTGTTGTCAATTGCAATGGGACGGACGTAAAGGCGGGATCACCCTGATGGCGAACTCGATCCGCGCCCGCTCGACGCATCGCCTCGGCAAGCAAATGCGCAGTACGTGAAGACTTTGGACCTGATTTGGACAGATCGTATTGCTCCAGGATGTTCAGGCATTCGATCAATTGAGTGCCACCGGCACTCGGCGGGGGAGGGGCATAAACGTCATGATTGCGATACGTCGTGTGAACCGGCTGACGGATGTTTGCTCGATAATTTGCGAGATCTTCCGAAGAGATGTACCCTCCCCCGGCCTGCATCTCTGCGACGAGTTTCTGGGCGATGACTCCCGTGTAGAACGCATCTGGCCCATCGGTTGCAATCGCTGTCAACGTCGCCGCCAGATCCGGTTGGACCAAGAGATCCCCCTCCTTCCATGGCACCTGATTGGCTTTGCCGTAGACGCGGCGAAATTCGGGAAAGGCCTGAGTCTGCTGATTCAGGCGATTCAGCCCCGCAGCCAATACCGCATCGACGGGAAAACCCTCGCGGGCAAGCTGAATGGCCGGTGCAATTAAGTTCTTCCAGTGAAGTTTTCCGTATTTTTCGTGGGCCAGCGCCAGCCCTCGAACTGTTCCAGGGACACCCACCGTGTGATGGCCTTCCTGCCGGAATTCCTTGATGAACGAATCTCGTCCAACGGCAGCCGGGCAGGTTTCGCGGTACTCGATGCAGACAGGTTGCGCGCTTTTGGGGGCATTGGAACCGGCGGAATTCCCTGGCCAGACCATCATGAACCCGCCGCCACCAATGTTGCCAGCCTCGGGAAACGTGACGGCCAGTGCGAAAGCAACTGCGATCGCTGCGTCGACTGCGTTGCCTCCTGATTTCAGAATGGCGAGGCCCGCGTCACTCGCTTCGGGGTTCACACAGACAACCATCCCGCGATCCGACGGAACTATCGGCGGAAATTCGGTTGAGGTGGCTACGCTCGGGAAGAGGTGCAATAGCAGAACACAAAAGGACACGGAGCAGA
The DNA here is from genome assembly GCA_963977965.1 of uncultured Schlesneria sp. Taxonomy (GTDB): domain Bacteria; phylum Planctomycetota; class Planctomycetia; order Planctomycetales; family Planctomycetaceae; genus Schlesneria. The sequence goes on from CAXBSB010000031.1 coordinate 17,475, forward strand.
TTGTGAGTCGCATCGCGGAGTCTCTATTTCGTCAGATGTTCCACTGGCCCGTTTGAAAATTGCGATTCCTACAAATACGACCACAACGACGATGGTTATTCCCCATGCGACCGGATCTCCATTGAGCAGGCCTTCAATAAGTTTTCCGAGTCCCCGACGGGCCAGAATCGGGGAGACGTCATAAGCGACTACAGTGGATAACGACATGATGAACCTTGTGTGGTAATTATTCACTCCATTCACGGTGGACGATCAAAAGCAGGCTATCCATCCGTTCATATTAATGAAAGTGAATTCCTTGAATTCCTGTGAGATTGGCACTGCCATCAATACTCGTGAACCGTTGCGTTCTCTCGCTGGATCATGACCGGAAAATAACCGTGAATTCGGGCAATTCTGAGAGTTTTTGACGGTGGGATGCCCGATCTGAATTTTTTCGGTCACCCGTTGAAGATGTGCCAGATTCAGCGGACGTAACCGGACCGGCTGATTGGCAATTCTGAACGATTTTGCATATCCTCGTCTGTGCGAACATCCCGAACCTGGCAGGCGCGTTGCGCTTTCGTCTGGCCAGGTCGGACGGAATAACATCATCTTTGACAGACACGCGCGTGGAGGACATGACTGTGAGTGGGGAAACAACCAACGGCTCATTAAATCGAAAGTTGCGAATGGCGCTTGTCGGCGGTGGCCAGGGGGCGTTCATTGGTCGCGTCCACGCCACGGCTGCGGTTCTTGACAATCGTGCGGCGCTGGTTGCAGGGGCCTTGTCGTCGGATCCCGTTCGCGCCAAAGCGTCTGCCCCTGCTTACGACATTCCGTTGGATCGAGCATATGGTTCGTACGAAGAGCTCTGCACCAAAGAGGCCGCACTTCCTGCGGACAAGCGAATCGACTTCGTGACCGTTGCAACTCCGAATCACACACACTTCGGCGTTGCGAAGGCGGCGCTGGCAGCAGGCTTCAATGTCATCTGCGACAAGCCGATGACGTTCGACCTCGCCCAGGCAGAAGAACTCGCACAACTGGTTGAAAAGTCAGGGGCTGTCTTCGCAGTCTCGCATAACTACACGGGTTATCCACTGGTACGACAGGCTCGCGAAATGATTCTGGGTGGTGAGTTGGGAGAAATCCAGGCGATCCGCTCGAACTATATCCAAGGGTGGTTGCGAACACGCCTGGAATCCTCAGATCAGAAGCAGGCCGCCTGGCGAACGGACCCCTCGAAGTCAGGGATTGCCGGTTGCTTCGGCGACATTGGGACTCACGCTTACAACCTGGCTCGTTACATGACGGGCCTGCTGCCACTGGAAGTCTCGTGTCATCTGAAAACATTTGAACAAGGCCGCCGGTTGGATGACTATGGCCACGCCGTTGTCCGGTTTGAGAATGGCGGGCTTGGGTCGGTCACTGCCAGCCAGATTTCTCATGGTCGTGAAAACGACTTGTTTATCGAAGTCGATGGAACAAAGGGGGCGTTGTCCTGGCGACAGGAAGAGCCCAACCAGATGATCGTTCGACGAAACGGAAGTCCTCATTCGATCTACACTCGAGATCCGAATGCGCCGTTCATGAATGGTTCCGGCAAAGCAGCGTGTCGCCTTCCGAGCGGGCACCCCGAAGCCTTCTTCGAAGCATTCGCAAACGTCTACCGCTTTGCCTATGACGACATGGTGAAACGCGCCGCTGGCCACTCGTTTGAAAGATTCAACACGATTTATCCCAATGTTTACGATGGCGTCGAAGGGATGTACTTCATTCAACAATGTGTCGCCAGCAGCGAACACAATGGCGCCTGGCTGCCGCTGAAGCATCCGTTCGCCCGCCGCTAGTTCGGGTCGCGCTTCCGTGTCGCGTCGGAACATGGGTTTGACGCTGTCATACGATGCCCGCGAGAAGCCACTGTAAAATGAAAACGTTGGGCGGGGTGATTTAGCCCCGCCCAACTTCATTGAGAATGCCGAACGGTTGAATGTGAACTCAACTCGACCGCCCCGCAGGCCAGCATCTCAAACTTAAAGATGCGTTTCGCTATCAGGAGACTCTCTGTGAAAAAATGCGTTGCCGCGTGGCTGTCGATTTTTGTCGTCTGGTGCATCCTTGACTTTATCGGTCACGGACTGATTCTCAGCTCTCTCTACGCGGCATTGCCAGGGGTCTGGCGACCACAGGCCGAAATCAAGATCGGATTTGTCTACGCGGGTGTCGCCCTCACGTCAGCCATGTTTGTCGCCATCTATTATCTGCAGGTGAAAACTCGCGGCCTGATCTCGGGGCTACTCTACGGTCTGCTTTTCGGAATCGGCACGGGCGCGTCAATCGCCTGTGGAGGGTATGCGGTTCATCCAATCCAGATCCAATTGGCGCTGGGCTGGTACATCATCACCCTGGTGGAGTGCAGCATCGGCGGCGTGATTGTCGGCACTGTCCTCAACGAGCCTCCTGCCCGGAAAGACAAGTGAAAGAAGCGGAAGGCACACTGCGAGCTTATCCGCCGAATTCCGTCATCAGGAATGACATCAGTGACGCTTCGGGGTGCAGGCACCACGCGAATTCGCGGTCTCTGAGAACAGCATTCGCTTTTAACTGGTCTCGGATCGCCTCACTGTTCGCACGCAGTCTCACTCTGGCAGCCTCCGCATGCTGGCCGAGTTGGAAATTGATCTGCTGCAGAGTCCGATGTTCCTCTGCAGACGGATGTCGCCCCGAAATTCCCGTCAGAATCTGCCGCTTCTGATGAATGAGGGACTGAAGTAGCGTTGGGCTATCGATCGAAAGATGCCTGTCAGGATTGTATTGCACGTCTCGCAACTGATGTTCAGTCAATCTGAGCAAGTCATCGGTCACGGGAAACGGTGGCGGCAGCGGCGGGTAGGCGGTTGCAGAAACTGTCGCAAACTGAGGAGCGAGCGATTTCAAAAGACGAGCGCAGATCGAGTCTGTCATCTCGTCGTATTTCGCACCTCCGATTCCATGGATAAAAAGATCCGACAGGAACACTCGAGCAAACAGCGTCGTTGTCAGTGCTCGGGTTCGAATTCGGATTCCCTGCCGGGCCAGTTCCTGCAAAACATCGGCCCCTCGCTGCAGTTGGTCGTTTCCATGCACAGGAAGTCGTCCGAGTACTCGTCGCGAATCTCGCAACTCGATTTCGTCAGCGATGCGTCGTGCGAAAGGGCGGTCGCGGCGCTCTTCGCCTGCCTGCCAGATCCAGAAAGGAGCTTCGAACCAGTCATCGCTGATTTCAAGCTCGGGAACCGGATGAGTAGTGCTTTTCAAATGATACTTGCGGCGGTAGTCACGTACGATCTGATTGTATGATGAATGAAACGAAGGATGCTCACCCAGTATCGCCGCGATGAATCTCTGGAATGGACGTGTCGAGCAGACACGAGACATTGGCACTTCCAGATTGTGGACACCGTGCGATCGCTCCACCGTCACTCGCATGGCAGCAAGGCAATCACATAGCCTTCGTGAAACGTTTGCATGTTGCTTCGCGGCTGACCAGCGATGGGCAACGAGTGGTTGATAATTCCAGAAAGCCTGAATTTGATCTGCGACTCGCTGACCAAATGATTCGAAGCATTCAGGATCAGAGATCGTCGCATCTTCCCAGGGACGCTGCGATACCGCCATGTCGAAGGGAATCCATTCCACGCCAGGTGACTGCTGTGTACCAACTGGCACTTTGACCCGAGTTGTCGTCACAGTGTCGTTATCGATGATCAGATTCAGTGACGTCCCGGAAGTTTTACCGGCCAGACCTGCCGCTGCAAAGTTTTTGGCCCAGACACCCGCATGAAATAATTCCGGCTGGTGGCCTGTGACGATCAAAGGATCGTCGCTCGGAGGCGCAATGTCTTCACCTGTCAGCGACGCTGTGTATGCCAGGCTTTCTGCGATGACGGCAGCACGAGCCTCTTCGCGCCAAGCGTGCAGAGAGTCCCCGTAGACTGAAAGATCCCTCGAAAGCAGTGAACGGTTTTGCTGAATGACCTCAATCAACTGTGCAAAAGGGGGCTCGACAAGCACCCCACGATCATGACGCGGAACAACCAGGCGCGGAGCCACGTCATTCGATCTTGTGACATCAAGGTGCGACGACTTCACGGAGTGGCCGTTCCACACGTCGCCGTTCCACATGTGTGCAGATCGTTGTCAGAATGACCAAGCATTTGACCTGACGCATCTGTCTTCAGGTGTAGCGATGCGATTTCGCGATTGATGACTTCGCGGTAATAAGCCAGTCGCTGCTGAGCCTGATCCAGTGCACCACCGAACGAACGCTCTTCGTCGAGGTAAATCAGCGGTACTGGAAACTCAACAATTTTCAGTTTCAACGCAGCCGCCTGAACCCAGAGTTGCAGCGGCATGGCGTAACCGAGTTCGGTGATTCGCAAGCGGGCCAGGCAATCAACGCGATAGGCTTTGAATCCACAAAATGAGTCCGTCAGATTCAGTCCAAACCGCTGTTTTAACTCCTCGGTAATCGTCATATTGATGCGACGACGTTCTTCGGGCGGTTTGCTGTCGCCCGGAAACGGAGTGAGGTAACGACTTCCTGAAACAATATCGGCAGGATGGTCTTCACAGGAGAAAACGGCTGCGGCCAGTTCTGGAATCAGGCGAGGTTCATGCTGGCCGTCGCAATCAATCGTCACCAGGACATCATACTGACCATCGAGAGCGTACTGGAAAGCGGTGCGTAAGGCAGCTCCGTAGCCCTGGTTCTGTTGGTGGCGAACCATGTAGACACTGCGATCCTGACGCATCAATTCTGGTGTCTGGTCCGATGAGCCATCATCGACAACTAGAATGTCCTGGGAGTACTTCTTGACCTCGGTCAAAACATCTTTCAGGTGTCGCTCTTCGTTGAATACGGGAAGAGCGGTCAGAATACGCGGGGTCATGCATCGCTCCAGCGGACGTATCAATCATGTTTCATGTTTCGCATCCGTGCGCCGTGACGGTTTATTCTAGGCTGTCAGAGACTTCTGTCAAAGCCCGCCAGAGCCCGGAGCAGCAACGGAAGCGTGCTCAAGTCTGTTTCGTGGCATCACCAGCATCTTTTTCGGAATGGAGAAAAAGAGAAAATATTGTGGAATCGTCAGGGTTTGCCTCCTTGACCGATTCGATTTTAACGCGCAGGATGATTGGTGGCAGGGAGCCGATTTTACCGGCATGTATGCAACTGCCTGACGGCATGAAATTCTGGGAGGGGCAATGATGAGTATCAATCGATTGATCGGATTGGGAGTTCCGCTGGCATGCCTGCTGGCATTTGGAACGGCCGCACAAAAGGCTGAAGCTGGGCCTTTGACGACACATTCGGCTGTCGTACAGACGCTCGCTCCGTCGACAGTAACCTGGCATCGCCACGGCTGGGGAGGTTACGGTTACGGCTGGGGTGGTTACCGAGGGTTCGGAGCGTACTACTACGGTCGGCCCGCGTTGTACTTTGGTGCGTATCGTCCGATTTACCGGACCAGCTATTACACGCCTCGGTACGTTTCGTACGGGTATTCGAATTATGGGTACTACAGCGGCTATTCGGCCTATCGTCCGGTTTACACAGCGCCTGTGTACACGTCTCCCGTTTACACGTCCGTCTACCGACCGGTCGTTTACTCCAATCCGGTTTACACAACGAGTTACTACGTGCCGCAGACTTACGTCTATCCGACAGCGTACTATGGCGGATACGGTCTGTACGGAGGCTACTACCCAGCATACGCCAGTTACGGTTATGCGACGTACTCCCCCTACGGAGCGTGCTGCGGTTACTGGTGATTGATCGTCGTTTGCGGTCGCCTGATTGAAATAAAGCAAAGTCGGCGCTGGTCTCTGGCCGCGCCGACTTTGTCTACATCAGATGCCAATTTGTTGAAATAACCTCGCCGCGGTTTGATGCCTTTTGCTCAACCGAAATCCGGCTCTCGCCATGATCTCTCCCGAATGGATCACGGCTCTCGATGACGATTGGTGCCGTTGCCCATTTGGGTGACCACAACTCGACTTATCGTTTTCTTGCATCGCTGCCTACGAGGCCGAAGAGACGTCAACGCGCGTCTCGCAATGAAACGCGCAGATTGTTAATCTGAAAACGGATTGACCAAAGCTTCTGCTTTCCAGCAGAAGCTGGGAAAACCTCGATCTGATCGACAGTTCTCTCAAACGATGTGATCGTTTCTCGAAGCACAAGGATGGCTGAGTTCCCGATGAAGACTCAAGTATTTCGCGCAATCATTTGCTGCCTGTTTCTGATGGGTGTCGATTTCGAGAGTTCCGCCGCAGAGCCGAGCAAGATTCCGCCGGATCTCACACAGGACTCCAAGGTTGATCGTGCGCTGACCTACAATCTGGGGGCGACCGGTTTGCGTGGCTGGATTCATACACGACCGGCAACGCACTTCGACGGTCTGCAAGGTCGAACAACAGCAACCAGTCGACAGATTCTCGTCACACACGTCGGCGAGAAGTCACCAGCAGACGGTGTTCTGCAAGTCGATGATGTCATACTCGGGGTGGCTGGAGAACCTTTCCGCGACGATGCGCGCAAGAGCTTTGCAATGGCCATCCAGGAGGCCGAAAAGGAAGCAAATGGCGGAAAACTGACGGTGACACGCTGGCGAGCTGGCAAGACTGAGGACGTTCAGCTTCAGTTGCGTGTCATGGGAACATATGCGCCAACTGCTCCGTACGACTGTCCGAAGTCAAAAAAGATTTTTCACGAGGCGTGTGTCGCACTGGAAAAAGAGTCCCTGCCTGCAAACTGGCATGGGGCCATCAACGGGCTCGCACTGCTGGCGACGGGAGACGAAACGCATCGACCACGATTGCAGAAGCTCGCACACGAGATTGCGGCCAGCGCAGGCAAATCCGAACGAGTCGGTATGGGAACGTGGGAGAGCGGTTACCGTGGCATCTTTCTGTGCGAATACTACCTCGCGACGAGTGACTCGTCCGTCTTGCCAGCGATCAATTCGATCACGGTCTCGCTGGCTCGCGGGCAAAGCATGTATGGTACCTACGGCCACGGTTTTGCGGATCGAACTCCTGATGGAAAACTGCATGGTTCGATTCCGCCGTATGGTCCTGTGAATCAGGCCGGACTGCCCGCCAACCTGGCCATCCTTTACGGCAAGAAGTGCGGTGTGCAGGACGAAGAAGTCGATCCTGCCATCGAACGTGCAGCGAAATTCTTTGGTTACTTTGTGGATAAGGGAACCATTCCGTACGGTGAGCACGAACCATGGCCGTTTCATGACAACAACGGCAAGAGTGCCATGAGTGCTGTCCTGTTCGGGCTGCAACCCGACAAAGTGAGCGAGGCCCAGTTCTTCGCCAAAATGACGGTCGCCAGTTATCGCAGCCGCGAATGTGGCCATACCGGGCAGGGATTCAGTTATCTGTGGGGGGCCCTCGGTGCAGACATTGGTGGTCCCGATGCGGCGGCAGCGTTCTTCAGAGAGTCATCATGGCATTTCGATCTCGTGCGACGAAGCGACGGATCGTTCACCTACGATGGTGGCGAGCAATACGGCCCGGGCAAGACTGAAGACAATACCTACTACGGGCGAAGCAGTTATTACGGGTTGAGCCCCAATGCGGTCTACGTGCTGACGTATGCTTTGCCGCTCAAGAAGATTGTTCTGACTGGAAATCAGGCAAATTCCGCGTGTCGACTGAGCAAACAGGAGGTCGAAGCGGCTGTTGTTTCTGGACGGTTCGACACGGATCGCAAAACAAAATCCATCCGGGAATTGATGGCCGCGTTTGGAGATTGGTCACCAATCGTGCGTGGTTGGGCGGCGGAAGAAATTGCGACTCGCCCTGACACGGACCGATTGATCCCGGAATTGATCAAAATGGCGGAAGGGAGCGACAAGCATCTGCGCCAGGGCGCTTGTGAGACCCTCGGCCTGTTAAGAACCACCGATGCGCTGCCTGTGCTGATTCGACTACTTTCACATGAAGACCGATGGCTGCGTTTCAAAGCCGCTCAAGGAATCCGCAAGCTGGGGATTCAAGCAAAGTCTGCTCTGCCTGAAATCCTTCGGGCTGTTGCGACAACTGCGGAACCCGTTGCTCCAATTCATTGGGAAGACCCTGTTCAATTGACTCATGGCCAGCTTGCGGCAGCGTTGTTCACCGGCCCGCTGGCCGATGCCGTGAAGAAAGTTGATGGCGAGCTTCTTTACCCCGCGATTCGTGCCATCGCGTCGAATGCAGACGGCATGGCGAGGGCGACTCTGCGAGGTTTCTTCGAGAACAAATTGACTGTCGAAGATGTTCAAGTGCTGGCGGCAGACATCAACGCCGCCGTCAAGATGCGCAGCCCTGCTGATACCATGTTCGGAAACGAGATCCGGATGGGAGGCTTCAAGGCTCTGACGAAGTTTCATTTCAAAGAAGGGATCGATGCCGGGATCCTGTTCGCCAAGACTCAAGGGGGACATGGAAGCGAAAGCCGCACGGGCGAGATTATGAAAGAGATTGCCAAGTACGGCACGGCCGCTCACTACGCGATTCCCGAATTGAAACAACTGATCGTGGAATTGAATGCTCAGTGTGCCAGGGGTGAGTTTCCGGCAGGGGAACTCAACAATCGCCGGGTAACTGCCGTCGAAGAGGCGATCAAGACAATTCAGTCGGCGACCTCGCATCCCGAGCTGCGCACTATTGCCCCCGCGGCAAGGTGACACGCGGTTGACCATCGTTGCAGGATCGTCTTGCTTCTGAATGAGAATAGAAATGGGCTTGAGAATGCTAAGTCGCTGGAACGTCGCTGGATTTGTTGTCGGCATCAACCTGATCCGATTCGCGATTGCAGTCGTCTTTTTCGCAACGACGTCGAATCTGGCGTCGGCTCAAGTACTCGACAAGCAAAAGTTGCTTGAAAGCCAGACATTCTGGGATAACCGGGATTGGGACTGGTACGCCGAGCAGATTCCGTTCTTCGAGTGTCCCGATGAAGCCATCACGACGACGTACTATTACCGCTGGGAGCTGATGACGAAGCACCTGACGTACGGTTCGCCGAATAGTGGTTACTCATTTACGGAATTCATTGATCGGCCGTTCTGGTCGGGCGCCTACGGTGCAATCAGTTGTCCGGCCGGACATCAGCTCTACGAAGCCCGCTGGCTGCGACAGCCGAGGATTGCTCGCGACTATTTGAAGTACTGGTTCCGAACCCCCGGAGCACAGCCGAGGAATTATTCGACATGGCTGGCGGACAGTGCCTGGGCCGTCAATCAGGTCCATCGCGATGATGCCTTCCTGACGGATCTTCTGCCAGACCTCGTCAAGAACTACGAAGGCTGGGAGCAGCGACATTTTGTTCCGGATGTTGGTCTCTTCTGGCAGACGGGGCACGACGACGGGATGGAGTTCAACATCAACAGCCGCCAGACGAAGGATATTCTGCGGGGTGCTCCAAGTTATCGACCGTCGTTCAATGCCTACATGTGGGCCGATGCGGTCGCGATTGCAAAACTGGCTCGGCTGTCAGGAAAGAATGATGTCGCTGTTCAATTCGAAAAGAAGGCGGAATCTCTGAAAACCACGATGCAGAAACTGCTGTGGGACGAGAAACGTCAGTTTTTCTTTCCAGTCTACAAAAACAACGAAGAGCGAGACGGCCACAAGATCAAGGCACTGACGAAGACCTACGAAGATGGTCAATTTGCTGGCGACTCACACGGGCGAGAGCTGATTGGTTACGTCCCATGGCAATTCAATATGCTCGATAACGGCAAAGGTTACGAAACGGCCTGGGCAAAGTTGATGAACCGCGACGGGTTCTATTCTGATTTCGGGCCATCTACCGTCGAGCGAAACGATCCGATGTTTCTGCTGCAGAAATCCTGCTGCTGGTGGAGCGGTCAATCCTGGCCGTATGCAACGACGCAGACACTCAAAGGACTGGCTAATCTGTTGCAGAACAGCGTCGCTCGTTCAGCCACATCACCTGCTGGCGTACCGACGAATGCGGATTATCTGACTCTGCTGCAGATCTACGCTCGATCACATCGAAAGAATGGCAAACCATATCTGGCGGAAGCTCTACATCCTGATACCGGCTCATTCGAAGGGCATGACGGGTACAATCACTCCGAGCATTACTTTCATTCCGGATTCTGTGACCTCGTCATCACAGGTCTGATCGGCTTGACACCACGCGATGATGAAACGCTGGAAGTTAATCCGCTCGCTCCGGCTGACTGGGACTATTTCGTGCTGGATGACCTTCCCTATCGCGGACATCGCGTTGGTGTGGTCTGGGACAAGACCGGGGAACGATACAAACTCGGCGCAGGTCTGCACGTCTTCGTTGATGGGAGAAAGGCTGCGACGTCAGCAAAGCTTGAGCGAATCGCGATCAAACATGGTGTGCCAATGACGCCTCTGCGAACGAATGCCGTGAAAGATCCGAAATATGCACCGGTGAATTTCGCTGTCAACAACGACGGTGATTATTTTCCGCGACTGACTGCATCGTACACTTCACCGCGGACACAAATCAGCAAGCTGAACGATGGAAATTACTGGTATGTCCCGCATCCGCCGAACCGCTGGACTTGTGACGGTTCTCCGAATGAACGCGACTGGGTCGTCGTTGACTTCGGAATGCCACGGACGATTCATACGGTGAAGCTTTATTTGCTGGATGACACAGGCGAAAAGGATTCGGTTGTTCGTGCTCCGCAGCGGATCGAACTGGAGGCTTGGGCGAATGGTACGTGGCAACCGATTAAGTCAGAAAGTAAAGTCCTTGACGAACCACAGGGCCATCGTGCGAATGTTGTGAAGATCGCACCGACGGAAATGGCGAAGCTTCGAGTCACCCTGCACCATCGCCCAAATGCGAAGTCGGGACTGACGGAGATCGAGGCTTGGGGCGATGCAAAACTGCCGCTGGATCCGACGCCACCACCAGCCGGTAATCTGGCCTGGAATCCCAAGCCGGATGGCTTTCCGAAAGCCTCCGCCTCGTTTACGGATCGATTTGGAGGCAAGCCATCCAGTGCGATCGACGGAAAGACCGTTTTTCTTCCGTCACCGATGAATCGCTGGACGAGCTATGAATCGAAGTCTGAAAGCGATTGGCTGGAAATCGACTTCGGCCGCGCGGTCGAATTTCGACGCATGGAACTTGCCATCTACGACGACAAGGGGGGCGTACAACCACCTGTGTCATACGCAATTCAGTATTGGTCGGGAACCGATTGGCGCGATGTTGCCAATGTCAGTAAATCTCCCGAACAACCTGTGGGAAGCCAATGGAACGAAGCTCGCTTCACCGCGGTTTCATCCTCAAAAGCACGGATTGTCTTTACGCATCGGGGGCAGTCACGAAGCGGCGTTTCAGAAGTCTTGATCTGGAATGATTGATCGATGACCTGAAGTTCACGCTGCACGTCTCGGACTTGCTTGAAGTAAAACTGACAAGCGCCAAGCCAAATGGCAAAAAGCTGCCATCTGCAAACAGTCTGATCACATGGACACGGTAAGGGAATGACCTTGTGGTCGTGCTTCGCGAAAGAGCGCTACTCAAACTCGATTCGTGAAAAGGGATTTCGAGAATTCATTCGGTTCGGCATGATCCGTGCAAATCGAAACGTGAAGTTTCGGAGATGAAAACGAGTCGAAGGATCAACCCACACCGTTTTTCAGAAAGCATCAATCGTCATGGAAACTCGTCCGGTCGCACATCTGCTGTCTCGCTTCTGGTGGATGATACTTTTGCGAGGCGTGTTCGCAGTCCTGTTTGGAATCATGGCTTTTGCATGGCCATCGTTAACGCTCGTCTCGCTGACATTGCTATTCGCTGCATATGTCTTTGCAGACGGTGTTTTTGAAGTCGCGCACGCAATCGGACATCGCCAGGAAATTGAGAACTGGGGATTGCTGTTACTGGAAGGGGTGTTTGGTATCCTGTTCGGCATCATCGCCTTTCAGGCACCGGAACTGACGACGGCGGTCGGTACCATCATCGTCGCATTCTACATTGCGACATGGTCGATCGTCACAGGGGTCATGCGAATCTCGATGGCCATCCGCCTGAGAAAGGAAATTGAAGGGGAGTGGCTGCTGGGATTCAGTGGTGCTGTTTCAATTCTTCTCGGATTGGTGGTCCTGGTCCGTCCGCAGGTCGGAGCTTTGGGACTGCTCTACGTTGTCGCGGCAGCAGCCATCATTCTCGGGATGACGCTTATCGCGTTCGCAATCAAGGTGCGAATGTTTGCGGTTCGAATCCGTCAGACTGTTCAGTCGATCCGCGAACAATAAGACTCGCGACTGCTTGCGGCAGTTTATGGTAGTTCGCGGATCAGGATGCTGGAGAATTCGATCGCGTCGCCATGATGCTGTAGAGCGATCGGGCCTTTCGCCGGGACGCCGGGCAATTGAGCGTTGTTGATGACAAGTTCGCCATTGAGTCGAACTGTCAGACGATCGCCTTTCATCACGATGACGAAACGATTCCATTGACCGATCGGCTTGTCAGCGACTTTCGCAGGAGTGACCCCGGCGCGAACTTCAGGAGACTGCTGAGCATCTGTCCGGTATCCATAGACCTCACCACTCCCTGCAGGTCGGCACCACATGTTGACCTGGCTCTTGCTGCTGCCTCGCAAGTAGATGCCGCTATCGCCAGCGTCGTCGACTTCCACTTCTACGGGCTTTCCGTCGGCACCGATTTCATCCAATCCTGTCGGAAGCGTTTTGGGCCACTTCTTTTTGACTGGCTTTCCCGTCCAGCGCCAGTCGCAGATCATTTCGAAATCGCCGAATTCCTGTTCCGTCCACAGATTCGGGTCGGCCGCATCGCACTTGCCATCGTAAACCAGTCGCCAGTCAGCCGGTTTCCAGTGAGCTTTGTGTTGGTCGGTAGCCTTCCATCCAAAAAGATCGAGCCCGTTGTAGAGTGATCGGAACCCTGTAGCAGGAAGAGCAATCTCTGACGGTTGTGGGTTGGTCGACGGCAGTTCTTTGATCTTGATGTTTCGGAAATGGCATTCAGAGCCCTCTGATTCCAGGCAGAGATACCCTTTGCGCGGACTGCATTTCGTTCCGCCACTGACTTCCTTGCCGTTGACTTCCAGCTTGATGGTGCCGTCGTTGCAGGTCACTCGATAATGATTCCATTCGGGCGATGGCTTGCACCGTTTCTCACTCGGCAGGCAGCGAGCCCATCCGTTCGGATGCGGCCGATCAGGGACCATCGTTGCTCCCCAGATCGGAAAAATGTCGCCGTGGCTGGTGTAGTTCGCGGTTTCATGTCCGTCGAGGATCTGAACTTCGATTCCCCGGGAAAATGGGCCACCGACTGCGGTGATGGGATCGCCCCAGACAAACAGTCCGGCATTTCCGCCCGCCTTCATATGTCGCCATTCCAGTTCGATGACGAAGTTTTCGTACATTCGATCCGACCGCAGAGTTCCCGTTGGAACTCCCGTGCTGACGATCAACCCATCCTTAACGGAAAACGTCGTCGGGGCGACGTTGACGGGTGTCCAACCGGAAAGGTCTTTGCCGTTGAATAAAGGGACAAAACCCGCATCATCGGCCGCCAGTAACGGTACGGCACCACAAAACAACAGGATAGCAGTCATGACGATGCGCATCAGGATTCCTTCGTGCCGAAGAGCACTTACGCTGGCAACTTGAAGATCGGGCGTCACCATTTCGTGGTGGCATCAGAATATGGAATGAACAACCTCACCGCGACTGATTGGAATCGGTCGCCCGTCTGTGTCGTGCATGTGTGTCTCTGGTTCATAGCCCAGACAATGGAAAATCGTCGCCATCAGGTCGCGTGGTTCGACACGTCCTTCGACGGGATAGGCAGCGTCTCGATCAGACGACCCATGCACCACCCCACCGCGGACACCACCGCCAGCCAGTGCCATGGAAAAGACATGTCCCCAGTGATCACGGCCGGCGTTCCCATTGAACCTGGGGGTTCGGCCGAACTCGCCCACCCAGACAATCAGGGTCTGATCCAGCAAGCCTCGATCGGACAGGTCCATCAGCAGGGCCGAATACGCCTGATCCATCATCGGCATCAGGAAGTCTTTACAGGACTGGGAATGACTGGCGTGTGTATCCCATCCTCCCTGGTTCGGAAGATCCTTGATTCGCGTCCAGTTGATGCGAACGATCGATGTCCCTGCTTCGACCAGTCGACGCGCCAGCAGTACGCTTTGCGCGTAGCGTGATCTTCCGTAGCGATCTCGAATCGAATCCGGTTCCTGAGAAAGGTCAAATGCCTGTCGCGCTGCCGAACCACTCAGCAGTCCCAGCGCATGATCGCTTTCTTCGACATAACGGCTGACAGGCTGAGCTTTAATCGAATCAGCCACGCGCTGATTGACTTGTTCCAACAGGCGACGACGTTGGGAAAATCGGGATGACGAAATCTCGTCGGGGAACGCCAGATCCGGAATCCGGAACGTGGGAGCATTCGGATCGCAATTGATTAACCACGGATCATTCTTTCGACCGAGGAATCCTGCGTCCTGCCCGGGCCAGGGAAAATTCCCGTCGTTCCAGACATGTTCAGGAAGAACGATCGATGATGGCAGTCCATTCCGCGCGGGACGCAGCAATCGGACAATACTGTCGACACTGGGCCAAAGATTCGGAGCTTTGGCAATCACACTTTCGGCATTGAGTGGCACATGCGACATCCCCGTCAGCATGGCATAGCCGCTGGATGAGTGGGCGTTGTCACCCGTATACATGGCTCGCAAAACTGCGATCTTGTCCGTCAGCAATGCCGTTTTCGGCATCAATTCACAGACGTTTAATCCGGGAGTTGCCGTTGAAATCGGCTGGAATGGTCCGCGAACTTCCAATGGGGCGTTGGGCTTAGGGTCCCAAGTCTCCTGTTGAGCCGGCCCACCATTCAACCAGAACAGGATGACGGACTTGGCTTTTCCGAATGCCGCACCCGCTCCAGCTCCCGAGGAACGCGATTCTGCCGCACCAGCGGTCGAGTTCCCAGCGAGTGGAGCCAGAGCCATCCCTCCGGCCCCCAGGCCACTCGCCCGAACCATCTCGCGCCGACTTAACCTCAATCGAGCCAACTCATTGAAATCCACCGCCATCTCGTGAACTCCCACCCAATGCGGCTCTGAACGAATCCCATCCGATGCATTCGCGGACTATTTCTGAAAACGACATTCTCATCCGTAATTTAGCGTTTCCATCGCTCAAATGCATCAGCAAACTTCAATGTCATTTCGCATTCTGGGGCAGAGATCAGCGTCCTGCCGCTTTATCCGAAATATCTTTCCGGCACCAGGCCCCCTCCCAGCGAATGCATTTAACTGCTTGGTAGGCATGCAGTTTCGCATCCGCCAAGGTGTCGCCAAGAGCGGTCACACCAAGAACTCGACCACCCGCGTTGACGATCTGGTCGTCGACCGTTTTCGTTCCGGCGTGAAAAACTTTGGTGTTGGGAACGAGTGCGGCTTCTTCAAGTCCACGCAGAGGCTTGCCCGTCACGTAGTCGCCGGGGTATCCGGCGGAAGCCATGACGACGCAGACCGAGGGGCGCGGATCCCATTCGATAGACTCAATCTCTTCCAGCGTCCCTTCTGCAGTCGCATACATCAGTTGAGCGAGGTCTGTTTTCAGGCGCATCAGAACTGCTTGAGTTTCCGGGTCACCCAGGCGAACGTTGAACTCCAGAACTTTCGGTCCCTGATTGGTGAGCATCAGGCCAGCATACAAACAGCCGCGGAAGGGGCGTCCTTCCTTCTTCAATTGATGGACGGTGGGGACCAGAACTTTCTCGACCACTAGATCAATCAGTTCGGGGGTAATGATCGGTGTCGGTGAGTAGGCCCCCATGCCGCCGGTGTTGGGCCCCGTGTCGCCATCATAGGCCGCCTTGTGATCCTGGGCCGCTTCGAGAGGGATGATCGTCTTGCCATCGACGAATGCGAGCAGGCTGACTTCTTCACCCTCGAGTCGTTCTTCGATAACGATTTGGGTACTTGCTTCGCCAAACTCTTTCATCAGCAGCATTCGTCGAATGGCATCGCGAGTTTCCTCTTTCGATGAGCAGACAACGACCCCTTTTCCCGCCGCCAGTCCGTCGGCTTTCACGACAAATCGCTCGGTATGCTCTTTCTCGTCGACATAGCTGATTGCTTCGGCAGCGTTCGTGAAGACTCGAAAATCAGCCGTCGGGACATTCGCCCGCTTCATCAGCTCTTTCGCGAAAGTTTTGGAACCTTCCAGTTCCGCAGCCTTGCGAGTCGGGCCGAAAATACGGAGATCCGCCTTCAAAAATTCGTCGACAATTCCCGCAACCAGCGGAACTTCCGGGCCAATGACAGTCAGGTCGATTTTTTCCGTCTGGGCGAACTTCAACAGGCCGGGGATATCCGTGGCCTTGATATCCACATTCGTGACATCCAGCCCAATGCCCGCATTTCCCGGCGCACAGAAGACATGAGTGACCTGAGGCGACTGCTTCAATTTCCAGACAATCGCATGTTCGCGACCGCCGTTTCCAACAACAAGAATCTTCATAACCCGAAACGCATCCTTAGAGAATTCTGCGATCGCCTGGCAATCACAACCGTCAATGACCGTCAGCGATGATCGTCACCAGCCATGGGAAGGTGTCGACAACGCGAACACAGATGATACCAGTGTCGCGCGTTACTGAGTAGGTTGCGGAGAGATTGACAGAGAGATTGCCTGTCGCGAATTCCCTTCACTTCAATTGAAGACGTAAGCGACAGCACAGTGCCATGTTAGCGCGGGGCACTCTTCCTTGTCGCGTCGGAACAGGGGTTGGCGGGAACGGCGGCATCGCCATCGGTTGCGCGAATGACAAAGAACATCTCAGCGGTCGAGTAGAAGACTGGAAGTGAGAGCGTTTGATTCCGGCAGGAGCCGACGTGATCGAGACAATTCAAAGCCCAGCAGTGGGACCAGCCAGCTTCCCCAGGCCGCGGCCTGATAAGGCCACTCCGGTCCATAGTCGATGACGGTCAGTAACCCACCGATCACTCTGATGACGACGGCCGAGCACAGCAGGACAAAGCAGCGTTGCATCCAGAGTCGATGTTCGCTGAATCGCCGCTGGACGGCTGTTCGCCATCCGAGAGCCATACAAATCGCAGTCACGATCGCCAGCACCGCGAAGCCCATCGCGGCAATCGGCCCCGTCATCGCGTAATACGCCATCAACAGTCCGCTGGGTGCCACCAGAAACAGAACATTGATCGCCTGTAATCGGCCGAGGTAACGGTGCCAATTCGGAAACCGCGTTCGAAATCGATCGCTAATCAGGATCATCCCAAGGATCAGCGACAACGGCCCCGAAACCAAATGCGCGTAGAAGGCCCAGTGGTAGCCCTTCCAGAAATACTGTTCACGATCCTGCAGAAAATCGGACTCAAAGTCTGGCGGCAGGTAGTTGCGATAATTGAGTACGACTACGATCGTAACTCGCAAGATCAACAATCCTGCCAGCAACGGTAGAAGCCGCTTCCGAACTATCGAGTCGAATGTCTTCACGATCCGCTTCACACTTTGCGAGTTGGCAGCCCGTGGCAAAAGGGCAGACCGGACCGCCACACAAAAACGGAATGCGTACTAAAAATCGCCGATTGTATCCGCCGCATTGATCGTCATCAGAGCGTGACGAACCTTCTGGTCGAGGTCGTAACTCACAAACCGGGCATAGCCATCCGCCAACAGCACATGCAGACCACCGGTATGTGAAACTTTGCTCTTCGGTCCCACACTCAGAACGAATTGCTCTTCCACATCCATCGGTGACATCCAGTGAACGGAGTTCTCCGAGTCCACTTCAACGACCATAATGGTATTGCTCGCTCCGTCCGTGATGTCGGAGGTCGCTCTGGAAGCAGTACCAGGAAAACAGGTATTTGCTCCGACGACAACCACATAGGAAGTATTAGTGCTCGAACCGGGGGCTGAAGGACAGTGGTACGCGTGCAACTGCGTCTTCGCCGCTTCCGCATTTACCGGATCGTCCCATGGTTTTGAGAAATCGATCTTGTCGTACAGCGGCGCTTGATCAAGGTACGGAAGGATCAATGTCCGCCAACTGTGTAGCCGTTTGCCATCAGCATCGACAGTGAAAGCCGGAGGAAACGCTCCGTACGTGTCATGGTAATTGTGTAGCGCCAGCCCGATCTGCTTGAGGTTGTTCTTACACTGAGTTCGCCTCGCAGGTTCTCTCGCGCGTTGCTGGGCTGGTAGCATCAGAGCAATCACCAAACATCCGATGGGTACGATCCACAGCAGATGCAAGGGCCAAGATTTCGATCCTGCCTTCAAAGCAACGGGACCGTTCTGAGGGCTGGGGCTGGCGTACAGATTCTCTGTCATCAAAGTCTCCCTGTAATCCGCGATTCTCTGGCTGACAGTGTAACAACGGTAGTCGGGCGGTGGATGGAAAAATCCGCTCCGGTTGTGAAATGGGAGCCCCATTGGACTTAGATCGATTGACGCCTGGCTTTCCTTGCTGTGAATTCGACAAAGCTGCTAAAACATCAAATCCCTGACTGTCACTCCGTCGCGTCACCGAAATCGACACCGAAACCGGCGAATTCAAACGTCACTGTCACTAAACGTGATCAGAATTTCTCGTCACAATGTGATTTCAGTATAGACAGGGGCGAGTAAACGTAGGACGTATTCATGCTTTTCATCGCAAAACTGTTTTGTTGTTGCCTCGGCCAGTTGCCAGACAACCGACAACTGGGCGAGGGGAATCAACCTGTCGACGTGACACAGATTGAGTACACGATCACTCTGAACCACTCTGAATACCGCCCGTTGCAAGACATTATCGTTCGATCGACCATCAAAAATATTGGCACTTCGGTATTGAAAGTTCCGGAACCCAGCGAGAAGGCGCTTTACGTTCAATTCGGAATTTCACAGAAAACGGACGAGGGACTGGAAGTCTTAGAAGGGTTTGGCGACATTGGGATTAACCCATTGTGGGATGCGTATCTCGTAACTTTGGGTCCTGGACAATCGGCAACTCTCACCTCCGAATTCTTTGTCGGTGGTGCCTCCGCAACTGCCGCAGGGCTTGATCCAGGAGAGTATGTTTTTATCGCTCGCTGCATTCCCGTTCGAACTCCGCGCGAGAATCTCGCGTTTGTAGAATCCAATCATATTCCGTTTCGAGTTCGCCCACACACCCCCGAGGAAGAGGTGGAATATCGTGCGATTCTGAAAGCGCGTGGAGATGTCAATATTCGCAGGATCTACGATGGTGCTTCGGCCCGGGCGTTTCTTGAGAAATATCCAAATTCCATCTACCGCAGTTTGGCCTATGGAGTGTTATCTAATGCCAGGTATCATGAAAAGGACTGGAAAGGCCAATCGGAATGGATGCACTTCACACGTGAGTCTCTCGGGAGTGACACATTTACCGATGTGTCGTATTATGCAGAGGCGACCGCGATGCTTCAGGCAGGAGATCCGGCGGCGGCGGTGAAATTGTTACGTGAAACGAATCTCGCCAACAGTCGAGCATTCCGTGAGGGCATTGAGGCGAAATACGGTCCATTTCCTGAACCCAGACCGACGCCCCCTTCGCCAACTCCCCACGTACCTGTCGCCGCTCCACCTCAAAATGCCACATGGATCTGGCTGGTGTCAGGAATCGTCGGGGGAATTGCCGTGTTGATTCTGCTGCGTCGTTACAGGAATTCGCATCCCCGCACATGACGCGTTGAGACGAGATACTGGAGTTGCAACAAGGCGTCGGCATCAACGTGGATGAATCCACGGGAATTGCATGGATGCTGAGAAGTTTGTAGTCGCCCACACAGGGTTGTGTTGCATCACAAAGAATCAACCCTGGGCGGAATGTTCACCCGGCTCAGCGCATACAAATTCCACATTCTCAGTTGTGCGGTCTCGTTTCAGAAATCATGCGGGGAAAGTTGTCGCAAGTCCGACATTGCAGGCTTCGCCTTGTCAATCCAAGGCACGAAAAGCTCGTGAAATAACCGATCTCCGTCGTACTCGACAATTCTCGTCGAACAAATCACGAAACCAAATGAAGTCTGGTTCTACCACTGCAATCCCGACTTGAAGCCATGTTCCATGGCATCACATCGCTCTGGTCTCGATTGCCGCACCAACCAGTTTCTATCGAAACAGAACAACATCTCCATTCTTGACGACGACTGCTGCAACACCTTTGCCGGGGCTGGCGGCGTTTCCGGGGAGGCCAGAGGGTTGACCTCGTTCGTCATACAACTGCCAGCCGAGTTGATCGTCCTTCTTCCATGCGACGAGTGTCGAGCCATTGTTTGCAGGCAGTGCCAGAACACCGGAGCGCATTCCGCTGGCACCGGGCGTTTTGATCTCCTTGGGATTCTTTGACGTACCATCAGCGTTCAACTGAGCGAAGTAGATTTCCCCCTTCGTGGGCCAGGCTGCGACCAGTCCCTTTTCGTTACGGGCCACGGTGTAGTACGTCATTGGGCACGAATCGATTTTCCACGGTGTGGCACTGATCCGTGACTTTGTCGCTTCGTTCTTTTCAAAATCCCACATCGCCAGATACATGTCCCGTTCGTTGTTTGTTTCTTCACGATAGAGAATGGCGAGACGACCATCAGCGGCGACCGTCGTGCTTGTTGTACAGCAGTTGCAGGGATTGACTCCCGAGCCAATTTCGATCGTCGGACCAAACGTTGCGCCACCATCCTTCGATATGTTGGCAAACAGCTTATCCGCCATCCAGACCGCTGCGACCAGTCCATTGTCGGCGACGGCGATCGAAAACCCTTCGCTCGGCCGCTTATTCACATTTTTCACCGGTTCGAATGCTGCCGCCCCAGCCGGCTTCCGGACGTACATGTATCCCCATTCTTCTTTCGGTAGCTTCAACTTCCACGCATTCGTTCCCAGAACTACATGAACGCTTCCTTTGGAATCGACGGCCATATCCCACGTAATGAATTCCAGGCCGGGCTTGCGAGAACCACGGTCAACGAGTGACACGGGCTTCCCGAGTGTCTTTCCAGAATCCGTTGACGTGCAGTAGTACGGCCCGTCCTTTGTATCGAATACGAAATGAATCGTCCCTTTTCCATCGACTTTGGCAGCCATCGCCTGACCGCCGGCTGGAGTGGCCACTGTGACAACTTTGGCATAGACCGCAGCATCACCCATCAGCGCGAACGCGGTCGCCACCATCATTCCAAACCAGCCAGATTTCAAATTCATGATGTCTTCCGAAGGATGTAAGTCGCAAAGCCTGACGACGCGATTCTTGTTTCGAGTGATTCCTTCAATCGGGATCGTCACAGTACTATAGTTACCGGACGATGACCAGTCGTCGATCATCCATCGTAATCCAACGTCGCTTCGGTTGCGGTTCATGTTATTTTAAGGAAACCATGATCACCTCGAATCTCCTTTCGCGTTGGGGAATGCTTTCCGTCTTCACGCTGATCATCGCCTTTTCGACGGATGATTTGGCAGCCCAGCAATTTGATGAAGTCTATTCGGACTGGCCGGTCCAACTGAAAATCAATGGGCGAATCATCGTCGACAATGGTCTTGCGGATTGGAGTGATTCAAAGCCATTGCTGGAAAGTATTGCCAGAGACAATTCCGTCGTTTGCTTCAGTCGTGGCGGCGATGAATCACACACTTCGTTATCAACGGCATTGAAGCAAGCGGTTGGAGATGAAGGTCATTTCGAATCAAAGTCGCTGGCAGCACTTTCCGTCATGGACCTGAAGGACGCTCTATCATGGGCCAGTGTGGTCGTCATTCAGGGGGCTCAGCCAGAGAAAACGGACCTGGCCACGTTACGGAAACTCAAATCGCACTTCGACGAATTTCTTGAGCGAGGGCAGACTCTGATTTTCGACACGGGTTTCGCTCACGTGCTCGGAAAGGTTGTGGTTCCCACGGAACTTCCGACCGAAGGGATCGCAGGACTCAACCTGATTCCGGATTCGATTCTTCACAGTTCGTTCGACGGGCAGAAAGATGCAACGACTCGCCTTCTGGATGTGGTCTCCCAGCACCCGCGGACGGTTGGGATTGGTGTGCCGCGTGGAATGGCATTGTTGTTTTCCGGCCGAAAGATGACTTGCCGCGGATCGGGTGAAGTCACGTTTGTCCTGCCGGGATGCGATCATCTGCCGCCACGAATTGAATCGATAAAGCCAGAAAGCCCTCGTCGCATCGGCACGCCTGAAGCTCTCGTTGATCTAACGGAATGGCGGCGTGATGCGATTGATCGAACTTTAAAGCCGTTTCCTCCGGCCGAGCCTGAAACTCCATTCGTCGAAAATGGAACTCTGGTAATCGTCGGCGGCGGCGGATCACCGACGGGTCTGATGACCAAGTTCGTCGAACTCGCTGGTGGAGTCGAAAAGGCACGGCTGGTCTATGTCCCCTGTGTGGAAGAAGTCGATGCCAGTGCCGATGTCGGACCTGTCCCAGCGTGGAAACGAATGGGAGTGTCAAAAATCTCGATCATTCATACGAAATATCGCCAGAGAGCCAATACTGACGACAAGTTCCTGGAACCGCTCACAGACGCAACAGGTATCTGGTTTGGCGGCGGCCGACAATGGAACTTGGCGGATTCGTACTATGGGACGAAAGCTCACCGGTTGATGAAGGAGGTTCTGCATCGAGGTGGCGTCGTCGGGGGATCTTCGGCAGGCGCCTCGATCCAGGCTCGCTATCTGGCTCGTGCGACTCCGATTGGAAACTTCCGAATCATGGCCCCGGGCTATGAACGTGGTGGACTGGGGTTTATCAGCGGGGTCGCCATTGATCAGCACTTTTCTCAGCGAGGTCGCCAGAAAGATATGACCCAACTGATGACCCGATATCCACAACTACTGGGAATTGGACTGGATGAAGCCACCGCGATCATCGTGCAGAAATCGAAAGCCGATGTCATCGGGAAAGGGCGAGTTTTCTTCTACGATCGCAAGCGATCTGTTGAGGCTGATCAACCGGACTATATCGCTTTACCAGCAGATTCGAGTTACGACCTTGCCAGCCGTACCGTGCTGGTAGATGGAACGCCTCCTGAAAAGGATAAGACGGAAGGCAAATCCGAATGAGGGCGTCGACTACCACAACCCCGGGATCACAGGGTGTTCGCTGAGGCGGGCGAGTTGTCCCAGTCCCGGTTTCAATCGGAGACCGCTGACGTCGAATACGGTGTGCAGGATTGTTGAGATCAAATGAGGAACAGTCAGAGGTTCGGTTTCCGGTTCGCTTCCATCGCGAGTCGATTGGCCAATCACCTGGCCACCGCGAATTCCTCCGCCATAAAGCATCAATGGAGCAAGTTTTGCCCAGTGATCACGTCCACCATTGCGATTGATGCGCGGCGTTCGCCCCATTTCACCGCAGCAGACTAACAGGATCTTGTCACTCAAGCCCCGTGCTTCGACATCCTCAATGAACGCGGCAACCGCATGATCAAATGAACGCCCGATGGCATCCATACCGTCGACCATATTCAGGTTTTCACCATCGGCATGCATGTCCCAGACACCCTCATAATCTGCATGGATTGTGACAAACCCACAACCCGCTTCGCACATCCGTCGGGCCATCAGTAACAGTTTGCCAATCGACTTGGCCTGACCTGTGTAGTAGCCTCGCTTGCCTCGATTGGACTTCGCCCAGTTATGCGAAGGGGCATACTGTCGCGTGTCGTAACGCTCCACGACGGATGCGGATTCTTTACTCAGGTCCAAGGCGTCGGCCGCCCCACCATTCAGCAACAGTTCGTAAGCCTGATCCTGAAACTTGCTGACGCTGCGACTTTGTTCCTGGCTATCCCAGTCGCGTCGAGTCTTATCCAGTGCCGAGTGGAGTGTCTGCCGGTCTTCGAATCGATCTCGCGGAAGGTTCAGCCGCATGTCCCGCTGCAGATTGCCACCCGCTCCCGGGACAAATGGCGCGAATGCGGCACCAAATGCACCCGTCGCAGCAATGTCTCCGCGAGCACTTCCCTTGGTGACATCGTTGCAGGCCGCTTGAGGAAACAGAACGGCATTCGTGGGAATCCCGCTGACGGGATTGATGGCGCCGGCGACGCGAGAATAGAGCGAGCCGATATTTGCCTGCATCGTCGCTTTGCTGACGATTGGCTGGATATTGTGTTCGGCATTCTCTGTCTGAAACGATCTGACAACGACCAGTTTGTGAGCCACGTCGGCTAACTGCCCGAGTGTGTCACCAAAGTGGACACCGGGGAGCGATGTGGTTCGAGTTCCGGTCAGGGTTCGTACGGACGAGGATGCGTCAGGCTTCGGGTCAAATGTTTCGAACTGACTGGGCCCACCCTGCTGAAACAGGAAGATCACCGACTTACCCGTAACAAGGTCGGGCCGTTCGCTGGCGGCATGCAATAACGACGACAGCCGTAATCCACCCAGCCCTAAAGTGCCAAGTGTCAGGAATCCTCGTCGATCCAGTTGATGATGGCTGTATGCGATCGTGAGCATCGGAATTCGGCCACGGGGGAACTCGGACGATCCACTTCTCGAAACCGTAAGCATAACCGAATCAACGGAACTGATCCATAACAATCGATGCGTTCTAATGCGGTTTTTTCGAGAATGGATTCCACTATTCGCGAACTTCGCCAACGGGACGAGCATTCGTGGGGCGAGTGTTGGTAATGCGATCACCCAGATCTGCACGAGCAGCTGCAACTTCAGCCTGCAATCGTTCGACGATATCGGGATGCTGTGCTGAGACGTTATTCCGCTCGCCAGGATCTGTCCGCAGGTTAAACAGGGATAGTTCGATCTTTTCGACGCGATAGCCATGACGGCTGGCAATCCCCCGAATTCCCGAAAGCTCAATCGATTCGGGCTTCAAGTTGCCAAAGTTCGAGGGCTTTCCGAGTCGCCCAGGTTCCGCGGCAACCGTCAAGTAATCGTGAGGAACGTGCAGCTTCCAATCCCCCTTACGAACGGCGTGCAATTCCTCACCCGAGTAATACCAGAACGATTCTCGCCCTTTTGCTCCGGGGACCCCTGTCAATAAGGGCAGCACATCGATCCCATCCCGTTTGATCTGTGGCGGCGTGGCCTCGATCACATTTGTGAAAGTGGGATAAAGGTCGATTGTCGAAACGATGTCATCGATTACTCGCCCCGCTGCAATTTTGCCGGGCCAACGAATCAGACAGGGAACCCGAACGCCTCCTTCAAAAGTCGTCAACTTACCTTCGCGCAGTGGACCTGCTGAACCGGCATGATCTCCGTAGGAAAGAAATGGGCCGTTGTCAGATGTAAAGATCACAATAGTCCGGTCTGCCACACCTGCTCGATTCAAAGCCGCCAGCGTTTCACCGACGGACCAGTCGAGTTCCTGAACGACATCACCGTAAAGACCGTGCCTGCTCGAGCCGCGAAACTTCTTCGATGCGAAAATCGGAACATGTGGCATGATGTGTGGTAGATACAAAAAGAATAGGCGATTTTTATTTCGCTCAATAAATCCCGAAGCATACTCAGTAATTCGGCGCGTGAAGTCTGATTGATCAGGGTCGAGTTCGGAAACCTTGTCGTTGTGATACCACGGAAGCGCCGGGATCCCCCGCGTGACGGGGTGCAACGGACCGTTATCGTTTGAATACGGCAATCCCATCCATTCATCAAATCCTCGCCGTGTTGGCAGAAACGGCGTCTGGTAGCCCAAATGCCATTTCCCGTAGATCGCCGTGGCGTAGCCTCGTTCCTGAAAGAGTTTGCTCAACAGGACCTCGTCCGTATGGATTCCCGTCTGGCTGGTGTGGTTCAACGCTCCATTCATTGCAATACGATTCGAATAGCAGCCCGTCATCAACGCAGCGCGTGACGCAGTGCAAACTGGTTGAGCGACATAGAAACTCGTCAATTTCGCTCCGCTGCTCGCCAAGCCATCAATGTGTGGAGTCTTGATATCGGCACCGTAACAGCCGACATCTCCGTAACCCAGATCATCGGCCAGGATGAGCACAACGTTTGGTACTTGAGGAGGCTCGTGAGAATACGCCATTTGAGTGAAACGAATTGACAATGCCAGTGAGACCGCGATAAGAACAATTGTGCAACACGGTGCAGGAATGCGGATTGGAATCCGACGCGTAAGACTGTATTTTTGTCGTCCGATGGACGCATGATTTTTCCCAGGGGTTGAGCTCGAAAAAAAGTACTCAGCGTCAGTATCAACGACACGAAATGGATGGTCAACGCTGTTGGCGAAGAAGCCAATAGAGCGAAAAGCCCTGCCTGATCTTGGAAGCTGACGGACCGTTAAGAGCGGATTCTTCGCAAGGATTGATGAAAACGAATTCAAGAGAATACGATGATCGCTCCTTCCCCTTCGATATCCACTTCAGCAACGCGAAGCGTGCGTCGTTATTGGATTTTTCGGATCGTGATCATCTTGTTTGTTTGTTCGATTTTCCCGGGAATCGAACTCGTCTTGTACCTGCTTGACGTCGGAACCGACACCTCACTTGTACTTCCCGCTCACCGAATTCCCGGCAGTTGTTATTATTTGAATCCCCGAGCTGACTTCGCATACTGCGTGGAGGACTTGCGAGGGCCCGAGCCACGCGCGTTTGAATTGCCTAAACCAGACGGTGCCTTTCGAGTTGTCATCGTCGGGGAGTCGACCGTTCAAGGTTATCCCTATCCATCGGAATTGTCATTTCCCCGCCAAATGCAGCTTATTCTGGAACGCCAGCTTCCGGGAAAGAGTGTTGAGGTATTGAATGCCGGAATTATTGGCTTAAGTTCGGTACCGTTGGTGGATGTCGTCCAACAGGTAATGAAAGCTCAACCGGACGTCGTGGTCCTCTACACCGGGCATAATGAGTTTTATGGAGTCGGCGGGGTTTCGACCAACGCAACGTTGAGTCAGATCAGTATTCTATCGAGGCGATTTCGGCTGATTCAGTACTTGACGTCCTTACTTTCTGGTTCATCTCCGAGCGGTGAACTTGTATCGCGGATGCCGAAAAACGTCGAGGTTTCACTGGACAGCCCTTTGCGATCTGCGGCAGAGAGGCAGTATGAGTCAAGTCTCGTTTCGATGTGCGAGATTTGCAGCAGGCATGGCGTTCCGGTGGTCTTGTGTGGTGTGGCCAGTAATCTTCGTGACCAGAGTCCGCTGCCGCAGGCTGTGTCCGATGTCTTAGTTGAAAAAACGGTAAGACATCTTCAGAAGTTGGACGTCACAAACGTACGATCCGACGCGATTCCTGATCTGATTTCGGAGATCCGTGCCGCGCTCAAACGCGAACCTGCAAATGCCGCACTGCACTTCCGCCTGGGACAATGTCTCGAGCGAAGTGGCGAAAGTCGCGAGGCAAGTTCTGAATTCATTCTGGCACGCGAATCCGATCCATGTCGATACCGTGCGTCCAGCAAGTTTCGCGACATTGCGAGTCAAGCTGCAGATCGCTTTTCAAAGTCGGGGGCAACGTTTGTGGACATTGAGTCCGCTTGTTGTGAGGCATCCGGGCTATCTGCTCCAGGCCACGACTTGTTTCTGGAACATGTCCATTTTAACAGCGATGGCAATTGGCTGGTCGCCCGAACACTTGCAAGGTCCATTATTGAAAAGCATTTGTCGCGAACGTGGGATGAATCTCTGGTTCCATCGGTAGCCGACCGTAATGAATGGCTTGGATTGCTTGTTGAAGACGAATGTGTTGCAGTCACTCTGGCTGGTTTCCTGACGCAATCTTCTCCATTTAATCGCGTTATCGATTTAAAGAATCAACAGCGAGCTCTGCAATCCTCACTTGAGCAATTGGTCACAACGCTATCAGAAGAGCGCCTTAAGATATTTGTGGAATTAGACGGCAAAACCAAAGTGGATGATCTGGTGGATGGAATAGGGCGGGCTTATCTGGATCGTGGGCGAGCAATCGATGCGCTGCAATTCTTCGAGATCGGTAGTCGACGCAGACCATGGATGCCAAATTCGAATGTGTTTTCTGCGATTGCGCTTCATCAGCTTCAAC
>CAXBSB010000032.1:0-42950 GCA_963977965.1 uncultured Schlesneria sp.
ATGGTCCCAGCATGAGCCAGTTGGAACCGCGAGGAAATGATTCATCAGGCAGCGTGTCGCTGAAGTTTTCGTAGTCGATCCAGTGGTCTTCGATGACCATGCGGCTCTTCGGAATTCCCGTCGTTCCGCCTGTTTCGAAAACATAAACGGGCTTACCGGCCAGACCTTTGGGAACCCAGCGGTTAATCGGACCGCCTCGCAGCCATTCATCTTCAAAGTGAGGGAATTTCTTCAGGTCGTCAAAGCATTTGACTTCGGTCAACGGATCGAACTTGTAGCTCTTGGCCTTTTCCAGCCAGAAAGGGCTGCCGGTTGACGGATGGAAATGCCATTGAACGGTTTCGACCGTATGGGCATCGAGTTTGGCTTTGGCGTTCGAAACGGATTCGGAGAGATTGCTCACGACAGGGCTTTCTGATGCAAAAGGTGGGCAAGTGATTTCGGTGGTGGGATAATAGTCCGCACGGCAACGTTTTTCGATGATCCCCGATGCTTTCAAGGTCGAAAACCCGGGACATCAACGCCGCAGTGGATTACAGGTCTTCTGTTTTTGGAACGACATAAGGAGCGCGGTATTCTCGAGTCAATAACTTGTTGGCTTCGGCCGCTCGAGGACCACTGAATTCTTCGGTCCCGGCCAAGGTCAGCTTGGGGCCAAACGTAATCTTGGTCGAATCTGGCGACACCTTATGGTCGAGCAGATGTCGCTGGAACCGGTCGAGGGTTTCCAATGCTTCCTTGTCGTCCTTCAGAGCAGTGTTGAGTTCCTGCGCTGATACGGGTGTCCCCAGGCGGTACGAAATATTGCCAACATGACACAACGCACTGGAAAGATGCCCTTCCAGAATGTCTGCGTTCAGGTCTTCGTGATTGCGACTGCGGACCGCTTTGACGAAATTGCCAAAGTGATGGCTGTCTCCGCCGCCAGCGAAGACTTTGCCCGTTTTCTTGCCATCTTTGTCGAAGACCATCCCACCGTTGTAGCTGGGCATCACCAGGTAGCCTTCGCTGCCGTAGAAAATGACTCCGACGCTGGCTTCCATCAGAGGTTCGGTCTTCAGGCCTCGCACTTCGAAAACCAGGCGTTTTCCATTCTTGTATTCGTGGATACAGACCTGCGTATTCGCTGTCTCACCTGCGTCGACATACGCAAATCGCCCACCGTAGCTTTGTACGGTTTCACCAAGATTCATTTCGTTCAGGCCCCAGCGGGCGATGTCCATCTGGTGGATTCCCTGGTTGCCGAGGTCTCCGTTTCCGTAATCCCACTGCCAGTGCCAGTCGTAGTGGAACTTCGGGCGCGTGAGGGGATTCACGGCTGCAGGACCTGACCACAGATCGTAATTAACGCTGGCCGGGACGTCGTAGTTTCCGCGAGGACCAATCGAACCGCGAGGCTTGTAACAGAGACCGCGTGCCAGTTTGACTTCGCCAATCCCCCCTTTGTGCATGAATTCGATCGCTTCGCGCATGCCTGGATTGGAGCGGCTTTGAGTCCCCGTTTGAACGATTTTCTTGTACTTGCGAGCGGCTTCGACGATGCGACGGCCCTCCGTGACATTGTGGCTGACTGGCTTTTCGACATAGACATCTTTTCCAGCCTGCACTGCCCAGATCGCCGACAACGCGTGCCAGTGATTCGGTGTCGCGATACTGGCAATATGAATCGACTTGTCTTCGAAACACTTCCGCATGTCGAGATAAACGGTCGGACGGGTACCGAATCGCTTTTCGATCTCATCAGCTCTGCGATTTCCGACAACTTCATCCGCGTCAACGATGGCGGCGATGACACAATCCTTACGGCTTCCAAATCCGTCGATATGTGATCCACCGCGCCCATTCACTCCGACAACAGCCACTCTCAATTTTTCTCCGGTCGCTTCTTGAGCAAACACCGATTGCTGAGTCTGCCCGGCCAGCGCTGCGGCTGCGGTTGCAAACATCGAATTCTCAAGGAATTGGCGGCGAGAAATATGCGACATCGTGGCGATCCTTGGTGGGAAGCTGGAAGGTGGGGCCGGCCCGACGGACATCCGTCCGCAGGTGCCGGATAGTGTAGGCTCGATTGTCCCTGTGTCGCAAGCATCGGACCTCGGCGATATCAGAATCTCATTTGAACAAAGGACATTTAACGGCCGATTTTGCTTCAGAGGCCGTACGCTATTCTCGTCACGGTGGTGAGGCTACAATCCGTTCACTTCATCGGAGCCCCCATGCTGACACCTGCCCTGCAAAACTGCCGACTCCTCAAAGCTGCTCGCCGCGAACCGACTGATACCACTCCCGTCTGGATCATGCGCCAGGCCGGACGATATCTGCCTGAGTATATGGAGGTCCGCAGCAAGGTGACGTTTATTGAACTTTGCAAACGTCCCGACCTCGCTGCCGAGGTGACTCTGACGGCGCAACGTGTTCTGGGTGTCGACGCAGCCATTCTGTTTGCCGACCTGCTGCCAATGCTCGAACCGATGGGGATCGATCTGGAATATGCCAAAGGTGAAGGCCCCGTCATCCACAATCGCCTTCGGACCGGTGCAGACGTTGATCGATTCCACGAGTTGGAAACTGTGGACTCGCTGCAGTTCGTGTTCGACGCGGTCAAGCTGATCCGGC
This sequence comes from uncultured Schlesneria sp., assembly GCA_963977965.1. Lineage (GTDB taxonomy): Bacteria > Planctomycetota > Planctomycetia > Planctomycetales > Planctomycetaceae > Schlesneria. The sequence goes on from CAXBSB010000032.1 coordinate 2,617, forward strand.
GAGATCTGCCTGCGGACATTCCTCTGCTGGGTTTTGCCGGAGCTCCGTTCACTCTGGCGTCGTATGTCATCGAAGGGGGCGGCTCGAAGAATTATCTCGATACGAAGCGGATGATGTATTGCGATGAAGGGGCCTGGCGGACGCTGATGGAGCGTTTGGCACGCAGCTTAATTCGGTACATCAATGCGCAGATCGACGCTGGCTGTCAGGCGGTCCAGTTGTTTGACAGTTGGGCCGGTTGTCTGTCACCTGTCGATTATCAGCGGTATGTCCTGCCGTACACGCGGCAGGTCATTCAAGGAATCCAGCCGGGGACGCCGGTTATCAACTTCCTGACGGGTAACCCGGCGTTGCTTCCGCTGTTGCGCCAGGCAGGTGGTGATGTCATTGGTCTGGATTGGCGAGTCGACATGGCCGACGGCTGGCGAACGGTGGGATACGACGTCGGTGTTCAAGGGAATCTCGACCCGGTTTCGCTCCTGGCCGACCTGCCGACGTTGCGAGCCCGGGCAAAGCAGGTTCTGGATGCGGCCGCTGGAAGACCCGGACACATCTTTAACCTTGGTCATGGGGTGTTTCCTGAAGTTCCGCCTGACAACGTCAAAGCACTGGTGGAGATGGTGCACGAAATGGGACGCAAGTCGTGACAGTCCGGCGTATCGCAATCATCGGCGGCGGGCTGTCCGGTCTTTCCGCAGCCCATCGCCTGATCGAGTTGACCCGAGAATCCTCTTCGGTCGAAACGACTCTGTTTGAAGCCAGCCCTCGACTGGGTGGAATCGTCGGAACACTTCAAATCGGCGATTACCTGGTCGATACAGGCGCCGACAGCTTTCTGACCAACAAGCCTGGGGCCGTAGGCCTTTGCAAGCGACTTGGTCTCGAACATCGTCTCGTCGCAACCGATCCACGATATCGCGGGGCGCATGTCCTTTATGAGGGACGTCCTGTTCGGGTTCCTGATGGGTTTCAACTGGTCAGTCCGTCAGCCGTCTGGCCGATGGTGACCACGCCCCTGTTATCGCCATGGGGCAAAGTTCGCATGCTGATGGAATGCCTCGTTCCACGAGGAAAGTTCACCGATGAAAGCCTGGCTCACTTTGTCAGGCGGCGGTTGGGACGCGAAGCACTCGATCGACTTGTTCAGCCACTGGTCGGCGGGATCTACACGTCAGATCCTGAAAAGCTGAGCATGGCAGCCACGATCCCGCGCTTTCTCGAAATGGAAAGCGAATACGGCAGCCTGATCAGGGCCGCGTTTGCTCAAAAGAAGCGCGATCAGAAAACCGCTTCGCAGACCTCGGACACGACATCGAGTGGTGCTCGATATGGACTGTTCGCGGCTCTGGCGGGCGGTATGGAAGAACTGGCGGCAGCATTGAGATCCCGAGTTGAAGCGGGATGTCGAGTCCGGAAAGAAACGCCGGTGACTTCGATCCATGCTTCGCCTGACGTAGCAAACCATGGACGTTGTGGATATCGGATTTCCCTCAAAAATGGACCCGACGAAGACTTCGATGCCGTGATTCTGGCGACGACCGCTCATCACGCCGCAACGATTCTGTCAGGGCTCAATCCTCAATTATCTGCGGAACTGAACGGAATCGAGTATGCGTCGAGTGCGATTGTCGTCTCGGCTCACAAATTGTCGAACGTCCGACATCCGCTGAATTCATTCGGCCTCGTTGTGCCGCACTGCGAACGCCGACGAATTCTGGCGACGTCTTTTTCCAGCCGCAAATTTCCAGTTCGAGCCCCCGCCGATGCTGTCCTGATGCGGACATTTGTCGGTGGAGCCATGCAACCGGAGCTTTACGATCTCGACGACGACCAGTTGAAATCACTCGTCTCGGAAGAGTTGCGAGACATTTTTGGAGTCCAGGGGGTTCCTGAATTCTCGCTGGTTGTGCGGTACCCTCGGGCGATGCCTCAGTATCACGTTGGGCATCTTGATCGAGTTGCCCGAATTGATGCACAGGCTGCCTTGCATCCCGGCCTTGCGTTCGCTGGTAATGCTCTTCGCGGCGTAGGTGTTCCAGATGCGATCTCGAGCGGGGAGGCCGCTGCTGAGTTGGTCCTAAAGTGAATTCCTTTCCGACGCATTGTCCGTGAACGAATGTGGGTTGGTGCCACGTGCGACTCCCGCACTGCAGACGCTTCATTCGAGGCGTGTTAGGCTCAAACTTCTCCTTTGGGTTCGTGTCACTAGCACATCTCCATTGGCCATCAGCATGTCCGACTTTGCAACCCGATTCCCCAAAAGCTTCGCATGAGCCATAAAACAAATCTCCAACCTGAAGTTGAAACAGGGGGGTGCGAAAGCTGTCCAGCGGTAATTCATTTCTGTAAAATGCTTTGCGATGAATCGGGGACAGAATGGCCCGCCCTCTTCGGGACGAGAATACGACCCTGATGCCGCTGCTGATCCTATTCAGCCGCATATTTACGCCGTTCTGGAGCGATAGTCAGGAGACGCAGCATGAATCGACTGACATTTCTATTCGCTGTGGCATGTTCAACGTCGCTGGCACTCGCAAACGATGCCGGTGAGTTCTCCAATGATCAGATTGCGTTCTTCGAGTCTAAAATACGCCCGCTCCTGGTTGAACACTGTTACGAGTGTCATGCGGCGGGATCGAAGATTCTGCAAGGGGGATTGCGGGTCGATCATCGTGCCGGACTGCTCAAAGGTGGTGACAGCGGTGCGGCCGTAGTGCCGAAGCAGGCTGCGAAAGGTCTTCTGATCAAGGCACTGAGGCATGAAGACGTGAAGATGCCTCCCAAAGGAAAACTGCCGGATTCTGTCATCAAGGATTTCGAAACGTGGATCGCGATGGGAGCCCCCGATCCTCGCGCGGCCGACGATCGACCAGTACGAACGATCGACCTTGAGGAAGGTCGGAAGCATTGGGCGTTTCAACCGGTCACCGATCCCAAACCTCCCGCAGTCGGTGACGCCAAGTGGCCTCTGGTTCCCCTCGATCGATTCGTTCTGGCGAGACTCGATGCCAAGGGTTTGAAACCCGTTGCGGATGCTGATCGCTTCACGTGGTTGCGGCGAGTCAGCCTGGACCTGACGGGCCTGCCACCTACGCCGGCGGAGATCACAGCGTTTGTCAGCGACCAGTCGCCGCAGGCATTCGAAACCGTGGTCGATCGGCTGCTCAATTCACGAGCCTACGGCGAGCGTTGGGCGCGGCACTGGCTCGACCTGACCGGGTACGCAGACATGATGGGGACATCGAACAACGTCTTCGCCGAACATTCGTGGCGTTATCGCGATTATCTGATCGCCACGTATCAAAAGGACAAACCATTCGACCGATTTGTGCGTGAGCAGATCGCTGGCGACCTGATGCCTGCAGAAACAACGGAAGAAAGAGCCGAGAATATCGTCGGCACAGGTTTCCTGATGGTCGGTGATGTTGAGATCGTTGAACCAGACAAGGCCAAACTGGAAGCGGACCACATTGACACTCAGGTCATTAAGATCGGCACGTCGTTCCTGGGAATGACACTCGGTTGCGTTCGTTGCCACGATCACAAATTTGATCCGATCACTATCCCCGAATACTACGGCATTGCGGGAATGCTTCGTAGCTCGCCATCGACGCACAAGATTCCATTTGGAGTCTGGAGTATTCTCAATTCGACGGAACTTCCCGAGACACCCGAACAACTTGTAACTCGACAAAAGCTTGAAGCAGACCATGCCGCGAAGCTGACGGGGATGAAGACGGAGCGGGAAAAACTGGAAGGCGAGAAAAATGCAGTCGCCAAGGAACTCGCGCAGCTCGAACAGGCCACGACGTCTGCAACCTCTGGAAACAGCAATGAAGCAACTAAAGATGTCGCGGCAGATCAGGCCAGGAAGGATTCGCTCAAAAAACGTCGCGACGAACTGACAGGGCAGATCCAGAGGCTTGGTCCCTTAATTCAACATGCCGAATTCTTCCAATCGAAAGTGCCCAAAGCGTTCGCCATGCGAGATGGCGACCATCCGGCGGATATGCCGATCTACATTCGCGGCAATCCTTATGCACCGGCGGCTGTCGTGCCCCGCGGGACGATTCAGGTGGCCTCATGGGATAAATTCCCTGCGATTCCAGCGGGGCAGAGCGGACGCCTGCAACTGGCCGATTGGATTGCGGACAAGCGCAATCCTTTGACGCCTCGTGTGGCCGTCAATCGCGTCTGGCAAAAGTTGTTTGGCGAAGGGATCGTCCGCAGCGTCGACTATTTTGGCACGCGAGGTGAACTGCCGTCACATCCTGAATTGCTGGATCATCTGGCTACGCGGTTTGTGCAAGTCGGCTGGTCACAGAAGAAGTTGATTCGTGAACTGGTCCTCAGTCGGACCTATCGCCTGAGTAGTGCGAACGACGTAGACGCAGTTCAGGTCGATCCCGACAACAGACTGCTATGGCGTACGAACCGTCAACGCCTGGAGGCTGAAGCCATTCGCGACAGCCTGCTCGCTGTCAGTGGCGAACTGATCGGCAGCGACGGTGGACCGGGGCTGGTGCTGGAAGAACGAGAGAACTGCGGTGACCTTGTGCAGCAGGGGGTGAATCCGCCCAACTACAACCATCGCAAGCCACGTCCGCAGCAGGAATTTCAACGGTCGATTTATCTGCCAGTCATGCGGACCAACACAATAAACCTCGATCGCATTCGCAATCAGTTCGATTTCGTCAACCCGGCTCAGATAGCCGGGCAACGATCGCAAACCGTCGTGCCGACGCAAGCACTGTTCGTGATGAATAATGATCTGTTCCGAAAGCGAGCGAAGGCTCTGGCTGATCGTCTCCTCAAGGAAACACCCCAGGCCGATGCTCGATTGGAAAGACTCTGGTTACAGGCCCTGAACCGTCCTGTCAGTGACGAAGAGCGAGTAATCGCGAAATCCGTTCTGGCGGATCTCGATGCGGCGATCTCGGAACCGAACGCAGAAGTCAAAGAGGCTCTGAAGTGGCACGAACTGTGCCACTCATTATTGGCATCGAACGAGTTCATATTCCGGATTTGACTGTATAGCCCAATCGGATGCCTGCATCCAATGAACGAAAGAGCTACCTGATGTTTCACCCGTTGAATTGTTCGCGTCGTGGAATGCTGCAGTCAGTCGCCTGTGGGTTTGGCGGACTGGCACTGGCGGACATTGTCCATGCCGCAACCAGTCCACACACGGCGCACTTTATGCCGAAGGCAAAACGAGTCATCTTCCTGTTTATGGCAGGTGGTCCGTCGCAGCACGACCTGTTTGACCCGAAGGAATTCATTCGCCAGAAGCATGGTCAGCACATCGATTCGCCACTGCGAAAAGAAGTGACACAGGTTGGCACCGAGAAGTTTCTGGCACTGGCTGAGGCAGCACCCGTAAAGCCGCGAGGAGAATCGGGCATGCTGATCTCGGACCTGATGCCGCATCTGTGCAGCGTTGTTGACGACATCTGTCTGCTGCGAGGGGTCAGCACCGACAACCCCCAACACGCCAGTGCGGTCAATCAATTTCATACGGGCGTGTTTACCGAGGTCCGGCCGTCGATGGGGGCCTGGATCAGCTATGGACTGGGGACAGAAAATCAGAACCTGCCAAGTTTCGTCAGCATCCACGCTCCCGGAGTGCGGACGTATGGATCCGGATTTCTGCCCGCGGCGCATCAGGGAACCCCTCTGACAGTACCGATGGACAACAAGACGCTGCCCATCGAAAACCTGCGTAATGTTTCCAGCAGCGATGTGATTCAGCGGCAACGACTTGATCTGACGAAGCGACTGAACCAGCGATTGATCGATAACCTGCAGGGCGATGCCCAGATGGAAGGAATGATCCAGAACATGGAGCTGGCCTTCCGCATGCAAACGACAACGCCTCAACTGGTCGATCTTTCGAAAGAGACTCAGTCAACGCTGGACCTGTATGGCATCGGTGGAGGCAAAGAGAGTGACAGGCATGGTCGAGCCTGCCTGCTCGCTCGAAGGCTGAGCGAGTCGGGTGTCCGGTTCGTACAGGTCACGATGGACGGCTGGGACCATCACGGGGATATTCGGGGCAACCTGCCCAGACTGTGTCGCCAGACGGACCAGCCGGTCGCGGGATTACTCAAGGATCTGAAGGCACGCGGGATGCTCGATGATACGCTGGTCTTGTGGTCTGGCGAATTCGGCCGCACGCCGTGGAGTCAGGATTTGAGCGGTACAGCACCGATCAATACACACGGTCGCGAACATCAGCCCGAAAGCTTCTGTGCCTGGATGGCAGGTGGCGGAGTGAAAGGTGGGTTCACCTGGGGTGAGACCGACCATATGGGCTACAATGTCATCAATGGCAAAGTCCACATTCACGACTTGCACGCAACGATGCTGCACCTGCTGGGGATTGATCACACCCGACTCACGTTTAATCAGGTCGGACGTGATTTCCGTTTGACGGATGTGCATGGATCGGTCGTGAAGGAGATTCTCGCGTGAGATGGGTGGCCTGTTCCGTTGTCATGCTCATTCCGCTCGTGGCTGTTGCAGCAGAGTTGCCAACCGAAACATCGGCGTTGCTCAAGCAGACTTGCTCGGGATGTCACGACCAGAAATCCAGAGAAGGGGGCTTGGACCTGACGGCGCTGTCGTTTGACCTCAGCAACAGATCCGTACGTGATCGCTGGGTGCGAATTCATGATCGCATCGAGAAAAGGGAAATGCCGCCTCAATCGGATGACCTGCCAAACGATTCACGGGCGGCTCTCGTGAAGTCGCTCCAAAAGGAGATTCACGAGGCCGATTTGGCTGACATCAAAGCAAATGGTCGAGGTCCGATACGGAGACTCAATCGGGATGAATTCGAGCAGAATCTGCGTGATGTCCTGAAAATTCCGCAACTTGATATTCGCGACATGCTCCCTGAAGATCGAGAAGGACATCGCTTCAACAAGACGTCGGAAACGCTCGACATGTCTCGCGTTCAACTGGCAGCGTACCTCGACGCGACGGATGCGGCATTGCGACAGGCGATGGCTCGCGGACCGAAGCCTGCGATCAGCACATTCCGCGCGGTCTCAACAGGATTGTTTGCCGAACGTTCAACTTTTGGTGAGCGTGAAGCGATGTTCTTTGCCAGGGACAACAAGGTGATCGATGGCAAACAGCTCGATGAATTGAAGGACAACCCGGCAGTGGAACTCGCGCTGTTCCGTTCAGCCCACTGGCCCTATTACGGATATCCACGCGGATTCGTCGCCCAATTGCCGGGTGAGTATCGAGTGCGATTCTCAGCACGAGCGGTCTTGCAGGTACCGGGCTACGAACTCAAAGCCGCGACACGTCCCGTTCCGATGACGTTTCGAGCCCGTAAACCATCCGGTCCCGATGTCTCGGGCGACGTCCGCGCGACGGGCGGGATTATCGACATCCAGCCGCAGACGGCAACGTACGAGACCACCATCCGACTCCGTGAGCGTGAGACTTTCGAATACAGCCTGCTTGGTCTTCCCGTACCGCTCGCTCGCAATGTCGATGGCGGACCACCGACCTACCGCTATCCACCATTCCCCAAGGATGGTCAGCCGGGTGTTGCGTTTCAATGGCTCGAAATAGAAGGTCCGATTTCGCCCTCCGAATGGCCACCGGCTTCACATCGCGTACTTTTCGATGAACAGAGCGACATTGGCTACCAGGACGCCGACCAACAGCGTGAAAAAAAGGCTGTTCCAGACAAGCAGGAAGCACAGCGTACTGAGGCAAGCCGTTTGCTGCGACGATTCGTCAACCTCGCAGCGCGCGAGCCTGTTCCCGAAGTTGCAATTCAGAAGTTCGAAAAGCTGATTCAGACGCGCCTGCAGGCACATGAGCCTTTTGCGGATGCCATGCTGGCGGGCTACAGGGCATTCCTGTGCTCCAGTCATTTTCTCTATCTTCGAGAACCGCGATCGAGTGATCACTATGCGATTGCTTCGCGTCTATCGCACTTCCTGATCAATTCGCGTCCCGATGACGCGTTGATTGAACTCGCCAAAACGCAACAGCTTCGCGATGCAGGGGTTCTTCGCCGCGAGACTGACCGGTTGTTGGCCAGTGATGGATTTCATCGGTTCATCCGATGCTTTACTGACTATTGGCTCAGTCTGCGGCATATCCGACGGGATGAGCCGGATATCCGTCTTTATCCCGAGTACCGGTTTGACGATTACCTCGTCGAATCCATGGAACGAGAAACGCGTGCGTTCGTCACAGCGATGTTTCGTGAGAATCTACCTTCGCGCGTGCTCGTCGATGCAGATTTCGCGGTTCTCAACGATCGACTCGCACTGCACTACGGACATCCGGATGCAGCGAACATCGCCGGTTCAGAACTGCGAAGAACAGGGCTTCCACCGGGTAGCCCCTTCGGCGGACTGTTGACTCAAGCTGCGATTCTGAAGGTCACAGCGAACGGCACAGCAACGTCTCCGGTAGTACGTGGAGCCTGGATCATGGAACGCCTGATTGGCGAACCGCCACCTCCGCCTCCCGCGAGTGTATCCGCCGTCGAGCCTGACATTCGTGGAGCGAAAACGATCCGCGAGTTGCTTGCTCTGCATACGAAATCAGAAAGTTGTGCGGGATGTCACAAGCGGTTCGATCCGGTCGGCCTCGCACTGGAGAACTTCGACATTTTCGGAGGCTGGCGGACACGGTATCGCGGTGTCGAACAGGGCGAGCGAATCACAGGGATCGACCGCGCGGGACACGACTTCGTTTACACGCTCGCCGAACCTGTCGATGCGGCAGGAGAATTACGAAACGGGCAACGATTCCAAAACATCCAAGAGCTGAAGGAGATTCTCGCGGCCAACCCGCGGCAACTTGCTCGCAACCTGTTGCACCAGTTCACACTCTATGCGACCGGAACGCCCGTACGTTTCGCAGACCGTGTTGAGATTGAAGAGATCCTCGATCGTTGTGCCGCCGATGGCTATCGGGTGCGAGATCTTTTGCACGCATTCATTCGAAGCAGGATCTTCCTCGGACAGGAGAAGACTCGTGATTGACCAGCGTCTCCATCGTCGCCGATTTCTGCACGGCGTGGGTGTCACACTCGCATTGCCGTTATTCGAATCGTTGTTACCGAAGTCCGTACGGGCCGCGGGGACGGCAAGTCCGCAGCGCATGCTGCTCATCTCGAACAACCTGGGGGTGCTGCCAAAACCGTTCTTTCCCAAGATGACTGGTCGCGATTATGAACTTTCTGACTACCTGAAACCGCTCGCAGAGTTCCGGCAAGATTTCACCGTCTTCAGCGGGCTTTCACACCCGGGTGTCGTCGGTGGGCACAGTACCGAGAATTGTTTCCTGACGGGGGCGCGTGGTCCGACAAAGAGCGGGTTTCGCAATCAGATTTCGCTCGATCAGTTTGCCGCCGAAAGGCTCGGTCCTGTGACGCGATTCCCAACCCTGAACCTGGGCGTGAACATCGACAAGGCCAATCGCAGCCTGGCATGGACACGCGATGGAGTGCTTCTGCCAGCGGAGGATACCGCCTCTGCCCTGTTCCAGAAAATGTTCGTGCAAGGGGATGCGGCGGCGGTTCAATCTCAACTGAAGAAACTGGAAGAACGCGGCAGCATTCTTGATGCGTTACTGGATGATACGAAACTGGTTCGAGATAAGCTGGGCCGCGACGATCAATCGCGACTCGATCAGTATCTGACGTCTGTTCGCGAGATCGAACAGCGACTGCACACAGCTCGCGAATGGGAAGTTCGCCCCAAACCACATACGACTCAGTCGCCTCCTGTCGACATTCATGATCAGAAGCTGATCTTCGAGAAGTTCGACTTGATGCTCTCAATGGCGCAGCTTGCTCTGGAATCAGATTCGACACGCATCGTGACCTTGATGGTGGATGCCTTCGCGACGCCATCGTTCAAACTCAGTATCAGCGAGAATTCGACAGCGGGCTACCATGATCTCAGTCACCATGGTCAGGCAGCTGACAAAGTGCGGCAACTCGAAGAAGCCGACCGTCGACAGATGACGCTGCTGTCGAAACTGCTGCGAAATCTTGCCGACAAGCGAGATGGAGACCGACGGTTGCTCGATCGCACGATGGTCCTCTTCGGCAGCAACATGGGCGACTCAAACACGCACGACAACACAAACCTTCCGATCCTGCTGGCTGGCGGGGGAATGAAACACGGTCAGCACCTGGCGTTTCCTCACGACAACAATCGGCCGCTCTGTAATCTCTTCGTTACAATGCTGCAAAACATGGGTGTTGAGACGGAAGCATTTGGTTCAAGTATCGGTACCATCAACGAAATCAACAGGTGATATTTCCCATGAAAGCCTCCCTCATCGCTCTTGTTGTGCTCGCGTGCGGCGATTTGGCCTCTGCGGGAATCATTACAGAAACGCTCGGTCTTCCCATGCGGGATGGAGTTAAGCTCGCGACTGACGTCTATCGCGACGAGGCCGCGAAGCAGGCACCGGTCGTGCTGATGCGCACGCCTTATGATCGCACGAAGCAGAAAGCGAATGCTGAGCGATATGCCGCTGCCGGTTATGTGGTTGTCATTCAGGATTGTCGCGGTACCAAAGCGTCGGAAGGGGTTCTGGCACCGTACAACAACGAAGGTCAGGACGGGTACGACACGATCGAATGGATTACTCGACAGACGTGGTGCAGTGGTCGTGTGGGAATGATGGGAGGCTCGTATGTCGGTGCGGTGCAATGGCAGGCCGCGGCTGAAAACCCGCCGGGGTTGGTTGCGATCGCTCCGCAAGCGACATGGAGCAGCTTTTACAGAAATCTGTATCTCGGTGGAGCAGTGCGACTTTCACTGATTTCTGGATGGATTGCCAGTAATACGCCAAGGTCTGACGGAGTCACTCCTGCCGATATGAATGTTGCACTGTTCAAGTTGCCGCTGAGTGATATCGACTCGGCGATTGGCTGGCCGATGCCGTGGCTCGATGCCTATCTGACTCATCCCGAGCCCACTGGATTCTGGACACGACTGGATCTGACATCGCGATTGCCGGAACTGCAGCTTCCTGTGCTACACGTCGTTGGCTATTACGATTTCTTCTCGCGCGAGTCGGTCGATAACTTCGTCATCATGCAGAAACAGGCTCGAGATCCAGCCACTCGGAAGCAGCAACGACTTGTGCTTGGTCCCTGGGATCATGGGACGATCGGTAAGTCGCAGGTGGCAGACATTCATTTCGGCCCGGACGCCGCACTTGATGTCGCCGCAATTCAGCTCGACTGGTTCAATCGCCATCTGAAGCAAGATCCGCTTGCGATCGCGAAGCCGTTTTCGCCGGTTCGGTATTTCTCGATGGGCGACAATGTCTGGCGCGATGCGCAGACGTGGCCGCCCGAAGGCCATGCAGAGACGAGCTACTACCTTCACTCGAAGGGCAAGGCGAACACTCGAAGTGGCGACGGACGTCTGTCAAAGGTCGCTCCGACAAATCACGAACCGAGTGACACGTTCCGTGCTGACCCGTCTCAACCTGTACCCGCCTGCCCCATTACAGAGGCCAGGCCAATCAAAGCTGCGGTCTGGGGCCCCGTCGATCAATCAGCTCTTGAAGATCGCAATGACGTCCTGGTCTACAGTTCTGAGCCGCTGGAAGAACCGCTGACATTTGCAGGAACAGTCTCAGCCCGACTCTCCGTCAGTACAGACACTCCCGACGCCGATTGGGTGGTGAAACTGGTCGATGTCCGGCCCGATGGAGTCGCGATCAATCTGGCAACGGGTATCCTGCGAGGCCGGTATCGCAACTCGTTGTTGAAACCGGAACTGATGAAGCCGGGCGAAGTCTACGAAATCACCGTCGATCTCGGCCCCTGCGCGGCAACGATCGCCAAGGGACATGAATTTAGAGTCGATATTTGCGGAGCACTCTTTCCACTGTACGACCGCAATCCGAATACCCCTGAAGGGATATTTGGCAGCAAAACTGCTATCGCGAATGAGCAGGTCCATCACAAACCCGGTGCGTTGTCGCGACTGATTCTGCCTGTTTTGTCTGCCAGGTAGGAAGGCTCTACCGGAAGAGAACTGGACTCGAGTAGCGCGTACCGGCTGATTTCCCTATTGAACCTTACTTTGGGCAAATGCGTATTGCTCGGGTTTAGACTTCTTCCAGACGGGTTTTGGCGTCGCCAAAGCTGTTGAGTCGGATATCGGCTTTGTCCATGAGAGACAGGAACAAACGGCACAACTGGCGGTCAGGTTTGCCTGTGTAGTCGAGGACACGGCCGCCTCTCAGTTTTCCACCGGCGCCACCGAGCAGGATTACGGGGAGTTGATCGTTGTTGTGCAGTGCCCCGGCCATCATGCTGGAACAGTGCATCATCATCGTGTTGTCGAGCAGCGTGCGATCCCCTTCCTGGATCGAATCGAGCTTGCCGGCCATGTAGGCGAGTTGCTCCATGAAGAACTGATTCACCTTCAGCCAGTCGCGGCCATCACTGTGCGAGAGCAGGTGGTGAATCATGTAGTCGATGCCGTTGCCCACCTGTTCAACGCTCGAGAGATTCGGGAAACGGAGTGCGCTGTGGTCGTTGTTCAGTTTCAGCGTGGCCACGCGAGTCGTATCGGTCTGGAAACCCAGGACCAGGATGTCGATCATCAGCTTCATGTGCTCAGCGATGTTCTGAGGGATCCCGTCTGCAGGTCGGTTGATGTTCGGTTTGTCGAGAGTGGGCTTCCATCCCTGCAATTCGCCGCGTTTACCAGCGCTGGCGATTCGTGTCTCGATCTCGCGGACGCTATCGAGGTATTCATCCAGTTTCTGCTGGTCTCCTGAGCTGATCTTCAGTCGCAGATCCTTGGCATCAGCAAGCACCGCATCCAGCACACTCTGATCTTCGGGGGACGATGCGTCCTTGAAGAGCCGGTCGAAGGCGAGTGCGGGATAGAGTTCGAGTGGCGTCGGTGTGGTCGGCGAACTCCACGAAATGTGGGAGCTGTAGAGCATACTGTAGTTCTTGTGTACCGACGGATTCGACGTTTCACAGGCGAGCACCAGGCTGGGGACCTTGGTACTGCGTCCGTGGGTTTGAGCGATCACCTGATCAAAACTCGTCCCCGATCGAATCTCACCACCGCTGGCAATTGGAGCTCCCGAGAGCATGTTGCCGGTCTGGGAACTGTGAATGTTCCCCTTGCGGGCTTCTTCGTGATAGAGGCCCCGTACGAAAACCAGCTTCTCGCGGAAGTTCGTCAGCGGCGCCAGGACCTGGCCCAATTCCATGTTGCGCCCCTCTCCCTTGGCCCACCATTCTTTGGAGTGGAAGCCATTTCCCGAGAAGGTGACACACAATCGAAGAGGAGCCTGGCTGGCCGATTTTGACGTGGACTCGTCACCCCAGACCCGTAGCGACTCCATCCACGGCAACGCCATAGTGACGCCGAGACCACGCAGGAATGTTCGTCGCGAGAAATGATGATGTTGCATGGCGAGGGCTCCGGTCACGTTCAAAGGCTGGCTGTGAATTTGATTTGTCGAGAAACTTTGTTACTGGCCGTCTGGCCACACTATCGCATGGCTGTCCACTTCAGAGCAATAGTATTGCTCACATTGAATTATCGACTGGCGCTGACCACGCCACTACCGCGAATTTCGCGGAATTGGGGGCTGAGGACGATTTGTTCAATCATTTTGCCAATCTGACTTCCGTCTGTCTTCACCAGTGTGTCGATCAGTGGTTGATCGGAAAGCTGCACGCTGCGGCCGATGGCGTATCCGACAAGCTTTCGGCTGAACTGACGCAGGAAGTCTGCTTTACGTGGATTCGCCATGTAATCTCGCAAGCCTTCCATGCCTTCCACGTTCGCTTCATCGAACAGAATCGTCTTGGTGTCGGCCTTGCGCACCCGGCCGATCGCGTCGAAACCTTCCAGAGCGAACCCGTACGGATCGATACGCTTGTGGCAGGCGATGCAGCGTGGTTCGGAACTGTGGCGTTCGATCAACTGGCGCTCGGTGAGTCCCTCAGGAGCTTCCTCGGGCAGCGTTGGAACACCTTTCGGAGGATTCGGGACTTTTTCACCAAGCAACACTTCGCTGACCCAGGTCCCTCGCAGAATTGCACTCGTGCGGGATGCTCCTGAGTGCTTCGCAAGCGTTGCTGAGAATCCAAGAACACCGCCTCGGCCATACTTACGGATACCATCGACTCGTTGCCAGTCGGTGCCGGTGAAGGGGATACCGTAATGGTCAGCGAGCGGCTTATTGAGAAATGTGTAGTCGGCATTAACCAGTTCCATCACACTACGGTCATTCTGGAAGAGATCGATGTAGAAACGTGCGACTTCCTCCTGCATGGCCTCGCGGACCAGTTTGAACGATGGGAAGTGGCGTTCGCTCTTTTCATCAAGTGTCGCCACATCGCGAACATGCAAGTACTGGCAGCCGAATTCCGTCGCCAGACGTCGAATTCGATCGTCCTTGAGCATCCGGCGCACTTGAGCCGTCAGGACTGCTGGATCTCGCAACTTGCCCGAAGCGGCAGCCGTCCGCAATTCATCATCCGGTACCGATGACCAGAGGAAGTAACTCAGCCGCGAGGCCAGTTCCCAGTCATTGACGGGCCCCGTCCGTGTACCGGGATTCTCGCTGCGATACAGGAATGCAGGTGAGGTCAGGATTCTTACCAGCATCAGCCGCGGTTCGAATCGCCACAAGCCAGCACGTTCGGCGGGAGTGAGTGGCCGCCGCCAGGCTTTTTCAGCAAACGTCAAAAGGGCGACCTTCTGAGGTTCAACCGCGGATTTCTTTTGCTCTTTGAACTTTGCAGCCGCTTCCATAATCGGTTGACGCAACGGTTCCAGGCGTTTGTCGCCATTCGGAGCGTTAGGGCCATCCTGAGTCGAAAACTGCCAGATCTGTTCATAGGCATCTACCAGTGTCAGGGCATCTTCGCTGACAAAATGCAGTTCGTCCCACACCCGGTCCAGTTCACGGCTTTGAGCTTCATCCAGGATCAACCGCCGTAATGGTTCGTCTTCACGGTGGAACAATGTCAGTGTTACGACTTCGTCGACAGGAACAATCTTCGTGTAACAGAGTGCCGCCGGGAATAGCGCCCGGAAATCATCGAACGCTGTTTCGAACCGGCGACGTGCCGGGCTGTCACTGGTGACCAGGATAGGAGCGTCGAACAGCATCGGGGGCTTGCTGCTGTTCCATGCGCCTGCTTCTTGAGTGGATGTGGCGCTGGTCGCTTTCAGTCCTGACGCGGTGGCTGGCTTGGTTGTGGAAACCTGCAGTTGCACGCTGCCTTCAACCGCCGTCGCGGCATGCAAGCGGCCTGTGGCTACGAACTCGGCACCAGCGGCCAGAGAATTTGGCAGTCGCAGTTCAACAACCGACGGCGCTTGCACGTAAAGACTCGTCGCCCCGACTTCACCACTCTTGGGATGCTTGCCGAACAATGCAGGATCGAGGCCATAGTTGGAAGTCCCAACGTCGGCAGGCTGAGCTTTGACTGAACGCCATGCTTCGGCGAGCAACGGGCCATTGAGCGAAAGTAGCTGCTGGGCAAGTGCACGATCCGCCGGGCTGGGCTGTGCGGCATCGGCGTTTTTCTGCAATAGCTGCTTCACCTGCGTAGCGATCCGGGCTCGCTCAGCGGAATCTTTGGCTTTTCTCCATTGAGACAACAGCGAGTTGGATTCGACGACAGTCACAGGCGCGTCCGAACCGCGCGAAGGCTGGCTGAGGAAATACCATACGGCACTGTTGCCATGTCGGTCCGCATGGGGATTACTTGCGAGGATGTCGGGCGAGACGTCTTTGGCAAGATCCCATTCCAGCTTTCCGTCGGTGAGAGTCAGATTGATGGGCGTGTGATCGCACGAGTGTTCGCTGTTGCGCGGGTCAATCACGAGTGCAATGACATCACCCGCCTTGACAGACACGTCAGACAATGGCCCCAAAGGCATCACAGATGAGCCTTTGGTTTCGCCAGCCGCCAGCACTTCGTTGGATTGCCCGCGTCGCAGTTCGAGAGAGTAGACGATTCCATTGCCGCAGGCGGTATGTCCATCCTGCACCGTGCCGCTGGCCCGTAAGGTCGTGGCAACCGGGCTTCGCCAGGCAATGACCGTCGCAAACTTCGGGGCAGGATGTGTCGCAACACTGTGCGGCTTCATTTCGCCAGGGATATTGACGGTCGCGTCCGAAGAGTTCGCCAGCACGCTGAGCGCGTTCTCGCCGACCCACCCCTTGATGAAGTTGTAATTGGCGGCACTTTCGGCCTTGTTAGTAATCAGCGGTTCCAGCTTTGATCCGCCGGAGCTGGCGATCCCCAGGTAAGCCAGCCAGCCACCCAGTACCTGCGGATCGACCTTGTGCTTTTGAGCAAGTGCCGCGAGTTCAGGTCGCTCGGTCGAGTTCATCGCTTCTTCAGCAGCCGCGAGGCATCGCTCCACACTTTCCGTCACCAGTTCCCGCTGACGTTCCATCTGCACCAGAACTGATCGAACATCACGCAGCAATAACTCGCCGCGTCCTGGCGTGATCAATCGGGCGTTCTCCCAGACGGCGAAGTCATTCGCATTTCCGTCCCCCGCGTCGTTTGTCGTGAGATACAGTGTGACGTCGCCGCCATCGGCAGGTGCCTGCAGTTTCATTCGAAACTCATGCTGGCCAGCGAGTGGCGTTACGGCTTCTAACCAGGCCTTTGGGCCGCCAACCTTGCCAAGATGGCCGACGTTGGAAAACCGCCAGAGTGCCTTCTGCCAGGGCTCAATATCAGCAGGTGTCAAGGCGCCGTCACGCCATTTCGCACGCAGGGAATCCAGTACCAGCGATGGCTCTCGCTTCTGATCTTGCAGCATGCCCCAGAGCAGACCGAGGTACTTGGCACTCAAGCCCCGTTCGCGAGCCACATCGGCCAGTTTTTTGGAACCATTTGCTAAAGCGGCACGTTCCTGATTGAGGGCTACAAGGTACTTGGGCAGCGGCAGAACGCCACCTTTCGAACTGACTTTTCCCGTGCCGCCAACTTCGACGGATTGATCGCCTGTGTCGCTGTAACGCGAGTAGAAGTCACGTATCGCGGCAAGCGTCTCATTCGTGGCATCGCGTGACGATGTCCCTGCCGAGAACCGGAAACCAATCGGCGTGAGTACCAGATGGTCTGCCACATCCTTCGCCGCTTCGAGGTACTTTGACAGCAATGCAGGCGACATCACCAGTGCCGCTCCGACATTGGTGAACCCTTCTCCTGCTGCACCGTCAACCGGGAATTCTCGAGCGGGATCGAGAGATGGCACACCCGTCAGATCACGGAGAGAGTACGTGTATTCATGATTTGACAATCGTCGCAGCACGACCGGACCTGGATCGCCTGCGTTTGCCAGTGCGATATCGTTCAGCGTTGATTTCACCCAGGTTACCAACAGTCGCTTTTGTTCGGCGGAGAGTTGCTTCGCGTCCTTGGGAGGCATTTCGCCGAGTGCCAGTTGTTCCTGAACGTGTTCCCAGATCTCAGGGTGCTGCTTGACTTTGTCCAATGACGAAAAGCGTTGCAGGTCGAGTTCCCCTTCCTGCTTTTCGGTCGAATGACATGTCACGCAGTAGTCGCGAAGAATTGGTTTGACCGTCCGATCAAAAAGATCGGTAGCCGCCTGCTGGGCACTGGCTGAATTTGGTCCCAACACGTCTGCGAATAGGCATAGTGAAAGACAAAGGCCGGTGACTGACGTGCGGAATCCATTTCGGTGATTGTTCATCGTTCGTATGTCTTTCGACAAAGGCACTCGTTGTGACTCTTGGGTGGCTTTGGCAGGGTAATTTCAACAGGTCATTTTTTTCCGACATTGAAGGCAGCAAATTCAGCTTCTCTGTCAAACTCCCGATGGTCGTGGATCAACGCTCCGAAGACAAGCCTCAGCGACTCGCCTTGTTCAACAGTGACGACGCTGGCGGGACCTTGTTTCATGGCGGCACGTCCAAACGGGTTCGAGACAAACACTCCGTAGTCCCGGTTGTGCCACCAGCTTGAGCGGAAGTTTTTGTCGCTCGCCATCAACAGAATGCCTCCGGAATTCGGTCCTTTACCGGAATAGTCGCACCACTTGGCCGGTTGGCCCCAGGTCTCTTTTGCGGAACTCTTGCCGGTCGAACTCTGTAGCAGTCCGCCGTTCTTTTCCGTAAACGGAGTCGCGACGCGGGCTCCGAAGCCCATTTCTTCTTGATCACCAAATGTAATCGCTTTCTGGTCGGCATGAAACGTCGCATTCCACACGAGCAGCCAGCCATTAGGGCGTTCGCTGAGCGTAAACTCGTTTGTGAGCAGGCAGAGTGAATCTCCAGTGCTGGTCTTCAGACGACATTCGGTTGCGAATTTCAACTGGCGATCGATGACCTGCGGGGCAGCAATGAATCGAACATGTTCCATCCTGGCTTTGTTGCGCCAGTAGTCCTGCCCGCTGATATCGCCCAGTCCGAGCCAGATACCAGGGTGCATGGTGTCGTGATCGAGTGCATCAACTCCGTTAATGGGTGGATGATTCCGTGTGATTTGCACTCCATTCGCGAGCCTCGCGTTTGCGAAGTACGGACGAAAGATCTTGTCGTCACGAAAGACAAACTCGACGACGGGTTTTCCGGCCAGTGAGATTCGCAGCCGATCTTTTTGCTCTTCGACGCTGAATGTCGAAGGAACAGCCACCATTTGATCAGCGAACTGTGCCTGTGCAGCCGGCAAGTTGCCCGCGAGTGACACCGCAGCCTGCACAATTGCGAATGTCGTCCAACGACAGTTCACGACCGCCGGAATTGCACCCGAAGCGAAAAACACCGACTTTTGTCGTTCCGATTGTCGGCGGCACATCGTCATCAATGGGACCCCCAAATGAAGCAACGCTCAGCAGTAGATCGTAGAATAGCGCATTTCTTCTGCCCGTCAACCACGACGGGACTTTGCAAACAGTGAAGTCGGGTTTGATTACTCGTCACAGCGATCACAAGCTGTTAGAGTAAGCGATGCAGTCTCGTGGTAATGGCATTACCGCTGATTGCGTGCGGAACAAACGGATTGGTCTCTGCTCGAAAACGAAGTCGACTCTGCGATGAATGGCTTAGAAGTCTCGCGCCTCAAGAAGCGTTATGGCGATGTAACGGTTGTCGACGACTTGAGCTTCCACGTTGGACCGGGAGAGATTTTTGGATTGATCGGTCCAAACGGGGCTGGCAAGTCAACCACGATGATGATGATCATCGGCCTGTTGCAGCCTGAAGGGGGGACGATCAGTTTTGACGGAGAGCGATTCAATCCTCAAAACCTGGATATGCGTTCGCGATTAGGGATCGTGCCACAGGAACTGGCGATTTACCCGGAATTGACCACGATCCAGAATCTGCGATTCTTCGGGGGACTCAACGGCATTCGTGGGAATCGACTGAAAGAGCGAGTCGACTATGTGCTGGATCTGATCGGCCTCAGGCAGAATGCAGATCACACCCCGAGCACCTTTTCCGGCGGGATGTCGAGACGACTGAATTTTGGTATCGCCTTAATCCATGAACCGCGGTTTGTGGTTCTGGATGAACCGACCGTTGGCATCGACCCACAGTCCCGTTCCAGTCTGCTTGATGCCGTTCGCCAGCTTGGTCGCGATGGCGTTGGAGTGCTCTACGCATCACATTACATGGACGAGATTGAAGCGGTCTGTGATCGCGTCGGGATCATGGATCGCGGAAAGCTGCTGCAGATCGGCACGCTTGATCAACTGCTCGATCGAAGTCGGATTGACCTTTGTGTGACTGTGGCCAGTCTTCCGCCTGAACTGCGAACCGAACTGGAATCGATTGCGGAAGTTTTGACTGAGCCAGACGGAACCAGCCGAATTCTGGTTCGCGAGACGCTCGAAGCTCAGAAGCAGGGGAACTCGGTTCATTTACGTCGGGTTCTGGAACTCCTCGAAAGAACCCAGACCCCATTGCTTGGAATCAAGACTCAGGAAACCAGCCTGGAAACGCTGTTCCTGAGGCTGACGGGAAGGACGCTGAGAGACTGAATGGAATTCTGGGAAATCACAGTTAAAGATCTGCGCCTGATCCTGAAGGATCGAGGAGCGCTGTACACGCTGCTGGCCTTGCCGGTCGTGTTTATCGCGATTCTGGGCGTATCGACGGGCCAGTTGATTACGACTCATGATGCCGCGAAGCTGGTGAAGATCGGTGTTATCGACGAAGACCAGAGCGAAATCTCGGAGCACGTCTACCGAGATCTGGGAGCCATTGGCGGGCTTCAGGTCAGCAAAATCGAGAACCGCAATGAGGCCAAGCTTCGACTGCAGGATGGACGTAGCAGCGTCGTTGTGATTCTGGGCAAAGACTTCAGCAGTCGTGTCGACGACTTGAACTTGAGTGACATCTTTGACACGGAACACGGCAAGCTGTCAGCCGGATTGGCCGCGATTGATATGCAGGTTGAAAGTAGTGCTGCATTTGTCGGCGTTGCGGAACTGGTACAGTACGTCGTCCTCTCTGCCGTCTTGCGGGTGGTGGCTCCTGAAGTCGCCAAACGCAATGCTCTGCTTTCTCGGATCCTGAGCCGGATGATCGAACAGCATCAGGAGGAACTCGAGGCGAGGGGTGTCGAGGAACCTCGCCCCGTTCCCGTCAAACCGGGAGCCAGCATCATCTATCAGACTCTGGTCCCGGCATTCATGGTGATGTTCGCCTTTTTCCTGGTCAACATCATGGCGAGTTCGTTTATCAATGAACGGAAGCTTGGCACCTTAAAGCGATTGCAGGTCTCGCGTGTGACCCCGGTGCAACTGATGTTCGGCAAGACGGTGCCGTTTTTGATCGTGTCGATCGCTCAAAGTCTTTTGTTGTTCTCATCGGGAAAGCTGATGTTTGGCATGTCGTGGGGAACATATCCGCTGATGCTGTTGCCCGTCATACTAACAACATCGCTTTCGGCCACGGGACTGGGCTTGCTGTTGGCCACGATCGTGCGGACGGAATCACAGGTGACCTCGTACTCAACGTTCCTCGTGATCGTTCTCGCGGGAATCAGCGGATGCTATATGCCACGAGACTGGCTGCCAGATCTGATGAAAAACGTCAGCCTGGGAACCCCGCACGCCTGGGCTTTGATCGCGTATCAGGAATTGCTGACGCACGAGCATCCCAACATGCTGATCGTGGGCCAGTGCTGCTGTATTCTCGCCGCGTTCGGTGTTGTCTGCTTCCTGGTGGGATGCGTGCGATTTCGCAAGTACGAATACTCACGATAGGTCGTGCTGCGGTCACAGACGCCAGCCGATCAAACAATCGGTATTGGCGAGAAGTCACCACCCAGGATTCCGGCAGACGGTATCTCAAGCCATTTGTCGAGCATCGTGGCATAGACCGAACGGAAGTCGACATTGAACTTCAGGTCACCGTCGGTCAAGTCCGTCAGATTCGGGTACTTTCCATAAAGTCCCGATTTTCCAGAAGGTGTGACGGCAAACAGCATCGACGCGGCACCGTGATCCGTACCAAGGCTGCCATTCTCTGCGACACGTCGACCAAACTCAGAGTACGTTGCCAGCAAGACTCGGTCAGACAGCTTGTGTTCCACCAGATCCTGTTCGAATGCGCGGATAGCTCCGGAAAGCTCTGCCATCAACGCTGCATGTCCCGGCAACTGCTGGGAATGCGTATCGAATCCATCCAGCGAAACGACGAAGATCCGGGCGGGTAGATCCGCAGTCAGCATCTGTGCTATCAGCTTCAGTTTGTTGGCCAGGCTGGTCCCGGGATAACTGACTGTCGTCCGATATGACGACGAAAGACTCTTCAGTCGCTCGGCGCTGGTCAGTGCGGTCGTCGTTGCTCGCCTGAGGAAGTTCAGTTCTGAACCATTGGCTGCTGGTAGATCGGCGAGTTGACGCTGGGCCGCACGCGTCAGGTTGCGATTGGCGGCAGATGCTTGCCCGTCGACCAGTTGAAACTCTTCCAACCGGCGGAGAGTCGGTACGTTGACTCGCGTACTGACGAATGCCAGCGGCAATTTGTCGGTCCCCAGTGACAACGCTTCTGCGAGGGCAGGTTGACGATCGAACTGCCATTCGAGAGCCCGGCCAAGCCAGCCGTCGCGTGGAGTCTCATTGAGCGGTTGTGCCGACTGCCAGATATCCATCGAACGGAAATGTGAACGATCGGGATTGGGATAACCGACCCCCTGAACAATCGCCAGCTTCCCTTCGTCGTAGAGTTCTCTCATTCCAGAAAGTCCCGGGTGAAGCCCCACGGAATCATTCAGTTTCAAGACTTGTCCTTTGGGAATCCCGATTCCTGGCCGGGCTTTCTCGTAGGCAGGATCTGCGAACGGGACGAGCGTGTTGAGACCGTCATTGCCCCCTGCGAGTTGTATCAGGACCAGTACCCGTTTATCGCGAGCGGCAATTCCAGGAGCGGCATGGGCGGCTCGTGCAAGGAATTGAGGTGGAATTGCTCCCAGCGAGACAATTCCTGCTGTACCGAGCAATTGAAGAAAGTCACGTCGTGTTGTGGTCATTACAGGATTTCCGAATGTGTTGATCAGGCCTGGGACGGACTCGGCAAACAGTTTTCTGATTCGGCAGGTTCACTGAAGCTGGAACTCTGGCAGTGACATGACCAGTTGTAATATTGATCGAAGTTTCTGCTCAGCCGATCCTTCGACTCGTTGATGATGAGTCACAATTTCTGAATGCAGTGCGGCGTCAGTATGCCCACCCAGCAGAAGTTTCTCGATCTGCGTGGCGACAGCGTCACTCGCCCCTGCGGCCATATCCAGAATTGCAGTCCGTAGCGTGGCAATCTGGTCGCCCGATGCCAGTTCCGTCGCAAAGTTGGTTCTTAACAGGATTGACGATGAATTGATCCACAGACGACCTCCTTCCCAACCTTTGACGGAAGGTGGTTCAAATACATCTTGGCCAAGATTCGCCAGAAGCCGGGCGACCGGAGGCCATTTTACTGTTGCGGCAAGCGATCGGAGTGATCCAACGACGAGATCCAGCGGCGACTTGATAACGTTGCGTCGGCAGGAGGCACCGAAGAACAACTGCGAGCTGAACAGTTCCCGCATCACCGGTGACATGTTGTAGTCGTGAGCCCGGATTCGTGCGGCGACGGCATCAATCTGTTCGGTGGATGGATCTGGGCAGACAAATGTCTTGAGCAGTTTCATCCCGAGGAATCGCGCGCAGGCGGGTTGCTCAAGACACAGATCCACGATGGCTGCACCATCGAAATTACCCGACTTGCCGAACACCGTTTTTGTTGACTCGTCGTGCTGCAGTTGATTGAACCAGAAAGCCCCTTCACGGACATGCCATCCACTGAAGGCTCGGGCTGCTTCCTGGATATCTTTCTCGGTGTAATTTCCAACACCGAGTGCGAACAGTTCCATGATCTCGCGAGCAAAGTTTTCGTTCGGATGCCGTTTCCGATTCGCGTTGCCATCGAGCCAGACGAGCATTGCCGTATCACGTGACATGCCGTGCAGCAACGATTTGAAACTCCCCAATCCGTGTGTGCGGATCAGTTCATTCTGAGCCAGCATCTGAGGGATCGACCGCACTTTGTCATTGGACGTTGCGAAATGGTTGTGCCAGAAGAGTGCCACCTTTTCCGCCAGGGGGTTTGCGGTCGCCCACATGCGGTAAAGCCACCAGATCTTCAGGTCGGCGATCTCTCCCGTTGCGAAAGCTGTCTTACGTAACGCTTCCTCGGCCTGACGGAACTCAGCCGATTCGGGCTGAGTGGCAATCAATCGGTCGACGGTAGCGTTCAGCCCCCCGGTAACGGCCTGTTCCAGTTCGTCTGGAGTGTAGCCGAACTGGCTTCGGCCGAGCAGGTGAGTCGCTTCGCGGATGGTCCAGGCACCATCGCGAGTGGCATCGTAAGGTTTGAGCAGTCCATCCGGGGGGGGAACGTTCGGCATCCGCAGCCTTTCGTGGCTTCCCGGGACTGGCCCGGGTCAACGAGAATGAACTTTCGTGAGGGAACTGATGGCGATGTCATCAGTCGGAATGCAATCACTTCCAGCCACCATGCAGTTCCAGCCGCATGTGATCCGGATACTGCACGGTGTCAAATCGGATGGCGGTCAACTGCCGCAGCAACTGACACAGCCCGTCAAGTTCTCGAGCAGACTGCTCTGCTGTTTTCCCATTCTGGATGTTTCGGGCGTGGATCACAGCCGCGTTGGCGTCCAGCAGTGAAGCAACAACAGATGGGGATAGTTCCTGCACAAAGTTTGGCAGCACTGCTCGACCAGGATTTGCGGCAGTCGCCTGGGAAACGTTGTCTGTTTTTAATGCTTCAATCAACTGTCGGCACAACCCCAGGCTGGATGACAGAATGAATCTATTGTCGACGAGTGCTGATGCTGGCTGGAAATTGTAGGACGTCGAGAGTTGATCCCCTTTGGGTCGCTGCAGGTAGCGAGCGAAGTTGATCTGCACATCGCGATAGCTTTCTGAAGACTGTACCCAGGGCTGCCGCTTCTGCTTCGAGGCTTCCAGATTCGTGATGGTCAGGATGGTCTGGGTGACCAGATTCATGATGTCAGCCCCCTCGCGTGGCTTGGCCAACTCGACAACGAGTGCGAACGCGGGAATCTGGACGCCGGGCTTTCCGTCGAGATAGCTGTAGTCTTGAGGAGCCGCGACGAACGCAACGCGCCCTGTCAGCAGTGGCAACACGTCTTCGGCAAAGTCTTTACCGGGCAGGAATGTTGCGAGGCCCGTTTCAAACTTGTCGAACTCTGGTTGAAGCTTGGGTTCCAGCAACTGTTCGCGCGACTTGTACCATTTGACGAAGTTGCGCGAAAACGAAATCAAACCGAGACGATCCTTGATGGCCGGAGCCAGTGGTACAAGGGGCTGAGCCGGGTCGAGAACCAATCCCTTGCGGGCGTCGTCCAGTTCGCCAGCATTGCCAGCGATGGCTGACTGCAGTGAAAACGAGTTTGCGCCGACATCAAGGGTTACTCCGAGATACGGGCTGCGGGAGGCCAATTCCAGAAGACCGCCATAGAGTAACGAGACCACCGGGTTATCGAGCTTCTCAGGAACAAGGCGACTTCCTTTGAGTTCCGTCAGGCGGTTCAGGTTCACGCAGACCTGAACCGTATGATCCTGCCCCATCTGCTGCGACATCGTTTTCCAGGCGGCCTCATTCGTCAGCCCGCTGTCCGAATTCGTCTGTAGACTTTTCAACGTCTGCGACAGCAGGTCTGAATTCTTACTGAAGACCAGCCATCGGTCTTTCAGAACGGCGCGATTCCCGTCTTTGAATTTTAATGTCTTGTTCCCAGCTTCATCGGTGACAGTGACCTGATCTCCCGCTAATTGCATCAGTGGAGTCACTTTTTCGAGAAGCTTTGTCAGGTCGGCCGCATCCTTGACCTGCAGGATCAGGACGCCATCGGGGGGATTACCGGCGCTGGGGGGATAAACCGCCAAGGCAATGTGATCGCCGAAGAATGTTTTGGCAAATTTCCAAAGATTCATCCCGGTTTGTGCTTCGAAGATCGCCTTGCCTGCGAGTGCTTTTCTGGCGGGGTCCGTTTTCAACACGTCTTCGTAAAGCGGGCTTTCCAGGTAGGCGCGGAGCGCGGGGGACGTTTCGATCCGATCGATGATCCCGTCCAGTCCAGCAACTTCGACGGTCCCAATCGCTCCTGCGGGGAGATGACGCACCAGAGAAGCAGGTGCATCAGCCGCCAGCGTAACGCTTTGCGCCACCAGAAGCGTCAAGCACATCATCGTGGTCGCGGGAAATCGAAATCGCATCGAAAAATCTCCAGGCAGGACGGACCAATTCAACAGGTGATGCCATTTTTACCCGAATTGTCAGGAATTGGTTTCAATGATTTGTCCCATTTTCCGCGCAATCTTACCTATCCGGTCGTGTTGGATTCGTCGCCCTGGTTTCCCATTCGGTCGGTCGCACTCATCCGTCAATCTCACCCCAGCATGCCTGTTGTCAGAAGTTCGTGTGAAATTTGCCGGTCGCGGCGGACGTGGCTGTGATCACCCCCATTCGCGAACCGAAACAAGGATCACGTTCGCGTTCAGTTTCGGAAAGGAGTCGGTGATTATGGACCTGTTGCAAGGTGCGAGTGATGATCAGGTGGCGCTGATTGGCTGCTTCGTGGCGTTGGTTGGTTCGGCGGCTCTGATGTATTTGAGTTACGTGATGGGGCCCGCTGGTCGTCAACAGTCCAAAAAGTTCAATTCAGAGCCAACAATCAAGCCAATGCCGATGCGTTCCGGAAACGAAACACATCACGAGCGAGCCGCATAACTGGACTTGTTTCAAGTTACTCAAACCGGATCATCGTCTGTCTGGGCTCGACCCGATGGCGCTGTGAAGGTCGCCATAGAAGTGCGTGGAGAGATGTCGAATCTGATTTACTCTTCGTTGCGCGATGATGCGGACTTTGCAGAAATGCTGCCGTACTTCGTGGGTGAATTGCCGGAAAAGCAGTCTCTGCTCAACGACTTGGCACGTTCGAAAGACTTGCAGAATCTGCGACGGGAAGCTCACAAACTGCGCGGAAGTGCGGGCGGATATGGGTTTTCAGGATTAAGTGACCTGGCAGGACGCCTGGAAGATTCCTGCAAGAATGCGCCGCTTGACGAAAGTGCGATCTTGCGAAACCTGGATGAATTATTGGATCATCTGGCGCGAGTGCGAGCGTAGTTCGCAGGATCAAAATGACCAAATTGGGCTCATCAGGCCAACCGACCAGGAGATGTTGAAATGCTGCCAATGAAGCGAATTACCTTCGGTGTCACGATGCTGGGACTGGGTTATCTGCTGGGCAGTTGCAGTCCATTTGCTCCAGTTCGCGCGCAAGATGCCGATAGTCGCCCTTCGGAAGAAGCTGGCAAGAAGATTTCAGAAGCAACCGAAAAGCTGCGGGCGGCTGCAGAAACTCTGAAACTCGAATCACGCTACGAATCTGCGACCAAGCAGGTCAATTCCTACGCAGTTCTGGTCGGCGGGGTGAATCCGAAGGAAGACCTGGAAAGTGGACATGGAGTCGACCCGGAAACGTTTGCCGCTCTCTATTCGGCCGCGTACGACATCAAGAAATTGAATTCCAAAGATGATTCACTGGCCGAATGGGTCGATATTTCGCAATTGGACTATGACGCCGAAGGACGACTGACCTACGGCGGAAAAGTCGTTCGGATTTATCCCGTTTCGCGTTTGAAGAAGCTGCGAGCTCAGCGTTTGGCGCTCATTGGTGAAAAGAAGTAGTATCGACGGGAATCAATGTCGTTTGGATCTTTCTGCCATCAGATACGGTCGCGGAAATGCTCCATCGAGTTCCGGTAGGGCAGCGGATTCGAACGTAACTCGCGCAAGTACCGCCGAGCGTCAATTTCATGGCCTGAGGCGACGTTGACGAAAGTTTCCATTCGACGGGCGACGGCGCACGTTCGTCGTCCGTCCGATCTGCGATCGCCAGTCGCTGCCCCATTGACTCCGTCCAGCCTCGAAAGAGTTCTGCGAACGGCGTATCCAATGCTGCTGAAAGACTTTCCGCGCTGATCGATGGTGCCTCGACCAGTTCTTTCAAGACTCGGTCACCGCTTTTCTGCAGGCACCAGTCCATGAACAAATACCCAGCACCTCGACAGCCATCGTGTCGCCAGTACTCAGGGTGTGAGTAGTCCTGTACGACCAATGGTGATCGCTGAGGGTTTCTAAGGAAACTGCGAATTCTGTGAGACAGATTCGTGGCCGATCCACTGGCTCGATGCTCGACGAAGTGGGCGATTGCCTCGTTGATCCAGTCTTCATCAATCCCACGCCCCGATTCACCTCGGGACTTGCGGCTGAAAACCGCGGCGTGGCACCATTCGTGAGCGAGTACCGCTCGCAGATGGTCACCTGGTTCCAGGCTCGAACTCAGAAAAATGACGTCTGATGCATTTCCAACGGGACGATCGAGTTCTGGAATGAAATCAGCGGGCCGTGTCAGTCCATCGACTGGGGTTCGCCCGTTTCCCAATCGGGCGATTTCCGGGGTAATCACCACTGTAAAGTGGTGGTCTTGATCAACGTCCGTGACGGTTCCTGCAAGGTTCTGTACGACGTCCGCTAATTCGGACTCAGCCGCTGCCGCAATCGACTGGATCAAATCCTTCAACTGACCATCACTCAGTCGCTGGTCGACGAAGATTTTGACACGCCTGGTCTGAGCTGCCAGACGACAGTGAATCATCGATTGGTCACCCGGGTTGAGAGAGCGAACTTCTGTTTGCAGGAAGTAGAATCGAGTCTCCTCACAGATCGGCTCATAGGCTGGAGTGATCATCTCGCCGGCAGCGATATTCTGGGCGTCATGTGAATGTGAATCGACGCTCATTTGGGGGCAAGCCGCGATAGGGAGACGGGATGGAAGTCCAGTCTTGCTCGCGGAAGTTGCATCCAATTCGATAGCGGTCAACGCGACATGCACTTCACCATCGAGAAGGTCCCCTGGATTCCCGATGACGAGAACCGAATCGCCGTCAGCGCTTCCAAGTAAAATTTCCTGAAGACATTTCTGATCAACGCTTTGTGGTGATTTCAGGTCGACGGGTGCAACCAAAAACTCTTGCGAACGACTACCAGCAGCGACGATTTCGATGGCAGAGATGACTGCGGCGGAAATCAGCCACAGCGTGCTCCAGCGAAACTTCAGTCGAACTCGTCGCATTTTCAAATTCCGATGAATTTCTACAGCCGCAGCCCTTAAAGGCGGGCGGTCCTGTGCAATTCATCGGATCGGATTCCACATTCCATTCAGCCGAATCGATATTCCCAAGAATCGAGAAACGAGTTTTCATACCCAGCAGGCGGAAAGACCTGTCGAAGACTGAATAGCTGATTTTCGTTGCGGTAGGGGTGCCGTAAGTACCGGGCGTGACGGGAAATCGTATTGCAACTGTTGGACTGTCCGCCGTTGATTATGTCAGTCGACAGAATGGAATGGTCGATGGTCAGGGAGACCAGACAGTTCGTTGAGCATGGTCCGTCGGACAGTGCGCCTCATGCGGGGACATTGACTGAAGACTCTGTAATTCCGTGACTGGGCTGGAAGATTTCTCTTTAATTCGGGAAACTCTCTTTTAGAATAACGGCGTAACCGGCTGAAAATGCAGGGTGCGTACACGTCTGACGCCTAGGATCTGCTCGTTTCCTCCAAGCACGAGGTGGTTTGCAATGCTCAAGCGATTTGTCAAGCGAATGGTCGTGCTGCCGGCAGTGGCCGCAGTGTGTTGGGGGGGAGCGTCACTTCAAGGGGCCGAATCGACCGTTCCTGGGCGAGTGCTCAAACACTCATCACCCGATGGGCAGTCGTATTCCGCCGTGGTCCTGCGGGCGAGTGAACTTCCCAAGGGGATTGTCGCTCGAGATCACATTATTCTGATCGACACTTCGGCCAGTCAGATTGGCGAGCATCGCCAGCAATCGCTCGCCGT
This sequence comes from uncultured Schlesneria sp., assembly GCA_963977965.1. Classification (GTDB taxonomy): domain Bacteria; phylum Planctomycetota; class Planctomycetia; order Planctomycetales; family Planctomycetaceae; genus Schlesneria. The sequence goes on from CAXBSB010000032.1 coordinate 32,094, forward strand.
TTTGGATTCTCTCCTGAAATCGCTTCCTGAAGGGGATCGAGTCCGACTGTTTGCCGCAGACTTGCAGGCCGACGCTTTGGACGACGGGTTCAATCCTGTTCGTTCCGATGCTGTCGCTGATAGCGTTGAACAACTGAAGTCACGCGTTCCTCTGGGCGCCACCAATCTGGAAGGGGCCCTGCGGACCGCCATCCGAACCGTTGCAGATCGTCCCGCAGATATCACCTACATCGGCGATGGGATGAGCACCGCGGACCTGGTTGAAGTTCCGGAACTTCGATCACTGGTTCAAGACCTGCGACAGCGCCGAGTTCCCGTCCACAGCTTTGGTGTCGGAGCGACCCGCAATATGCAGTTGCTGGGAATTCTCGCTCAGCAGACCGGCGGGTTTGTCGCTTTCGACACGCGGATTGTTGAGCCAGGGGAAGCGAAACCTGAAGCTCGCAAAACGAAGTCGGCGAAACTGGCGAAGAACATCGCTCGCGTCAACCAGAGTGCTGCCGAACGAGCTCAGGAACAGGGAAAGAACCTGGCCGCCGCATTGAGTTCACCGGTCTTCTTCCCGGAAGATCTGCAAGTCACCGCCGCTGGGGTCTCGTTGTTGCCAGGGACACCGTTGCCTGTCCGTACAGACCGAGAAACGATTTACGTGACTCAAGGGGCTCTGCCTGCCGACGCCCGAATTGTCATGAAAGATGAATCCGGTTCAGTCGAATGGAAATTGACCGCACCACTGGATCAACCCGGTGCGACGTTCCTGCCAAACCTCGTTCGCCAGATCGAGACGACGGAAGGGCTGACAAACCCACTCGCCGGGATGGCTTTGTTCCAGATGGCTCAGGTCGATTTCTCGGAATCGGTCGATGCACTGACACAGCAGGCTGCAGTTGCCTTGCAGCGAGGCGAACAACAACAGGCCCAGAAGATCGTTGATTTTGTTGCCCAGGCAGATCCCGGGAACTCGACGGTCAAGCTGTTGAAGGCGACTGGAAAATTCAATGTTCGCCCAGTCAATTTCGCTCAAGAAGCTCCGCCCGAACCGACTCCTGATGTTGATGCCCGAGTCGAGCCAGATCCGAATGCCAGCCTGTTGGACGATGTGCGTCAGAAAATCGTTCTGCAGACACAGAAGTTGCGAAATGAAGTCAGTAACGCTGTAGAGCGAGCCCGACAGTCAGATGATGAATCTGGTCTGGCTCAACTGAAGCAGGTCCTGGGAGCTGTGAAGTCAGCGATTGACATCGCTCCTGAAGATCGGCAGCGGATGCAAAAGCAGTTGGAATCCGAAATCCAGCAGCAGGAAAATCAGGCGGAACTGAAGCAACAGCAGCAGCGACGCAACCTTGAGCGGCGCGCTCAAAGCGAAGCGCTGCGACGGTTGGCCGAGCAAGCCATGCTCGACGAAGAACGCCTGGACAACCTGATTGACCGGGTTCGAGCTTTGATGCTCGAAGGTAAGCATGGTCGTGACGAAGCATACGCTGAAGCACAGCAGGTTGCTGACGTCGCCATCAATATGCGACCCGGCGAAGGTTCTTCAGCCGCTGCTCGCTTCGACGCAGAAGCCGCTCAGCAGCTCAACCGTGCCTATCGTTTGCGTGCTCGTCGAGCTGACGAAGTCCTGGAAGTGTTGCATCAAGTTGAACTGTCACACATTCCATTCCCGGATGAACCACCGATTCGGTTCCCATCCGCCGAAGTCTGGAAGGCGCTTTCAGAACGACGGAAGCAGAACGCAACTGTGGACTTGAAACGCAGTACTCCAAACGAAAAGCGAATCCAGAAGGCTTTGACCGAAACGACCGAAGTCGCATTCAACGAGAACCCTCTGGAAGAAGCGTTGAAGTACCTCGAAGACCTGCATCACATTGAAATCTGGATCGACAAGCAGGCATTGCAAGATGATGGTGCCAGCAGCGATGTTCAGGTGACACTGGAAATGACGGGGATTTCTCTGCGAAGTGCGCTGCGATTGATGCTTGAGCCACACGGTTTGACGTATCTCATCGAAGACGAAGTGATGAAAATCACCACCAAAACAAAAGCCGATGAGAAAATGTCGACTCGCGTTTACCCTGTTGCTGACCTGGTGATCCCGATCATGCCACCTCAAGGTGGTGCCGGTATGGGCGGCATGGGTGGCGGTATGGGTGGTATGGGCGGCGGCATGGGTGGCATGGGCGGCATGGGTGGCATGGGTGGCATGGGTGGCATGGGTGGCATGGGTGGCATGGGTGGCATGGGTGGCATGGGTGGAGGCGGATTCTTCAGCGTTCCGCCTGAGCCAGTTGCTCCGAAGTCCAACAACGATGCCGTTGGCAAAAAAAAACTGTAAACGACCTGATCGCTCAGAATGACCGTCCTGCCAAGGACGACACGCAGACTTCAGAGAAGCGGAAGACGCCGACAGTGGCGGATTCCGCTTCTTCTGTTTCCACCAAGACACCGGAATCACGGCAGGCACGCGCCGAACGAGCGAAGCGATGGCGCGAACGATTTGCTAAGGATGACTTCTCGGGCGATGCCCTCAAAGAAGTGGTCAACGACCTGATCAAGAGCAAGCAATATGAAGAAGTGATTGCTTGCCTGGAGCAAGCGATTCTCGCAGGCCAGTTGACGGAAGCTGGCAACGGCTGGATCCATGAAGTCCTCGCCCTGTCGATGGAGACTGCAGGTCGCCCAAAGAGCGAGATTGAGCGAGTCTTGATGTCCAGTCAGGACCTGATTGATGGCAATCCCGATTCGATGATGCGGTTGGCCGAGTACCTGACGCGATTTGATCGTTTTGACCGAGCCATCGAATTGTACCGCCAGGCTTCGTATCTCAGTCCCGGGCGTCCAGAGCCATTCATCAGGGCACTGGAACTCGCCAGGCGATCTGGCAACGTCGAAGCCGTCGTCTGGTGTGCCCCCGAGGTAGTCTCTTATGCGTGGGGAAAAGATCGAGAAGCACTTCGACGCAGTGCGGAACAAGCGGCCTCTGACGCGATTCAAAAGCTGACGAAAGAAGGAAAGATTTCGAAGGCATTGCAGCTTCAGGAAGCGATGCGAAAGGCGCGGGGGCTGGATCTGGTTGTTCGACTGGAATGGAACGGCCAGGGAGACCTTGACCTGCTGGTTGAAGAGCCAACGGGAACGATCTGTTCCATGGAAAAGCCGTTCACAGCCGCTGGCGGAGCGTTTGTTCACGATGGTTACGGCCCCAACGGCGCCAATTGCTACGACGAATACGTTTGCCCGTCCGCCATCCAGGGAGAATATCGTCTGCGAGTTCGGCATATTCGGGGTGAGATCGTGGCCAAGCGAGCCAGGCTGATCATCACCCGCGGAAAGAATACTGACCATGAGGAAACAGAAACTCAAACTGTGATCCTGGGAAAAGCAGACGCCATCGTGAGAATCTCGCTGGCAAACGGGCGTCGACTGGCTGCTGATGCCATCGTCCCAACTCCAGTCAAGCAGACAGGTCGACGCGGTGCCGCCGGGGCGGCGATCATGTCGCAGATCAGCCCCAATCCTGTTGGGGTCATTCCAAACGTCGGAACCGGTGGGGCCGTTGGATATCAGCCTGTGATCAGCGTGATCAGCGAAGGTGTTGCGATGAATGCCCTCGCCACCGTTTCTGGCGATCGTCGCTATGTCCGCATCAATGCAAACCCTTCATTTACGTCGATTACGGATGTCTTTACGTTCAGCTTCGTCCGATGATGAAATTGCCATGACGCCACGTTCACAATGATCTATGAGGCGCTTCTATCAGGCTGTTGTGTGGATTGAATGTGTTTGGACGACGGCGTCATTCAGTCCCACTCATCTATGATTCTGATCCCCGCGTGCCTTCTGCGGAACAATAACGCGGGGCTGATCCGACACGGCCGATGCCTTTGGAGGCTGGGCTGAACACAGGAGGGAGGGGGAGACATCGCTACCAAGATCTGTGTCTCTCGTTTGGGCGGCGATGTCGCGATGATCGGCTGTTTGTGGGCTGAAGGCCCACGAGAACAAAGCACAGGGCTTTCAGCCCTGTGGAGACGGATAGCGCAAGGGTATGCGACCTGAAAGGTCGCGAGAAATGCGTCTTGATTGACTTCGGCTCACAATCCTTCAGCCACACAAAATGGCACGTTTCGAAAACTCGAAGTGTCACGGAAGCCAGCGTAAACGAAACTTTTTAAGTAGTGTGGACAAGTTCGCTTCGAGGAAGTGAACAGCATCTGTATTGATGGCAACGGGCGCAATCTATCTTTGACGAAGCGCGACCTTACAGGTCGCATACCCTGAAGTGAAAACTTGCTGTCTGCTCTCATTTCTCCGGAATCTGCATTTCAAGGGCCGAGGTTTCGGATTTCACTTCAGTGAATCTTGCTGGCCACTCTGTTTTGCGAAGCTTGTCAATCGTTGATCGGGCATTGTCCCACTGTTCTTCGTGGATCTGCGCTGCGGCCAGCTTCAGAAGTCCGTTTGGTTCGAGTCTTCGCAGGTCAGCGACCCGTTCCCAGAGCACGATCGCTTCAGCCCATCGATCCTGACTTTCACGACGTTCCGCCAGTTTCGCGTGATTCTCGGCTTCTGTTGGTGATGCCTCGACGATGGAAGTCTCAGCCCGCTCGGATTCTTCTTCGTCTTCAAGCAAGCGGTCGGCCAACTGCACATACAATTCAACGTCGTGCGGCTTCAATTCAATCAGTTTCAGCAACTGACGTTTTGCCGCCGCTGCATCGTCGATGGCGTCGTAACACGCGATCAAGGACTGGTGTGTCTGGGCATCATGCGGCTGCAGTTCCAGAGCCAGTTTCAGTTGAGGAATCGCTTTCTCGTGCAACGAATTCTCCAGATAAACTGTTCCCACAATTCGTCTCAGGATCGGACTATCCTGCAGTGATTCCGCCGCTTTAACATCAAGGTCTTTTACAAACTCATCCAGATCTTCCGCATTCGCGAGAATTCCCTTGAGTTCTTCCAACAGTGACTGACGCTCAGACTGATCTCCCCCCTGGCAGACAATCGCTGCAGAAATTGCATCGACTGCCTCACGAGTCTTCATCAATTGGGAATAAGCATGAGCGAGATCTTTATTGAACGTGATCAAGGTCTGATCACCCTGGCTTCTGCCGGGGTTTGCCCGTCGGTGTAAGGAGATCGCTTCAACGAGGTATGGCACGGCACGCTCGGTCAATTGACACTGCAGGCAGGCCATCGCCAACTGGTGCGCATTCCCTTCGTTCCACAGCCCCGCCTGATGGAAATGCATGTCGGTCAACTTCAGCAATTCATCGAGTTGTTGCGGACGCTTCGATTCGAAATAGGCTGCCATGAGTTGTTTTCGATACTCGATCACATCTGGATGGGCCGCCATCAACGATTCGAGCAACTGGATCGATTCTGCAAATCGCTTGTTGCTTTGCAACCACGTTACTAATTGTGACTGGGCCTTATCGTCCAGCAGTCCCTGCTTGTTCGCAACGATCAGAATCTCGATGGCACGAGATGCCATTCCAAGGTCGTTGTACAGGAACTGGGCGACATTCATCACGCGCCGGCCTGACGTCCGATTATCGGCCAGAACCTCACTTGCCAATTGGCTGAAGGCTGGGGCTTTGTCCTTCCAGAATGTTTTATTGGCCTTGTTCGTGAATGAAGAGGTACATTGGTCTCGTCCGGTAAGCAATCGCCGCCGCAGTTCGGCCTGAACAAACGTCAAGATACGATCATCGAATTCCGAAGGGCCAACTTCAAGACGCTGATGAGCCAGCGTGTTCCCGATGGTACTGCCCGCCGAATTGCCGGTCATCTCCAGTCGCTGCGGAAATTGTTCAATTCGCTCTACGGTGTAGCGCAGAGCTGCTTTGGGCCCGGCAATATCCGCAATCATTGTCATCGGGTACGTAACCGTATTCAGGTAAGTTGTCGTCTGCTTTCTGAGAAGTTCAGGAAGGACTTCGAACACGAAACCTTGAGCGTGTTCATTGACCTTGGCCAGAGAATTGCGATGGGCTGACCGGAATAGATCCACGATGCGTGTCACGAGTCGATACCGTAACTGCTCGTCGTCGGTTGCCGCGATCTTTTTCAGTACCAACTGACGCAAAGGCTCGAACAGTTCGGCTCGACCATTTCCAAGCGAAGTCGCCCCATCCGCGTCGAATGCGTTCGTATGAACCGACAGCAAGCGTTCCTCAATCCATTGCCTCTGCTCGGGACTTTTTGATTTTTCCAGGAATCGTGTCAGGACCGTTTCACCTGCAGCATACTTTCCTGTTTGTTCATACATCTCGACAAAGCGGCCAATGATGGGATTATCGAACGATGGCCATCCGTTTTGATTCGCCTGCGAATAGGCATTGATCTCGACTTCCATAATCCGGATCGCCTCGTCATGCCGGTCATAGGCACATAACAGATTGCACATTTCCGTGGTGATCTGCAGGCGATATCGACTATTGGCGAGGGCTGACGACTGAAGTTCTTTCAGTTGTCGCAGTTGCTCGTCCGCCAGCCGCCCCGGCAATCCCCCCAGTTGGGCCAGGAAGTTTGCCATCATCGCAGCTTCGTCTGATTCAATTTTGCGGGAAAACGCTCGCTTCAATGCGGCGAAACTGGCGTTGATGTGAACCTCGGGCTGATCAAGAACTTCCGATGATTTGCGTTCGATCAACGCTTCCAGCATGTCGAGAGCCCGCAGGTCTGTTTGCGTACGCTGTGCTTGTCGCAACCCCTTGATTCGCGTCAGGATTTCATCGGCAGCCGCTTCGTTCTGAAGTTCTCTGAGCACCCCGTCGTTTAAATGCTTCAGGTACGAGTAGATCATCAATGGAGTCCGACCCATCACTGCATCAGGCAGCATCTGCAACAGCCGGAAATCGTGAGTCCCCACATAAGCACGGCGAAGTGGCTCCAGTCCAACCTCGGGTGCTCGTGCGTTTTCGAACAGCGCCTTCAGGGCAAGCAACGTCTGATCATCTAACTGGGATGTCGCTGAATCAGGCTGATCCCATCGACTGCACAGCGATTCCAACTGGTTCAGCAATTGGTCTTCGGGCATCTGCTTGAATGATTCCATCAGGGCCCGTTCATGTTCCTGCCGCCGGTCCAGTACCTGGTACCAGTCGGCAAGCTGTCGATAGTCGCCGGCAGAGAGCAAATGATCTTTCTGGCACGCTTGGAACAACTCCACAGCCTCTGCGATCTGTCCGCGTTCGGCCTGCAACCGTGCAAGGTGTCGACGCCACGGTGCTGTCGACACATCATCCTTGATCCATTGGCGCAGTCGTCGGTCAAGTTCGTCGGGCCGATCAAGGGCAACCAGATAATCGAACATCGCATTCCGCCAACGCGATCCTGGTGTCGACTTCTGTTTCGGATCACCCGCTTCAGCAGGCGCTGTTTCTTGAGCGATACCTGCATCGAGATACTTCATCATCTGTGCGACAGACTCAGGTGATCCCTTTCGGACCGTCGTAAGATTGAAAACCGTGACCAAGGCGCGTCGATGCAGAATCGCCGTGATTCTCGCCTTTCGATCCGGTTCTTCGAAACCAGAAGCAAGGCCGAACGGTAATGTCGAATCAATGACGTGTTTGACGTCGTCCTCTGGATCGACTTCGTTTTTCAATGTCAGCGGCACATCACCAAGGATTTTCCAGCAAAGCTGCAACGCTTGCTCCTGACGGCGCCCCGCCTGAAGATCCAGCCAGGATTGCTCGATCCGCAGCCAGTCGGACAACGGCCCATCGATTTTATCTGCTTCAACACCAAGTCGATCTGACAATCCGGTTAATGCAGTCAGGCGAATCTGTTTGTTTTGAGCGGCGATTTCGTTTCGTGTCAGTTTGTCTCGTCCACCCTGATCCGAAAGCTTCTGCTCTGCAGCTTCGATTCGATTTGCGAGCATCGAATCGACCAGGTGATACAGTGCTGGAAGTTGTACCGGCAGTCGATCGAATGCTTCCTTTTCAAGGCTGAGATCTGAAAGAAGCTTAAAAGCTTCCTGTTCGATCGCGTCATTCCATTCCGTCTGCTGCAGGGCGTCAAAGAGTTGAGTCAGGTATCCAAACTTTTCTGTTACGTGTGCTTTCGCGAGCTGCTCACGCAAGAACGGAATGTAATGCGATTCGTGGAAACGCTGAGAATAGATCGACTTCAAAGCTTCGCCCAGTTGCCGTTGCTCCTCACGCGACTCTGCCTTGGCCCAACGTCCCTTCAATGAAGTCGCGATCAATTCCCAGACAGCGTCAGGAACCTCAGACGCATCCAGTTGTCGTCGACCTTGCAGTGGTTCGGGCAGTTCCATTCGGCCAGACATGGTCCATGAGATCAGATTCTGGATCTGGACCGCAGACAGCTTTTGCTGGTCATTCCGCAAGAAGTTCAGGAAGTCGCCACGCAGTCGGTCGATCACATCATGATGGGACAGTCGATTCAAGATTTGATGTACCAAATCCGAATGATGCGGATTTCGAACCAGGTCGCGAGCGAACTGTGCCAGCGGTTCACTCCAGTGATCGTCAATGTGTTGTGATGAAAGATAGCGATTCTGTCCCAGCGCATACCAAAGAGCGGCCTCACATCGCGCGTACTTCAACGGAGGCAGTCGTCCTTCTGCTTTCGCGTCGTCGAGCCATGTTTGAGCCAGAGCATCAGCCTTCTCGCGTTGTTCGTTGCAAACGAGTGACGTCAAATGTTGAGAATATGCAGACTGATTCCCGGCGGACGATGGCTGACGAGCGATCCAGTCGGTCGTGAACGTCAGCATTTTGCTCCAGTCACCGCGTGTTCGATAATGGTCAACGATTGCTGAACGAAGCGACTCGTCTTCGTGGGGGCTTCGCTTGATTGGTCGATCAAGCTGTTGGAGAAGCCATGCGATCGCAGTTTCTGGTTGCCCGGCTTGAGTCAATTGGCGGACGTAGTCATATTGCCGTTGAAGATTCCAGGGGGCTGCTTCCGCCATGGATCGGCTCAATGCCAGAGCCTGTTCCCACTCATCCATACCCCGATGGCATTGCAAACGGTGCTCGTTCCACATTCTGATTGCGTCAGCATCGGCTGGCTGGCGCTCGTAGATTGGTTTGACGAGCAGCACGAGCGGCAATAACTCGTTTTTTGTGACGATTTCACTGACGTGTTCCAGGATCATTTCCGCCAGATACAGATCTGTCGGATTGGGCGCTGCCACCAGTTTGCGAAGCTCATCTGCGAATCGTTTCAGGGCCTCTTCATTGCGACGAGAGGTCAGCAGCAGCAGCGTGCGAATCCAGCGCAAGCCTGGCTTGTCATTCTCTTGTCGTTCCACGGCGTCAACGTGTTTCCACATCTCATCCCACTGTTGACGAAGTGCGAAATGCAGAATCATCGCGAGTCTGTGATCAAACGCCGCACTGCCATCGATCGTTTTCTGACGCGATTCCTTGAGCGTGACAAAAGGGAGTTGAATGAACTGAGTTTCTTTCAGTGCCGACAGTTCCTGACCGAATCGCTGATCGAACTGGTCTTTGCCCAGCAGTTGCAATTCCAGAGTGGTCTCGAGTGTCTTGGTACCCTGGGTATCAAAATGCGAGATCTTCCGAGCCCACCACGTCCCTGCAATTTCGACGAAGTCGTCATACGCAATCGATCCAGCAAAGGATCGCTCACCGACAAACTCAATCTTCAGAATGACATGGCGCTTGGTATCGATCAGGATTCGGGTGGATGTGTCACTGGAAATATCCTTCAGAATGAAGTTCACTCGATTCTCACCGGCATCCTGGATGGATGGCGTTGCGTTCGGATGGAAATCCTGCAAGGGGAGCAGTGAGTAGTCTGAGAGATTCAAGAACGTGGGATCAAGGTCGCCATCCGCCAGCGGACGTTTTCGACCGAGTAAAAATGCCAGTGAATAGACGCCACGCTCTTGGCCGCTGCAGAAGTTGACAATTGGCTCAGCGCCAGGATCATTCGATTTTGACATCCATTGGGAAGGCGAGTACATCACCAGATCTGAGTTACGAGCGGATCGACGATTTGACGCGGCATCAAAACTCTCTGAAGTCCGATTCAGGACAATTCCGCCAGCCACTTTCTTCAATGACGCTGTCCGCGAGAGGCTGTTCGAAAGTGCGATTGCCTCCGGTGACCATTCCACAGTTGGCCGCTGCGGCAGAAAACTCCCCAGAGTACCGCGTTCCAGGCGGGGGAAGAGAAGATTGACCCATTCTGTGTAGGATCCTGTGTAGGATCCAGTATATGCCTCGACGTCAGAGTAGTTGGGAATATTGCCAGTGATGTCAAGGTACAACATCCGTGAACGACCGTTCACAATGAAATCGTTATCGGTCACTCCATCAAGAATACCGTCATCCATCAGGATGGTGCCATCTACGTCCGTTTCCTCGATCACTCCCAGATTCAACTCCTCGGGAGTCCCCTCCATGACTGTGTCATCTTCTAAACCGAGTGAAGTTGCCTTGAGGGCAAGTGAGAGTGTTTCTTCGATCATTCCGTCACGATCAAATGCAAGCACTCCATTCAGTTCGCCGCTGAATCGTGTGCCGCCCATTCCTCCTAGCCCGGTCAGCCCGACACCTCCGAATCCCATACCGCCACCCATGCCACCGCCCATTCCTGGCATTCCACCGAAGCCCTGCATTGCGTTGGGATCGTATTGATCGCCGTCATCGTGGTCACTGACTTCATCTTCATCAACCCACTTAGCCCAGTCTACCACGATGCGTGCGTTCTTACCCTCCTTCTTAAGGAGACGCTTCCAGTACTCGGCATCTTTTTCCTTTTTGCCAAGCGACACGATGATATGGCGTCCTCTGGTGTTCCATGCGCTTTCTGCCTTATTGATTTCCCCAAAGAATTCCAAGTCAAAAC